>JBGUJM010000001.1:0-3158 GCA_045113935.1 Anaerovoracaceae bacterium
GGTATTACTGTTTTACAAGACCCAATGAATATTCATAGGGTGTTCCTATGAACTGAACGTACTTGAAATCATCTGGATATCTTCGGATATACCAGTCCACGTAAGACGATATCTGATAGGAGTAGTTCAGATATCCGAGGGTGTTGCCCTGACCCAGCGTAAACTCCCAGTCCTGACGTTCCATGGAGTACTGGTCCATTTCAAGAAGGTAGACGTTCTCGGTAAAGAGGGTGCAGACTTCGCGTATGGCTTTGTTGTATTCGCTGTAGGTCTCGCCGTTTTTCATGAGAACGGGGAAGATTTTCGCATTGGGCTGAATTGCCTTGATTGTGGAGATGATTCTTGCATAGTTTCCTATGTATGTGTCCGCATTGTTGTTGAAGTCCAGGGGATCGATATCGCTCAGGGAACCTATGGGCATCTGCATGTTGAAATCGCTGTGTCCGAGGGCGATGAAATAAGCCTGGCAGAGGTGCTTTCCGTCGGTGAGCTCCTTGAACATCTCCTTGTATTCCGGATTCGTGAACAGCGAGGATGTGTTCATTCCGGAATCTGAGAAGTTGTATGCCGTGCTTCCGCAGTAACGCGCCATGTACTGAATCCAGCTGTATTCGAACATCTCGATGTTCTGCTGGTTTGCTTCCTCTTCATCGAAAACAGTACTCATGGCACCGGAAGCAATTCCGTCTCCTATTACACCGATGGTACGGAAGATCTTCGCAAATCCTCCATCGGTGATGATGTTCTCAAGAGGGAATTCCTCGGCGTTGTTGATGGTTGTCATCTCGTTTCCGACGGAGATTGTGTTCACTGCCTTCCTGCGGCCGAAGAGGGAAGCCCTGGACAGGTCCTCGCGTTTTACGGGCAGATAGATGTAGCAGGCGTTCAGAGGAAGGATGTAATGTATGGTCTCCCCGTATTTTCCCAGCGGAACGGTTTCGATGAAGTTCCTGTCTTCGTCGTAGAGGTCGGCATATGCCGGGCTCTCAAACAGCTGTGTGAACCAGATTTCCCTGTAGGCCTTTATGTCCGTCAGAGTGGAGACCCAATAGTTCGAATCATAGTGCTTTTCGCCGTCTTTTCCGGAATAGAAAGCTGCGGTAAACGTCAACCTGACATTGACTGCGTTTTTAGGGATAACGGCAGCAGACAGACTGAAAGCGACGCATACCAGAAGAACAGTGATTATTACAGACGTTTTGTGTTTCATACCCAATGACAATGATATGTTCTATCCTGTTTTTTTTCAATTACAGTGTTTTTCCCGGAACGGACTGCGGTATTGATTCCAGAAACTCCAGGACCAGCCGGTTTGTGCTGATTCCTGTCACGCTTTCCGCTGACCATGAATGTCGTCCGTCTTTTACAAGCAGAAACCAGACCAGATTTCCGTCAGATGCACCGGTGTATTTTGTCAGAACGGATTCTTTTCCGATTTTATCGACCTCAACAACACCCAGTCCGTTGGTGACTGTGTAATGGTCGATGACCTTTTCAATCGACGGGAACAGGGAGTATTTCGAGCTTCCGTCCTTTTGTCTGGGGATGACGCTGTCCTTTTCCCCTGCAATCTGAAGCAGGCTGACGGTGCAGCCCTCATGTCTGTGTTCCCAAGTTTCTGCAGACATTGTTCCTGCCACTGCGATTACCGCTGAGAATGTGTCAAAGGCCTCCAGCGCCAGACGGTGACACATGAAGGCTCCGTTGCTGAAGCCTGCTGCATAGCAACGTCCGGAATCTGTTTGGTACTCTTCTTGTATGAAGGCCGCCAGTGCCTTGAGAAAACCGGTGTCCCTGTTTCCGTCTTTTCTGCCATCATAGTTCCATGCGACAGTGGATGTGCTGTCCTTAGGGTCCGGAGCTCCGGTTACATAGACCACGGTGTAGCCTGCAGCACATGCCGTTTCATGGAACTGGGTATCCAGTCTGAAGCTTTCTGCCGTTCCTCCTGAGCCCGGAAGCATGATCACCAACGGCGAACCCTCAGGTTTTTCAGGAATGTCCACTATGAAGTCATGCTTCACGCCGTCATATGTGCATGAATAGCTGTTGGGAGCAGTAGGGGAAATGTCCTCAAGAGTGGCTTTTGTAACGCAGCTTGAGATAAGCACCAGCAGGACGGCCATCAATACCGGCAGAACTGCTGTTCTGGCATGGATCTCTCTCATGTCTGAAAGTATAACCCAGCTGTATGCCTGATTACAGAGGAAAGTGAGATGGCTCTACTTTCTCATATGCGAATCGCGGATAAGGGTCCTCGGTGACGTAGATTGTTCCGCATCTGACAAAACCGCATTTTTTAAGCAGATTCTGCATTACAGTATTGTCCGGATGCGTGTCTATCCTCAGATGGTGGCACTGTCCGAATGCCCATTCCATACAGAATTGTCCGATGCCTCTGACCGTCCCGTCGCTTGCAATGCGGTGGATTACTCCATAGGCTGAATCGTCTGTCCAGGCTCCGTCATATATTGTCCGGTATGTCGGTTCTATGTCTTTCCCTGATATGAAATAAAACGTCCCAACAATCCGGCCGTCGGACAGACAGACATAACTGTTTCCTTCCGAAATGTCCTGTCTCAGCAGTTCCTCAGGCGGCCAGTTCTTCGATGCCCACTGATTTGCATTGCCGTTCTCTTTCATGAACAGTCTTGCCTTGGCATAAATCGAGAGCAGGGTATCCAAATCCTTTTCTGTGGTCTTTCTGATTGTCAGCATCATCTCGTCCTTCGATTGTGACGATAACCCGATTGAAAATGCTTTGCAAGACTCTGTCTTTCATCCCGATTGTGGATCGGCTGTCAATCAGCTGTGGGTTGCCTGTGCCGCGTTATGCACACGCCAGGCGGGGCGCGGAATCAAGAGCCAGGCGCCCGATGCCTGAGGCTTGTGCATAAGATGCCGATGCACGGGCCACACACCGGCTTATTGACGGCCTATACACCATGAGGGAATTCTCTGAAACTCAATGCTCGACCGCTCTTGCGCTCCGACGCTGTGACGCTCAAACGCTCTGACGGTATTACAATTACAATAACTCAATATATAATATAGAGATACTTCGAATTGACATGTCGGATGGTCCCAATAGGTTGGCATTTTTCATGCTCTGATGCTCTGACGCTCTTGCATAAATGCATGAGCGCAAGAGCATTTTT
>JBGUJM010000002.1:0-19515 GCA_045113935.1 Anaerovoracaceae bacterium
CAGTGGCAGCGAACCTGTTGAGTTCACGATGATGTCCGGATTCAGAGTCCTGATGAACTCAGGAGTAGCCTCTGTGTTCAGGAACACATGCAGGTTGTGGAGCTTCTTGATCCTTCTCTCGAGGTAGTCAGGGAAGTCTCTCAGTCTGCTCTTGTCAGGGAACTTCGAGATCTCATATGCAAGTCCGCCGAGGTGATCAGCCTTCTCGATCAGGAATGCTGTGCAACCGACTTCAGCAGCTGTGCATGCAGCTTCCATACCGGCTGTACCGCCGCCGACTACTACAACGTTGCATGGCTTGTTGACTTTGAGTTTCTTATATTCGTCTCCTTCGATGACTGCAGGATTGACAGTACATCTGATAGGTCGGTTGTTCTGAATACGGTTACCTGCGCATCCGATGTTGCAGCTGATGCACTTTCTGATATCGCACTCTTCACCGAATTCAACCTTATTTACCCAGTCAGGATCAGCGATCAGACCTCTGCCGATACCGATGAAGTCAGCATCGCCTCTTTCGAGGATGTCATTAGCAACCTTAGGGCTTCTGATGTTGCCCATAGTGACTACCGGCTTACCGAATCTTTCCTTAACAGCCTTAGCGAGATATGCTCTCCAGCCGTCAGGATAGCAGTTGCTGTCGATCTGATACTGCAGAGATGGGTTGAGCGCAGCGGATACGTTATATACATCGACTTCATCTCCGAAGTACTGCAGATACTCAAGGCAGTCGTCGAGGTTGTTGCCGCCCTCGAGGAACTCGTCTGCGCTGATTCTTGCGAGGATAGGAATGAATGGTCCTACCTGTTTTCTGACTTCATCGATGACCATTCTGGCGAGACGTGCTCTGTTCTCAGCGCATCCGCCGAATTCGTCAGTTCTCTTGTTGTATATAGGCGAGAGGAACTGGCTGATGAGGTATGAATGTCCGCAGTGGACCTCAATAGCATCAAATCCTGCCTGAACAGCGCGCTTTGCAGCTTCGCCGTACTTCTTCACGATAGCTTCGATCTCATCTTTCTCAAGCGGACGAGGTGCCTCTCCGCCGAGCTTTGACGGTACAGTCGATGATGATACTGTCGGTACTCCCGTACGTGCAGAGGAAGCAGATGCTCCTGCGTGATTGATCTGTACAGCAATGAGTCCGCCTTCACCATGGACTGCTTCTGTCAGCTTGTAGAGCTTCGGCATGAACATGTCATGGTCGAGTCTGAGCTGGCTTGTTCCGTTGGAGCCTGTAGGGAAATCAACACAGACATTCTCTACGATGATGAGACCTGTGCCGCCTTTGGCTCTGAGTCTGTAGTAATTGATATGATCGTCATTGATACCGCCGTCAGGATCAGCGTAGTTGGTGCCCATCGGGGTCATGACTACTCTGTTCTTGAAAGCTGTTTTTCTTACTGTGATAGGTTCGAAAATCTTTGGATAATCCTTCTTCATTTTTCCCTCCCTGTATCAGGCAATTTGATGTATCTTGCCCAAAACTACTTTGTACTGGGTCGTCTGCAGGTTATCTTCATGACTTGTGGTATTTATATGATAAAATAAAAACAAGCGGATGAAAAATATCAATTCCGCTCATTATTAATGCACTGAAGGTATCAATATCGGCAAAAACATATTTTTACTTCTATCGTTCAACCCCTTAACTATCTATATTGATTCCCCGCCAACATATCTGAAATAGCATACTACACCTTTGCCATTGACGGATCCCACAGGCCTTCTGATTTTGACACTATCAGATTCGCTGCTATATCTCCTTCGACATTTATCGTGGTAAACGCCATGTCAAGCAGTCTGTAGAATGCTGCAATAGGACCGATCAGATCGACCGGAAGTCCGAATATGGTCAGATACGAGGTCATCAGTACGATACCGCCGCCCGGTATCCCCGGCGCAGCCATGTTGATCAGCGTTGCGACCGCCGCCATCTCCGCCAGAGTAACAAGAGACAGATCAAGTGAGTAAAAGTCCGCAACAAAGAGCGACAGGCAGCAGAAAGAGCATGCCCCGCCGCACATATTGATGGTGCACCCCAGAGGAAGTGTAAATGTGGTGATGGATTCCGGAGTCCCGAGCTCATCGATGCTGGCCTTGATCGAAGTCGGCAATGTGGCTGCCGAACTGGTCGTTGAGAGAGTCATAAGAGCGACTTTGCCGCATACAGACAGGAACGTCCTGAGCGGAACGCGCGTATATACTCTGACCGGAATGATGAAGACTATCAGGAATACAGCGATACAGGCCAGCCAGCAGCATAGTATATATTTGCCTATGGTCATGAAGATGCCTGTGCCATACTGAGCGATAGCGAAAGCCATCAGTGACATGACTCCGACCGGTGATGTTTCCATAATCATTCCGAGGACTTTGAATGTGACCTCCGAGACGCTTTTGATCATGTCTGTGAACAGCCTGCCTTTTTCTCCCGCTTTGACAGCCGCGGCAGATACGATCAGAGTCGCTATGATCGTCGGCAGCACGGCGTTATTTACCATAGGCGCGAGAAAATTATCCGGTATGATGCTGATCAGCACCTCGCCCGGGCCGGACACCACGCCGGCTTCTCCGTTGTATACAGGAGGGTTATCAAACGCCGCATTCATGCCCGGTCTTATCAGCATGGCTACAGCAAACGCTACTGCGAACGAGGCAAGAAACATCAGAATATATAAACCTACCGTTTTGACTCCGATACGCCTGAAAGATACTGTGCCCGCGCTATTGATGATCCCGCCTGCGACAGCGCATACCAGAACAGGGATGATCATCAGCTTGATCAGATTGAGGTATATGTCTCCGATAAATTTTACACTTAAAGAAAACTCTGGCGCTATAAAGCCCAGAGCAATCCCCGCCACGAATCCGATCGCGATCCTTATAAACAGATTCTCTTTCGCAAACAGCCCTTTCATTCCGGACGGGAGTATGTGATCAGATCTTCTGCCACTTCTCTTGCTGCCTGGCTGACAGGTCTTTCGCTCTCTTCTTCTGTGAGGATAGGCTTCCCCTCGATGATGTCTCTTGCCCTCTTGGCTGTGAGTATGCAAAGCGAGTATCTGCTGTCGGTCTTTTCCTGAAGCTTGTTGACGGATGGATAAAGTAACATTTTGATCTATTCTCCCTTCTGTTCCTGTTCGTATTTTCTGATTATCGGCAGTACTTTGTCCGGAACTCTCTGCAGTTCCGCAGCAATGATGCTCCTGACCTGCGCGAAAGCCTCTTCCCGCACGTCATTGACTACATAATAGTCATACTCGCCGATGAATTTGATCTCATTGACTGCCTTGGACAGTCTGTGTTCTATTTTGTCCTGAGTCTCAGTGCCCCTTCCTTCAAGTCTCTGTCTCAGGACTGCAAGACTCGGCGGAAGAATGAATATGAGGACAGCCTCCGGCATAGAAGCCTTGACCTGAAGACTTCCCTGGACATCTATGTCAAGGATGACATTGCGTCCCTTGTCGAGTCTCTTCAGGACTATGTCCTTAGGTGTGCCGTAAAAATTCTCGAAAACTGTGGCATGCTCGAGGAAGTTGCCTTTCTCTACGTGCTCCAGAAACTCCTCGCGCGACACAAAGAAATAATCCTTGCCGTGGATCTCTCCCTCTCTTGGCTCACGGGTCGTCATAGATACGGAGAACTCATTATTGATATCCTTAAGGATCTCTTTGCAAATGGTTCCTTTGCCCGTTCCCGACGGACCGGAAATCACAAACAGTCTGCCCTTTCTGTGACTCATAAACACCTCCTGTGCGACATTTAATTATACTACAGATGTCAATATGGGTGTGTCAGTTTATTCTATATTCTGCACCTGTTCTCTGATTTTCTCTATCTCCGCTTTGAGATCGAGCATCATTGATGTTATAGCTTTGTCATTGGACTTGGAACCAATGGTATTGGCTTCTCTGTTCATCTCCTGGATGAGGAAGTCTATCTTCTTGCCGATAGCCTCGCTTCCGTCAGACGCGAGGAATGCCCTGAGCTGGCCGATATGACTGTCGAGGCGTACAAGTTCTTCGGTGATATTGGCCTTATCAGCAAAAATAGCAGCCTCGAGAGCGATCCTTTCTTCAGGCACCTCATATACTCCGTTCAGGAGTTCCTCTACTCTTGCCTTGAATTTAGCCGCGTATTCTTTCTCTATCTGAGGCGCTCTGGTCTCAATGCTGCTGCGTATGCCGGCAATGATGTCGGCACGGGCTGCGATATCTTCGGCAAGCTTCGCGCCTTCTGTCTCTCTCATCGCGCAGATATCTTCAACTGCTTTCCGAGTTGCGGCCAGCAGGCATCTTACCATCTCTTCTTCATCCTCTTCAGCTGGCGCTGTCCTGATGACATCCGGCATCCTCGCCAGCAGACTCAGTGATATCCCTGTCAATTCGCCCACTTCAAAAGTTTCACTCAGTTCTGTCAAAGCATTGTAATACTTACCTGCAAGGTCTTTGTCGAGCCTGACATCAGCATCGCTCTGGTCGTAGTTGTCGACTGAAACCGACACTTCGACTTTTCCGCGGGAAAGTCCTTCCTTGATCATTGCCTTGATCTTTTCCTCAGCAAATGAGTATTTTCTCGGCATTTTCACATAGATATCAAGATAACGATGGTTGACCGCCCTGATCTCAACGGTGACCTTTCTCACATCGTCAATGTATTCGCCTCTTCCGAAGCCTGTCATACTTTTAATCATTTCCGAAAGCCTCCTGTATATTATTATGATCTCTTCTGATCTTTCAGACTTTTTCTGCGTTTCTTCGCGGTTTTCTTTTTCATCACTGAATATCCGAAGAATCCTGTCTCCTGAGGTCTGAGCCTGTAGTACTTGCCGTGACTGAACGCCACCAGATCCATGGCGCTGTAATCATATGCTCCTTTGTCATCCACATATTTCTCATCGATATGCACCGCTGCGATTTCGGCGATGAACATATCATGCGATCCAAATTCCCTGATTTCAGTGACCTTGCACTCGATGCTGACAGGTGACTCGCCTATCATCGGAGCGCTCACCACATCTGCAGGTTCACGCGTCAGTCCGAGCTGGCTGAATTTATCGACTTCACGTCCAGACTTCACGCCGCAGTAATCCATGGCGCGGGTCAGATCTGCTGTCGTAAGATTAATAACGAATTCGCCGTGTTCAGCGATCATATCATGTGAATAGCGCTCTTTTCTTATCGACACATACGTCATCGGCGGATGGGAATTGATAATGCCCGTCCAGGCGACTGTTATTATATTGCTCTCTTCCATGTCACCACAGCTGACCATCACTGCGGGAAGAGGAGCCGTAAGCGGACCCGCTTTAGATCTTATCTTCATTATATATCCCTCAGTTTATCAAGCACCTTCACAAACACTTCAGGCAGATCAGAATGGAATTCCATGTATTCTCCCGTGCGTGGGTGTACAAACCCGAGTGTCCCAGCATGGAGCAGCTGACCGCTTACTTTGATCCCTTCCACTGACCCGGCCTGATGTCTCGGACCGTACAGCTCATCACCCACCAGCGGATGATGGATATATGCCATATGAACCCTGATCTGATGTGTTCTGCCGGTCTCCAGTCTTGCTTCTGTCAGCGTGTATCTGCCAAAACGCTCCCGCACCCTGATATGCGTCACGGCCTCCCGGGATCCGCTTCCCCATACGGCGCGTCGCATACGGTTACGGTCATCGCGGCCGATGGGTACATCAACAGTGATGATATCCTCTTCACGGCTCACCCCGCTGACTCCGAAAGTCCCGTTCTCGCCTATATTGTCATAGCACAGAGCTGTATATACACGTGTCACTGAGTGCACTCTCAGCTGCTCTGCAAGCGACTCGTGAGCCATATCATTCTTGGCTATCATCAGAAGGCCGCTCGTATCTTTGTCTATGCGGTGTACAATGCCCGGTCTTATGACCCCGTTTATGGTCGAAAGCGAGTCTCCGCAGTGGAACATAACTGCATTGACCAACGTACCTGACCAGTTTCCGGGGCCGGGATGCACGACCATTCCCCGCGGCTTATTCACCACAAGTACATCTTCATCTTCATAGACGATCTCCAGAGGAATATTCTCCGGTACGACATCAAGGGTCTCAGGCTCCGGCAGATCGATCACGATCTCGTCGCCTTCTCTGACGGCATGCTTTTTGGAAGTTACTGCCTGCCCATTTATGCGGACCATCCCCTTCTCTATCAGTCTGACCGCATAGCTGCGTGAGAGTTCATCGGTATTCCAGCCAATGAAAGCATCCAGACGCGCACCGGCATCCTCACTGCCTGCTTTTATTGATATAGTCTGGTCATTTCTGCTGTCCATCAGGCTTCCTATTCCTCATTCCTCATCTGCAGCAGCACGGCTATTATGGTCAGGAAACAGCCGCAGGTCACCCCGATATCCGCCACATTGAATACGGCAAAATTCCCGCAGGATATCATGTCTGTGACGTAGCCGAGAGTCAGGCGGTCGGCAAGATTGGAAAGACCTCCCGCGATGACCAGCGTCATCAGGCATGCTACAGCCTGTGAGCCCTTGCGCGCCTCATGAACCACGTAAAACAGGCATACGATGATCAGCACGGAAGTCAGGGCAATGGTTATCAGCTTGTTTCCCGCAAACATACTGAAAGCCGTTCCTGTATTTTTCACATAAAGTATGCGAAACCACTCGCCTATGACCGGGATGCTGTCTCCCGGCATCATCGATGCGCGGACAAGATGTTTTGTCATCTGATCGAGGACCATCAACGCGGCCGCGATCAGCAGGTATACAATTGGGTTTAATCTCTTTTCTGTCACTTTGCTGGTCCTTCCGGAAGTTCTGGATGGACGTAAACAGTCCTGTTGTGTGTGAATATGACCATGCCGGGCTTGGCGCCTGCAGGCTTTTTGACATATCGTACCGGTACATAATCGACCGGAACATTGGTACTGTCTCCTGCCTTGCTGTGATACGCGGCAATAGATGCTGCCTCGTATATGATCTCCGCAGGCAGATCACTTACCGTTCGTCCGGCGTCCATTTTCACTATCACGTGTGACCCCGGGATGTCCTTAGTATGCATCCATACATCTGTCTTGGATGCTGTCTTCATGGTCAGATAGTCGTTCTCTGTATTGTTCCGTCCTACCAGTACGGTTGTTCCGTCACTCAATGTGTACTTGTACGGTTCAGGTCTGGCAGGCTTGCGTTTTCTCTGCCACGCCTTGGCCCGCCGCCTCACGTAACCTGTACTCTCAAGCTCGTCCCGGATCGTCTCAAGCAGAGGAACGCTGTCAGCAGCTTCAAGTGTCTGAAGTACTGACTCCAGATATTCTATATCTCTGTCATTATCTTCAAGCTGCGCCTGCTTCTCATGTATGGCAGTCCTGGCCTTGGAGTACTTCTTGAAATAGCGCTGAGCGTTGGCGCTGGCACTGATCTTCTCATCGAGAGGAATTTCTATCAGACTGCCATCGTAATAGTTTGTCACAGTCACCTTGCGCGCGCCCGGTCTGACAGCGTGGATGTTAGCGGTCAGCAGTTCGCCATAGAGTCTGTACTTATCTGAATTCTCTGCATTCAGCAGATCCTCGGAGAGTTTCTTTTTCTTGAGCAGAGCCTTGCTGAGGGCTGCCTGAACGGATTTCTGCAGAGGCATTGCTTTCTGCCTGATCATATTCGAAACCTCGCGATTGGAATAGAAATACTCAACGCACTCCGACAGAGTGGCGAAATCTTTCCGCTCCAGTCCCTCATATTCCGACAGATCAGTAATATGGAATTCCCGGGGCTTGCCGTCATCTATATAAACTCTCGGGATACAGGTGCCGTTGTCTATCTGTTCCATGATACCGGTCAGTCTTACAGCCGGTGCGGTTGATCTGACCTGCGCATCATGCTCCTCTCTGCAGCCTGAAAGCATTTCTCTGCTGATCGCCGGAGAGATCCCTCCTATCCTGCTCATCAGAGCTCTGTCGTCATGCGGCAGCTCCATGTCTGCCTTGACATCTCTGAAAGGAACCTTGTCCTGAGCAGGCGGATACTGATATATGATCCCCGGCAGAAGCTGTCTGTATCTGTTGACGTCTATCGAGATCCTCTTGATCGAGTCTATTATTTTGCCTGTCTCGACATCGATGAGCACTATATTGCTGTGCTTTGCCATGATCTCTGCTATGAGCCTGCGGCTCACCGAGAAACCCAGCTCATTCTGTATCTCTATGTCCATCTCGATGATGCGCTCGGAGTCCTTCTGTCTGATCTCCGTAATGCGTCCGCCCTGCAGGTGCTTGCGCAGAAGCATGCAAAAAGTCGGCGGCTGCTCCGGATTGACATAGGAACCCGTAGTGAGACACACCCTTGCCGACTGGCTGTTGCATGAGATAAAAAGCCGGACATTGCCGCTTCTTGTATGAATATGAACCAGCAGTTCTTCAGGACCCGGCTGATAGACTTTCTCTATCTTGCCCAGTGTGATCCTGTCTGCAAGTTCTCTGGTTATTGCATAAGTGATAATTCCGTCATAAGCCATACGGTAAATATTTTACCATCAGAGGCAGATATCCGCAATAAAAGAGGTGCTTTTCCGCACAATAAACCTGTACAGGGAAGCACCCCTCTTGTTCTTGCTGAATATGTCCGCAGCCGACTATTTGAGAATGATGGTATCGCCGATGCTTGCAGGCTCTTCTGCCATCTTCTTGAGGCCTTCTGAGAGATCGGAGATCGTAGCACGTCCGAGGCCGTAGCTGTTTTCCGGAGCGTCTGCTGCAATTTCATCAAGCACAGGCTTATCGCTGACTATGATGGTCTGAGCTTTTCCGGCAACAGGAGCCTCTGCCGCAGGAGCAGCCTCAACATCTAATCCAAGCTCTCTGTCGATAGCAGAAATATCGCTTCTGTCGAGATCATCCAGAACACCGAACTGATCCTCATCAAGGCTCGCCAGTTCTGCTTCGAGCATCTTGCGGAAGTTTGCTCTGAGTCTCTTGACCTTGTTGCTCAGTACAACATGCTCATCGCTGATCTGTCTGACTGTGACCTTGGCATCGAGCAGCATATTCTCAGCCTCGAGCTCTGCATCGCGCATCATCAGTTCCGCTCTTCTCTCAGCGCTTGCAGAGATGTCAGCCATGAGCTTCTTAGCAGTCTCGAGTGTTTCGAGCATAGCATTGTCATCCTTCTGAGCCTCTGCGAGCTGTTTCTCCAGAGCCTTGATCTTATGGGCCATTGATCTGTTATCGTTGAGGATCTTCTCATAATCAGCAACGATGATGTCGAGGAACTCATCTACTTCTCTGGAATTGTAACCTCTCTTGTCGCGTGTGAATTCTTTCTTATCGATATCAATAGGCATTATCATAGTGTCAGCACCTTACCTTTCCAGCCTGTCCGTGCAGGCCTCAATTATATCTTCTGTCTGCTTTGAGATTATTTAGCTTATTTCCAAGGATTGGAATTGGCAGGCTTTCCTGCCTCAGTCGCTCTGTCGACCATAGCTTTGATGTCAACGTTCTTAGGAGCGAAAATGTATATATTCTGATTGATTCTCTGAACGGTTCCGGACAAAGCATATGTAGCGCCGCCCAGGAAGTCGAACATCTTGCGGGCCAGATCAGTCTCAACTCTCTCAAGGTTGATGATGACCGGCTTGCGTGCTCTGAGATTGTCTACCAGCTTGCGGCACTCATCGAGGCTCTTTGGCTCAATAACTACCATCTTGAACTGGCCTGACTGATTCATTGAATCCTTGATGTCAGCTGCCTTAGGCATAGCTGTCATCAGAGGCTCAACACCGCTGAAACCAACCGGCGGGATCGATCCCGGTCTGTCTTCAACCGTATCTGCTGTTGTTGAAGCGCTCATATTCTGTTTGTACTTGTCGATCTCTTCCTGAGTGATGTCCATATCATCATCATAATCAATACCAACGAGATCTCTCATCTTGTCCATGAAACTCATTTTTGATGCATCCTCCCTATCTGTAATTGCGCGGCCCGAATATCGAGCTGCCTACCCTGACTATTGTTGAGCCTTCTTCTATGGCTACTTCAAAGTCTCCCGACATGCCCATTGACAATGTGTCCGGACAAAACCTGTCTGCCGGAAGATCCCATGTTTTCATTGTTTCAAAGAGTTCACGCGCTTCCCTGAAATACGGCCTTGCATCCTCCGGATCGGCCGCTATCGGCGGAATGCACATAATACCCCTTATGCGGACATTGCTGCATTCTGCAGTTATCTCAGCTGCCAGTTCTCTGAGATCTTCTGCTGCTATGCCTGACTTGGTCTCCTCCATTGCGGAGTTGATCTCAATCAGAACGTCCATCATCAGGCCGGCAGCACCGGCCCTCTTGTCTATTTCTTTAGCGAGTCTGAAGGAGTCTACGGAATGGATCATCACGACTTTGCCGATGATGTTCCTGACTTTGTTCGTCTGCAAATGACCGATCAGATGCCATCTTACAGGATCGACACTGTCATATTTCTCGAGCAGTTCCTGTACTCTGTTCTCTCCGATGTCAGTCGCGCCGGCAGCGATGGCCTGATTGATCTCGGCACCGGTGTGCGTCTTAGTGACAGCCATCAGCACTACATCTTCCGGCGACCTGCCGCTGCGGATCGCCGCAGCGTCTCTTCGGTCTCTGATCTGTTTGAATCTCTCTGCTATATCTGTACTCATTATCCTTTTCTATCCTGCCGGAGGTGTCTGTGCCCCTGCAGCCGGTGTTTCTGCAGCCGGTGTCTCTGCATTGCCGCCGCCGGACTGCGCTGCAGGCTGTCCCTGTGTATCCGCTGCCTGCTGCCCTGCTGCATTAGCCTTTTCAGCTGCTTTGGCTTCTTCAGCCGCTCTTGCCTCTGCTGCTGCTTTCTCCGCGGCTTCCTTCTCCGCTGCTATTCTTTCTTCTTCAGCCTTCCTGCGTGCCTCTTCCTCAGCTTTCTTCTTAGCCTCTTCAGCCTCTCGCTTTGCCTGCTCCTGCAGTTCCGCGATCTCTTCCTCGGTCGGCTCGGCAACTATCTCGTCATATGTCTTGAGAGTCTCTACGAAATTGCCGTTCTCATCGACAAATATGTCTGAATAGACAACACAACGCTCGCCATCGTCAGCCTTGATCGAAATCGGCTTGAACTTGTGCTCTCCGAGCTTGTTCTTGACGAGAACGCCTTTCTGTTCCCCTTTCATGACTATGCTCGAATCCTGCAGCACCAGCCCCTCAGCGCTCGCTACAGTTACAGTCGTATCCAGAGTCCGCGTTTCGGCGAACCCCTCGAAGAAAGTCTTGCATCTGAGCACTACCTTAGTCGTCTTTTTGCCGGTCTGTACACTTGCAACCCTGGCAGGCTCATCGTTGCCCGCTATATTAACGTAGACCGAACGGCCTGCGTAATACTTCTCGCCGGCCTTGTTATCTATATAAAATACGAGGTACCATCTGCTGTTATGAGTGACCTTGAATACAGGATCGCCTTTGCCGCACTTGCGGTCGGGTGTCTCTACGGTCTTAAGTCCTTTCAGGGACTCGTAATCGCTCTGTCTGAGGTTGGCTATATTGCCTGTACTGAACTTGGCTTCGGCTCCGTCAATGAAATAACTGACGTATCCTGCATATCCCATCCTTCCGCTGTCTGTAGCAGCCACATCGCCGCCCAGACTTTCTATTACCTGGAGATACTTGCGGGATATATTGTCACTACCGATAACAGAACCTTCTGAAGTATCTGAACTTCCGGTCTGATTTCCGTCATTCTCGGCAGTCATCTCGACTACTCTGGTGTGAGCCTTGAGCAGTGTATTCTCTGAAGCGACTCTGCTGATCTCGCAGTCCTGTGCCGCTACATACACTGTCTCATCACGCACAATAAAGGCAGAGACATCATCAGCGATATCGATCTTACCGAATTCTGTCACATATGTTTTCTCGAGCATGCCCTTGAGAGATGGAACAACATATACTGCCGCTATGCATAATATGAGTGCCGCGGCATAGATTATGACTGCTGCTAACCACTTCTTTTTCATCATGGGCCCTCTTCGTGAAATTATACAATACAAAAGCCCATCAGTACAACATGTATTTACCATGGGCTTTAAAAAATACCATATTTTGTACTACGTAAAGCAGCCTTTACACAGATTCCGGCACCTTTTCCCCGGTTGTTTCCGGCATCCACGGCCTCAATCCTTGCGGTACTTATCCAGCACGGCCCTCTCTTTGCGGGTCAGTTCATGAGGCCGGTCCAGATACTCCTTCATCATATCCGGACGCTTTTCCGCGGTGAGTTCAAGCGACTGCTCCCAGCGCCATCTGGCAATCTCCTGATGATTGCCCGACAGAAGCACATCCGGCACCGCAAGTCCCTCATATACCCGGGGCTTGGAATACTGAGGGTATTCCAGCAGGCCCGAATACACGGACTCATCCATCACGGATTCCTCGCTTGCAAGAACACCGGCAATGAATCTCGCAACCGTGTCTATCAGTACCATGGCAGGTAGTTCTCCTCCGGTCAGCACATAATCTCCGATGGATATTTCTCTGGCATGCAGAACATCAAGAGCTCTCTGATCCACGCCCTCATAGTGTCCGCAGAGAATCGTGATCTCGTCAAGCTCCGCAAGCTCGCCGGCCAGTTCTCCGGAAAGCATCTCGCCGCGCGGCGACATGTAGATCACCTCTCCACCGTATCCGCTGCCGCGGAACGCATCCAGAATAGGCTGGACCTGCATCACCATACCGGCTCCGCCGCCGTATGGCGTATCGTCCACCCTGTTGTGCCTGTCAAGCGTATAGTCTCTGATGTCAGTCACACTGATATCAATTATTCCGTTGTCTGCCGCTCTTCCCAGAATGCTGTGCCTCAGCGGTCCGAACATCTCCGGAAAGATCGTGAGTATGTTGATTTTCATATCAGTCTGTGAATCCCGGTATCAGCTCTACTTCTATCACACCATTCTCGTCATCGATGCGCTTGAGAAATGCGTCTACCGCAGGAATAAGGATCTGCTTTCCCTCAGGGCTTTTTACGTCAAGCACACTCTGAGCGGTGTTCTGTATGACATCGGTGAGATGTCCGATCTCCCCGCGGCCGGCAAGATCAATCACCCTGTATCCTATGATATCTCTTACATAATGCTCTCCTTCAGGGAGTTCTTCGAGCTGATCTTCCCGGATGAATATCTCCATACCTCTCAATTCGTCAGCAGCATTCCTGTCATCAATGCCTTCGAGACTGATGACCGGCCTGTCCTTCTGACGTCTGACTCCCTTGCACTTCGCCTCAAGAGTTTTGTCCGCAAGCTTAAGAAGGAGGACTTTGCCCTCCTTCAGATTGCCGGAATCCTCAGCATACAGCGTGACTCTGACTTCCCCTCTGAGTCCGACGCTGCTGCCGATCTTTCCGATATTAACCAGTTCTTCAGTTTCTCTCTTCATACCGATCATTACTCTTCAACGATCTCTACTGTAACTCTGAGATTCTGTTTGATTGCTGCAGCTTTGACCACTGTCCTGATCGCCTTAGCAATGCGGCCTGACTTTCCGATGATCTTCCCGATATCTTCGTCAGCTACCTGCAGCTTGACAAGGATCTCCTTGCCGTCTGTTTCTTCAGTAACTATAACCTCGTCAGGCCTGGACACAAGAGCTTTGGCAATTACTTCAACTAGGCTTCCCATGCTTTGTTTCCTTCCTTACTTTTTCTATCCACCATAATACTCAGGCACTCTTCAGAGCCCTTTCCTGTTGTGGATATCCTGCAGTTATTATTCGATAGCGCCTGACTTCTTGAGGAGAGCCCTTACTGTATCGGTCGGCTGTGCGCCGTTTGCGAGCCACTTCTGAGCTGCTTCATTATCGATCTTGATTTCAGCAGGATCCTTGAGAGGATCATATGTACCGATCTCCTCGATGAACTTGCCGTTACGAGGTGTTCTCGAATCAGCAACAACTACTCTGTAGAAAGGCTTCTTGTGAGCTCCCATTCTCTTAAGTCTGATCTTAACCATTACTATTATTCCTCCTGTTTGATATATAAAAATGATAATTATTTACATCCCCAGATTGCGAAGCATACCGCGCGCTTTCTTGGAATTAGGGTTGGCCATTATCTTGGTCATCTTCTTCATCTCTTCATACTTCTTGATGAGCTGATTGACAGACTGCACGGTCTGACCGGAACCGGCAGCGATCCTCTTGGGCCTCGAACCGTTGAGTATATTAGGTCTCCGTCTTTCCTCAGGTGTCATGGAAAGGATGATTGCTTCCATCTTCCTGAGCTCGGCTCTGCCCTGCTCGAGATCGATGTTCTTCTTATCAGCTGCTGAAATGCCCGGGATCATATCAATGATCTTGGCAAGTCCTCCGAGCTTGTTGATCTGCCTCATCTGATTGAGGAAGTCTTCGAGATCGAACTTGTTCCTGCGGATCTTCTCTTCAAGCTTGCGGGTCTCCTCTTCATCAAAAGCATTTTCCGCCTGCTCGATGAGAGACATGATATCGCCCATTCCGAGTATTCTGGATGCTATCCTGTCCGGATGGAACGGCTCAAGCGCGTTGTACTTCTCACCGGTACCCATGAACTTGATCGGCTTGCCTGTAACAGCTTTGACCGAAAGTGCAGCACCGCCTCTGGAGTCACCGTCCATTTTGGTCATGATAATGCCGTCGACTCCGAGAGCATCGTTGAATCCGCTCGCGATATTGACAGCGTCCTGACCTGTAAGAGCGTCAACAACGAGGAGTATCTCATGAGGTTTTACAGCCTTCTTGAGACGTTTGAGCTCATCCATCAGCTGTTCATCGATCTGCAGACGACCCGCTGTATCGACGATCAGTACGTTGCAGCCCTTCCTCTGAGCATCCGCAAGCGCGTCAAGAGCGATCTTCTCTACATCACGGGACTCCCTGTCCACGTATACCGGAGTCTTGACCGCTTTGCCTACGATCTCCAGCTGATCTATAGCCGCCGGTCTGTAGATATCGCATGCGGCCAGCATCGGATGCTTGCCTGTCTGCTTGAGATAGGAAGCGAGCTTGCCGGCTGTCGTTGTCTTTCCTGTACCCTGAAGACCGACCAGCATGATCACTGTGAAACCGCTCGGCGAATAGGTCAGTTTGGACCCCGTTCCGCCCATCATCTCGACCATCTCGTCCTTGACGATCTTGACTACCATCTGGTCCGGAGTCAGACTGTTCAGAACTCCTGCGCCCAGTGCTTTTTCCTTGATAGTTGCGACAAAATCCTTGACGACCTTGAAGTTGACATCTGCCTCGAGAAGCGCCATTTTGACTGCTCTCATCGCATTGTCAAAATCTTTCTCAGTAACTACGCCCTGGCCTTTGAGATCTCTGAACGCGCCCTGTAATTTTTCCGCAAGTCCTTCGAATGCCATACTGTCTCCTACTCTGTAAGCTTGTCTATTATAGAAAGCAGTTCCCTGTCGCCGGATTCTCCGATGATCTTTCTGGCCCTGGCGGCCAGTTTCTGATTCCTCAGATATCCTGCGACCAGACCCAGCTTTTCTTCATATTCACCGAGTGCGCTCTCGGCCTTCCTGAGCGTATAATGTACCGCCTGACGGCTCATCCCGAGCTCGGAAGCGATCTCCGAGAGGCTGAGATTATCCTCATGATAGAGAGCCATGACCTCATTCTGGCTCTCGCTGAGCAACGCTCCGTAGAAATCATACAGCATGCTCTGCATTTCTATGTTTTCTATGCTGCCGCCGTGTCTCATAATGCCTCCAATACGCACTGGTATAAGATAACACATGTAAAAGCGGGTGTCAAACATTTTATTTGACACCCGTGTTCTTTCTGTCAAACAATTCACTTGACAGTTTATAATGCTATTCACTCCTCATCGCTGTCGAGGCTATCACGCATACGATGATGATAAATCCCCCCGCCAGACCTGCGGCGGACAGCCTCTCTCCAAGCAGTATGAATGCAAAAACCGCAGTCATGACCGGGCAGAGACTCTGAAGCAAAGCCACGGACCGGTCTGAGATCTTTGTAAGTGCCAGATTCTGCATCAGATAGCCAAGGAATGTGCAGGCGATGGCAAGATATAAGATGATCAGCCACGCTTTGACCGTAGTAGTCTCAAGATGGATCCCGCCCTCAACGATCAGGCACCCTCCCAATGCGAGGGCCGCAGAGCATCCGGCCTGAAGAGCGGTCATGCTTACAGGGTCCACCATCTCAAGATAGCTCTTGCTGAACACAAGCGCTCCCGCCATCATAACAGCTGCTGCGACAGTGATCCACTCTCCAGCGCCCCAGCCTGACAAGCCTCCCCGGACACAGAGGAGATACATGCCCGGCAGCACCATGATCTGTATGAGGATGAGCTGCCACCTGTACCGGGTCCGGTACACCAGAAACGCAAACGCAGGTGTGATCACCACTGACAGGGATCTGAGAAAAGCTACCGATGTAGCGTCTGTAAGTGAAAGCGCAACATTGTTCAGAAGATAGCTGAGCCCCATACACAGGCCCGGTATCAGCCAGGCTTTGACAGGGACACTTCGCAAAGTTTCCAGAATTCTCCTGCGGAACATGACAAAGCATACGATGAAAGCGATCAGATATCTCACAGTCATCATAGTGTATACAGGTGTCACCTCGAAGGCTATCTTGGATATAGGGTCGCCGAATCCGTACACAATGGATTGGAGTACTATCAGTGCTTCCGGCCACCACTTCTGCAACGCGCCTTTTCTTTCCATATATCAGCACCTCTTACTTCTAAAGTATAGCACATGCATATTCATCGCAAAATAACAGGAAGCCGGATTTTCCGGCTTCCTGTTGAATTATTTACGCATTATTATCTTTGCCTGACGGCTTAAGAGTTCATTATGCCTCCTTGGAAGCAAAGTGTGTAATAGCATGAACTGCTGCAACTGCTGCAAGTACGCCTGCTGCTACCCATGGCAGCGAGCCGACTGTGGATCCTGCGATGTTCGAAAATTCCATACCTGCGCTTGTTCCGTATGCAATGCCTGCAGCGCCTGCCACAGCTGCGAGGATAGCGCATACTCCCGCGCCCTTGTTCTTCTTCAGGAAGGACAGGATAGCCGCCAGTACTGCAAGAGCTCCTGCTCCAAGACCTGCAGCTGTTCCCACAGCTCTGCCTGTGATCTCCTTAGTGATGAGTTCGCCTGAATCTGCCTGATAGCCTCTTCCGACTGTAACAGCTTCGAGCCCTTCATCGAGTTCAAGATGACCGTCTCCGTTATCGAAGTCAGCATCGCCATTGCGCCTGTCAAGGATGGATGTAAGTCCGCCATCAGGTTCAGTGCCCATCAGAGTAGCAAGACCATCTCTGACCTGCTGTTCGCCATCTTCGTACTCAGCCAGTTTTTCCTTGCCGTCCGCAAGTTCTTTACGTCCGTCGGCAAGCTGCTGAGCGGCATCTGCGAGCTTAGCTCTTCCTTCGGCAAGCTTGGCCGGAGCAGCCTTGTAATCAGCCAGACCCTGAGCATACTGTCTTCTGCCGGCAGCAAGCTTTCTTTCACCGGCAGCAAGCTGCCCTCTGGCAGCTGCCAGTTTCTGCTCGCCGTCATTAACAGTATCCTGTCCGGCAGCCTTTGCCGCTCTCAAAAGTGACTGGGCCTTGGTAAGTGCCGATACGAGTCCCGGGCTTTTTTCCATCTGTGTATAAAATGCGCCAAAGTCACTGATCTGATTGTTGAGCGGGCTCGGGTCATTTTTGTATGTGGAGAGAAGCGTTATAGCACTTGCTCCCATTTTCTTTCTGATTGCAGATTTGAGTGTATCGCTGCTGAGTGCGCCGGCCGCTATCTGTCTGACGCCGTCTTCAATAGAATTCTGACCTGCGGAGAGCTTGTCTACAGGCGAAACTCCGTCAGAATCCGCAGTTCCTGCATTGAACTGCCTGAGACCAGGCAGCAGCTTGTTGTTTATTGCACTGCTTTCGCCGTTGACTTTCTCATTTACTTCTTTCAGTCCCTGAACGCCTTCAGTTCCGTTATACAGCATACCGACAGCCTGAACAAGCTGACCGCGTTTTGCTGTCATCTCCTCGTCAGCATTGATTGCCGCTTTTACTCCGTCAGTTACCTGTTCGGTAATATTATTCTTAAATTGAGCTACAACCGCGTCTTTTACCGCAGCCTTCTGCTCATCAGTCATATCCTCCGTGATCTTCGATGCAACAGTCTGTGCGATCTGGTTCTGGACTGCTTCACTTTGCATCTTCTCAGTTACCATATCAGTTATTGTCTGCGGCATCGCTTTGACCTTAGCGACAGTGTCGTTGATACCATTTACATAAGTACTTCTCAGACTGTCAGGAACAAACGGAGCGAACTGCAGCAGGGATGCTGACTCTGCTGCAACAGCCTGTGCAAAGTCCACATTATTATCGATAGCACTCAGTTTCTTATATAATCTGAGGGCTTCAGCCGTAAGTGCTTTGACTCTGTTCTGGATCACAGGAAGTGAATCAGCTATGGTATTAGTGCTCTTTATGAAGTCTTTGTAATCTTTGGCAGTTTGTTTTCCATCATCTCCTGCTACATCATTCACCGCTGCAACGTATGATTTGCGCGAGCTTTCATCCAGGAAAACCGCAAGTGCTGTCAGATCATCCTTTGACCCCTTTGAACCGTTGTAGATCTTGGCACGGTTATCTCTCAGCGCTTCATATCCCGGTTTCCACTCTGTCTTATAGCCATTAAGAACCTGACTGATTCCGTTTATAAGTGCCGCAAGTCCTTTGAGCTGCTGTCTGCCTGCTGCAAGATCCTTCTTTCCCTGATTGTAGGCTGCGTAGCCTGCCGCAAGATCGTTTTCACCTTTGGCCAGCTTTCTTCTGGCATCGGCGAGTTTGCCAGGTGCTGCCGCATAGTCGGCTTCTCCCTGCGCGAGTGTTGCCTGACCGTCAGCAAATGCAGCTTCGCCTTCGGCAAGAGCGATCTCACCATCCGCAATCTGTTCTACGCCATCAAGGTATGCCTGCTCATTTTCCTTGAGCTGATTGAGACCATCCTCGAGCTTATTCATATCAGCTGTTGATCTCTCGCCTTCTTCTTCCCAGTAATCCTTGCAGGCAAGTACGTCATTCAGATTGACAGCGCCGCCGTAAAATCCGAAGAGTGCTGCTGCGATGAGAAGAACACTTAATCCTTTTTTCATCTCGTTTTTCCCTCTCTTAAATCATTAAACACATCAAAATGTGACCGGAGGACATTCCTCCAATATTGCCCTAATTCTAACACCGATACGAACAGTTTGTGAATATTTATTAAGGCGGAAATTTCTGAATTATGTTCAAAATTCGATGCAAAACTTACCAGTTGTAAAGTTATAATAAACAGACGGCAGATTTTACAGGTCAGAAATAAGGAAAAGAAATATAAGCGAAAAAAAGCCGCATGCTGATCAGGAACAGATCCCGGCATGCGGTTTCAGATAAAAGAAAAAAGCAGCGACGTCCTAATTTCCCGGGAGGTCACCCTCCGAGTATCATCGGCGCTAAGGAGCTTAACTACTGTGTTCGGGATGGG
>JBGUJM010000003.1:0-2074 GCA_045113935.1 Anaerovoracaceae bacterium
GTTGCCTCCAGACCGTCCATCTCCGGCATGCGCACATCCATCAGGATCGCGTCATAATAACCTTCCTGACTGTTCTCAAACATTTCCACTACGATCCTGCCGTTTTCAGCATGATCTATCTCCGCTTCACGCATGAGAATGATCTGTTTCATGATCTCTGCGTTGACAAAGACATCCTCAGCCATCAGGATCCTCTTACCTTTGAGCTCAGTCCTTTGTTTCTCCTTAAAGAGACTCATATTGTTTTTCCGGGCGATACGCTCCAGCTCATCAAGCACATTAGACGCAAACAGAGGCTTTGCCAGGAAACTGTCGACACCGCTGTGTATCGCCTCTTCCAGTATCTCATCCCAGTTGAAAGAGGTCAGTATGATGACTGTTGTTTCCTTGTCATATCTCTTCCGTATTTCCTTCGCCACTTCAACCCCGTCCATTCCCGGCATCTTCCAGTCAAGCAGGACAAGGTTATAAGGCTCGTGCTTTGCATGCTGCACTTCCAGCATGTGCAGGGCTGCCGGTCCATCGTAACAGGTATCCGCCTTGATGCCCGCTTCATCCAGCACGATCCGTGCGTGCTCAGCCGCTATCTCTTCGTCATCAACCACCAGGACACGTATATCCTTCGGGTTCAGAGAGTATGAGGACAGCCCCTGATGATCGCTGTTATTAAGAGTAATGGTGACCGTAAACTCTGTCCCCACGCCTTTTTCAGATTCGACAGAGATAGTACCGTTCATCAGCTCAACGATATTCTTCGTAATGGCCATGCCGAGACCGGTACTGCCATACTTGCTGTTTCTGCTGCTGTCTTCCTGTGTAAAAGTGTCAAATATTTTCGGGATGAATTCCTTATCCATACCGATACCGGTATCACTGATGCAGAATCTCAGGGTCGAATGATCTCCGTAGACGGCAGTGCGCTCTACCGTCAGCATGATGTTGCCCGGCGCGTCCGTAAACTTGATCGCATTCGACAGGATATTGATCAGGACCTGCTTGAGCTTCATGTCATCGCCGATGTAGTAATCACTTACACCGCCGATCACCTTGCACTCGTAATGCAGTCCCTTTTCTTCGCATTGGGACATGACCATGGTATTGATCTGCTCCAGCATGTCGCGGAAAAAGAATTCTTCCTTGCGAATAACCATCCGCCCGGATTCGATACGACTCATGTCGAGTATGTCGTTGATCAGGCCCAGCAGATGCCTCGCGCTCCCGCCTATCTGCTCAAGATACCCGCGTGTTTCTTCAGGGAGTGAATCATTGTGCAGAGCCAGACTGTCCAGTCCTATGATGGCGTTCATAGGCGTACGGATCTCATGGCTCACGCTTGACAGGAACGCTGTCTTAGCCTTATTGGCCTCCTCTGCCGCCGCGAGAGCCTCGCCTAGAGCCTGATTCTTTGCCATCGTCTCACGCATTTCGGTATCGATGACTGTCAGGCCAAGACCGACCGCGTGGACGATATGATCCTCACGGTTTTCGGCATGCCTCACGCCTGCCATGCGGATCATTTCGTAATATTCCTTTCCGTTACGCTCCACCAGATAACGGTAGGCTATGATCGGGTCATTCTCGAGCGCTTTACGCACGTTGTCCGGTTCGATGAATTCCAGGAAACCCTCCCTGTAGCTTTCCGCAACATAGTTGTTAGCGTACCAGGTGAAACGCTCAAGGTAAGGGAAATGTATGCCTTCAGGTGTCTGATCCGTAGCTTCGGGGTCAGCCCGGTAGCAGACAGCGTCATCATTGTCCAGGTCGACATGATAGACGCAGCGGTAGTCCGAAGCGAGCGCGGTTATCATCTTGTCCTGCTGCTCGCGGCGTTCCTGCTGCTTGAGCAGCTGCTTAGAGCGTTTCGAGTCGCGTACCAGGAACATGATCACAAGCGCGGCGATCGCAAGCATTATGCTTCCGACAGCGCCCATGTTGTTCCGGATCACATCGCCGAATGAATAGGTATGCAGCTGATCCGTGTACCGGAAAGCAAGGTTCTGGGCGTAATCAGAGCCCAGAATGTTGATGCCGCGGTTGACCAGCTTCAGCAGCCCCTCATTTCCGATCTGCACTC
>JBGUJM010000004.1:0-2860 GCA_045113935.1 Anaerovoracaceae bacterium
AGATTTTCCTGCAGCCAATTTAATTCGCGAATGAGAAAAGCCCTCCTTCAGGCGAATGCCTGAAAAAGGACTTTGTCTACGGTCTGATAACAGGCCTGCGGCCTGTTATTTCTGATTGGTGTCCCAGAGAGGATTCGAACCTCCGACACCCGCTTTAGGAGAGCGGTGCTCTGTCCCCTGAGCTACTGAGACATATGGGTTTCCGCCTGCTGCGGACGAATATATGCATTGATTTTGCACGCTCAAGTATGATAGCATACTTCTTCTTAGATATCAAGGACGGTAAACAAATAAAACATATCCTTATGTGTGATGAATGCGTATAATATAGATAGTATATTGGTATTGGCAGATACAGGCAGACAATGCTATATGCAGGATCACGCAGAAGGATGGTTTTGCAGCTGATACAGGAGGCTTATATGAAAGCAAGATATAAAATGTTATTAACTCTGGTTCTGACCGTTTGTATCGCGTTTGCTCTGAATGCGTGCAGCAAGGCGCCGGAGACCGGTGAGTGTACCGGAACACTGACCGATGCTTATGAGAACTCGATTCTGGTCAACACCGAAGACGGAGTACGGGAGTTCCGGACAAGCGAAGAGACAGTATACAATCTGGGAGAGATGAGTCATCTGTGTGTGGATGACGTGGTTGTTGTCAGATATCACAAGAAGGGCGGCAAAATGTATGCCGACAGAGTTACTCTCAGAGAACATGTTGAGAAGCAGCAGATTTTTACAGGCACTGTAACGGATGTCACAGACAAGACTGTCACCGTTACGGGCAAAAGCATGACTATTGCTTTTGTTCGCAATGAGTACACGGATATCGAGGGGGATCTGAGTGTCGGTGACGAGGTTCAGATCATTTATACAGGAGATCTGAGCGAATACCCTTATGCTGCTGAAGTCAGGGTCACTGCAGAAAACACAGAACCTCAGACAGCGACAATCAATGGTATCGTTTCAGAATTTACGACAGACTCGATCCTGATTTCCATCGATTCTTCTACCTCATACAGATTCAAGCTTGACACGAGCACCGAGGTGACCGGCGCTGACAAGTATGTGAGAATAGGCGACAATGTCACCATCACTTACAGCGGCGATCTCAGGGAGGAACCTGCTGCCGCAATGGTGAATATCACCAGAAAAGCCGAGGAATACAGGAATACCGTCAACGGAACGATCAAAAACATAACCAAAGACTATGTGACTCTGGATACAGGCGGCAAAGTGTACATGTTTGCCATAAATGAATACACCAAGTTCACAGGCGATAATCCTGCCGAGGGATATAAGTCCGAGATCACTTACAGCGGCAAGATCAGCGGTCAGCCGGTAGCCATCATTGTATATTGTGTTAAGCAGACACCGGATCCTGTAAAGTACACTGTCAAGTTCGTTGACGGTCAGGGCAAAACACTCAAGACCGAGAAGGTAGTCAAGGGCAAAGCGGCCACCGCGCCGGCGAGCCCTACAAGAAAAGGCTACAAGTTCAAGGGATGGGACAAGTCATTCAGCAAGGTGACCAGAGATATGACTGTCACTGCTCTGTGGGAGGAAAATCCGGAGGAAGAATACATTGTTGAGACAGAACTGGAAGCTGAAGAGACAGAACCGGCGGATGAGATAAAGAAAGAAGACAAATCCAAGAAAGCAACACCTGGTAAGGATGACCAGAAGGAGGATGAGGAGCAAGATGAACCGGAACCTGCTCCTACCCCGGATGCCGGCCAGACAGTCAAGGCAGAAGGTACTGTCAAAGAATGGGCAGGCGCTGAAGGAAAATGCATACTGACGATCGAGGATGCAGAGCTCCAGCTGGTGATCGGAACAGATATCGTGATTGAGACAGAAGACGGAACCCCGTTTGAGCCTGAAACCGGAGATGCTGTCAGCGTAGAATACACAGAAAATAACAAGGTCATGCACAGGATCGTGCTGATCCAGAAATACGAACCGCAGCCTGGTCCTGACGAAGACGAGATCCAGCCTGAGGATGAGACTCAGCCGTCAGGCGAAGGGGAAAGTACCCCGGAGGAGACCGTAGCCCCTGAGCCGGAGCCGGAGGAGGAAGTTGCCCCTGAACCTGAACCGGAGCCTGAACCGGAACCGGAGGAAGAAGCTGCTCCTGAACCGGAGCCAGAGCCTGAACCAGAGCCTGAACCTGAACCGGTCAAGGAAGAAGATGTTATTATCCAGTCTGTCGGAACCATTATTCAGGGTAATGAGGATAACAGATCATTCTCTATCGACTTCGGCGGGGAGACTGTCACGCTCAACCTGAACAGCGATACTGAAGTAACAGCAGGATATTTCCCTGCCAAAGGAGACAAGGTCAGAGTCTACTACAGCAAGAGTGATATGTCACTTACACGCATTGAGGTGCTCGAGAAGGCAGTTCCTGAAGAAGGCTCCGGGGAATAGTTTTTTACCCGGAGAGACAGCACCGGATTTCTTGATATATGCATCGGATAGGAGTAAAATCTGTACAGAAACGGGGCTGTATTTCAGCGCCGCTGAGCATTCGTTCATAAATTGTATGGAGATACATTTTGTAAGGAGACGAGCTATGTATAAGGAGACATTAAGACAGGTCTGGGCTGAGATCGACATGTCAGCTTTTGACCACAATGTTAAGGAGATCAAGCGCCAGATGAAGTGCCCTAAGATGATCGGAGTCATCAAGGCTAACGGATACGGACACGGCGCTACAGAGTGCGCAAAGGTCCTCAGGTATAACGGTGTTGACAGCTTTGCCGTAGCGACTCTTGAAGAAGCTATCAATCTCCGTGAGGACGGTATCGAGGGCAACATCGTAGTTCTCCGTCTGACACCGAAAGAATGCGTAGATA
>JBGUJM010000005.1:0-104520 GCA_045113935.1 Anaerovoracaceae bacterium
TCCATCCTCTGCATCGATCCAGCAGAAGCTGTAGTACTTGCCGTCTTCCCTGTAGAAAGCTTTTTCTTCTTCTCCCTGCTTTACCCAGTTCTCTATGGTCTTGTCCGGTACGTGGAATATTTCTTTCAGGATCATATCTACCTTGTCCTGATCGAAAACAGTCAGTTCGTATCCCGCGGCACCGCCTTTCCATCCTCTCGGATCAGTTTCCTGACTCCAGTCGATCCAGCTGTAATACTTGTCACGGCTGCTTTCAGAGTCATCGACATAATAAACGCCTACGGGGATCTGATATACGAATTCATATTTTGCTTCCATGATCCCTCTAAGAAGATCTGCTCCCGCATCCGGGTCCTTGCTGTCATATGCAAAATACCTGTCGCTGCCTTCTGAGAAGTCACTGGCTGCCCTGGTCAGGAACCGCACCATTTCAACATTGTACGGAACACTTTCTTCATCGATATCTCTCCAGAATCTTACAGGGACCACGCCATCATATACCGGTACCAGACCGTTTGAAACATCATCAGCAGCCACAATGTATTTTTCATCTTCCGTATCGTCATACAGCGCGCGGTAGAGCGACTCACTTTCCTCGAACCTTCCGGTATATGCATACAGATACGCCAGTCCTTCGCGCGCTTTCGGCCTGCGTTTCTGCATATCGACCGCGCTCAGATATGCAGCTTCTGCTTCGTCATAGTTTCCCTCAGTCAGGGCTTTTTCCGCTATATCAATCTGATTATTATATCTTCTGTCCCCCACAAGCCGGATACTTAACGCAGCTATGAGAAGCACTGCAATAACAGCCGCAGTTATGATGATCAGTTTCTTTCTGCGGCCGCCGATGCCGGCTTCGGTCATTAATTTTGCTGTGTCCTCAATATTATAATCGCGCTCCATGATCCTATCCGTTCTTAATCCGGTACTCTGCCGCTCCATCCCTCAAGAACATGCAGGTCATTCTCATCGGCGATCGTAAAAATTGTATCCTCCATATCAATGTCCTCTGATGCCGATTCACCGGGTGCAAGATCCTCCGCCAGATGGAATCCTCTTAACATGCAGTCATCTTCGCTCTTTTTATACACTGTGATCAGAGTAACTTCCGGTATTGTTTTATCAGTTGTATTTGTAACACTGATATCGTATTTCCCTTCAGCATTCTCTTTCACCTGGAGATCAAGACGGCTTTCCGCAGGTTCTATTTCAGATTCTCTGACATAATACTCAATTTCTTCAGATACTTCATCCTCCCGGTCGCTGGTTGTATGGATCACGCCGATCCCGCCCGGCGGAACAGCTGTGCTCTCTCCTTCTATTGTCCTTGTCTCTTCTCCCTTGCTGTTGAAGAAATGATGCACAAGAGCAATGTCCACATTCTGATCTGAATTATTATGGAATATATGGACTCCCATCATCGGCGACATTTCTTCATGTTTTACCTTATCGTGCAGTGACTTGTCCGTCTCGAATGTTTCAGGATCCACCCGCCATATAGCAGTAAATATATGTTTCCCGGCAGTATCATTAGAGCTTTCTGTGTCCAATATCTCTTCTTCGGAATCATAGTACTGGAAATAATCGCTGTATATATCTGTCGCCCATCCGGCAAATTTAAATCCGGGATTATCAAAAGAAGCATACGGCAGATGAACAGGGTCATAATTGTAAAACGGCTCCATTTCACCGCTGGCAAACGGGCTGCCGGGTTCATACTCATATTCCGCACAGTTTATTGTTTCAGGGTACAGACTTTCCAGTGAACCATCTTCTTTCATCTCTGCGATACCACTGTTGACCTCCTCGAGCAATTTTTCATTTTCCCGGTCTGTAATGATATAACCGGCGTATCCTTCTTCGCCCGCGCTTTCTTCGCTGAATGTTATGAACGGTTCTGAAACACCATATTCGACTCCGTCTATCGATTCCGGGACTGTTCCTTCCGGCTGAGAATATCCAACGGCAATATCTGCCTGTCCCGATAACAGCCAGGAACACGGATCATGATCATTTATCACGTTCAGCTTCAGTTTCATTTTGTCAGCCAGAGCCTGAGCTACAGCTTTGTCCATAGCATATGCTGCTGAATCTTCATTCCGTTCATAGACCGCGGCCGTCAGAACACCTTTTTCCACTGTAGGGACTTTCTGCGTACCGCCCATTGTCAGGAACAGTATTGCTATCAGGGCAACGGCTGCTGCCGCTATGCCCGGCACCAGCCATTTCGGCCTGTTCTTTTTCTCCGGCTTCTCCGGTGCCGGCTCTTTTTCGATACTCTCTTCAAATATTCCGGAAAACAGAGTATCGTCCTGCATGGTTTCTTCTGCCGGCGGTATCACTTCTTCCCGGATTTCTTCTGCAGCAGCCGTGTTCATTGTTCTGTATGTCGTGAACATACCGACAGTCTCATCCGGCGTTTGCTCAGAAGCCATATTTACAGTCAGTTCCTCTGGTTCAGGCACAGAGAACATGCCGACAGTTTTTTCGTCTGCCGCGTCAAGTGAATCAAGGGCATCCAGAAGTTCCTGCGCGGATGAATACCGGTCCGCTCTGTTGTAGCTGCACGCTTTGAGAACTATATCTTTGAGCTCCCTGCTCCCGTTTGCCGGATCCGGCAGCGGCTCACCCATCAGACGCCTGTTGTTGGCCATCTGGACTTCCATTGCGGTCGGGGTCTCGTCGAGCGGGACAAAAGGATGTCTCCGCTTGTTGAGGAGCCAGTACATCACCAGACCAAGCGCATACGTGTCAGCATCTTTGCCGTATTCTTTTCTGGCTTCGACTTCCGGCGCCATGAATGTCGGAGTTCCCTTAAGAGATGCCATCGTTGTGTGATCCATCTCTCTGGCCACACCGAAATCGCCCAGCTTATAGACCCCTTCTTCCGAGACAAGTATATTGTCCGGCTTGATATCTCTGTGGATGATGTCTCTGGCCTCACAGGCGAGAAGCGCGTTGGATATGTCCTTTCCGACTGAGATAACATCCTCTTCCGCGAACTCTCTTCTGATCTTGTTGATCGACGTCAGAAGTTCCATTCTGATACATACATCAGAACCTTCGTCATCTTCATGGGGCACTTCGCGGCAGTCATCACACCTGACTACATTAGGACAGGATTTCAGCTGAGACATGAGCGCGTATTCTTTGAAAATATCACTTATTATAGACTGACACCATTTTTTGACATCATAATTGCCGCTGCGCAGGGTATCCAGTTCTCCTTCACTGCTCGGCACAGAAATGACCTTGAGCGCAGCCTTTTCCGTGAAACCGTACTCGCTGCGTTCGATCTCATAGACACAGCCGAACGATCCCCGGCCTATGCTCCTTATTATTTTCCAGTCTTTCCATGGATTGGTAACGTAACTGTAATCCCTCATATTTCTATCTGTCCTGTCCTATGCCGAGATTGCGCGCGACCGCTCTGCGGTCTGCTCCCGCCTCGACGTCTGAAATGGCTGATCTTGTATCATTGACAAACTGCTGGTTGAATTCGGCAACAGTCCTCCGGCGCTCTGCTTTCCTGAGACTGCTGAGCCGGAACGCCGCCACCACTATCAGGACGATCCCTGCCAGAAGCATTATCATGCCTATGCCGGCATAGCTTCCTATATGGGAGAAGAAATCAAGTATCCCGGTCATGTGCTATCCCTCCCTGTTGATCTGATCAAGTATGTTGATCGCGTTGTAGTAAGCTGCTTCAAGGGTCTGCATCTCGCCATCTGAGTAACCATGATCTCTGAGCCACTGGGATTCTGTCTCATAAGATCTGATGAAATCAGGATATGTTCTCTTCCTGTCCCCGTCTGACTTGGCATTGCCTGCGATATTATTGTAAATGATCACTCTCTGGATGTGAGGCGCCGGTGATTCAGGATAAGCTTTCTCCCATTCATCGGCAGCTTCGAGAGCTCCGGAATAGTTGCCTGACAGCTCGAGTGAACTGATCTTGATCTCATATGCATGATCACTCGGGAATATGCTGTTGACAGTGTCCGCCTGGCTGACGGCTTTGCCGTAGTCACCGTCTTTATAGAAGCAGTCCATCAGGATCATATTGATCCTGATACTGTTTTTCATGCCCGCGTCCTTGTCCATCTCGCCCGTGATCACAGAAGCCGCCTGACTGTATTCCTCGCGTTGCATGTATATCTGCGCGATCTGGGACAGTGCTTTGCGCCTCAGGTCTCCGAGGGAGGAGGAAGCGCTCTCGCTGTTTATCACTTTACTGTAGCATTCGATGGCTCTCGTCTGATCGCCTGTCTCATTGATCAGACCTTCCAGATAAAACTTCTGCGGTGTGTCCCCGTCCATTCTGTTCAGGCATTCCTGCGCTCTCGCCGCCTCTCCGTTGAGATACAGCGCGTGGCCGAGCAGCATCAGCTGGTCATCCCCGAGATCATCTCTGCGGCTAAGCGTATCTATTGCCTTCCCGATATCATCTGTCTCGAAATACGCATTGGCAAGATAGGAGGCCGTATACAGACTGTCTGCAAGCTCCGGTCTCTCTGCCGTATCGCTCGTTATCGTATTGATGATATCAATGTATTTATCTTTGCTGTTGCTTTCATAAGCAGCAGCTGTCATGGCTTTGTATCTGGTAAAATATCCCGCCTCATTGCCCGGATCGAACTCTACAGCCTTGGAAGCGTTCTCCTCGCTGAGAGCATAATTCCCTTCGTCATATGCCTCATCAGCTGAAGCTATGATCCTGTCAAATCTGTGGTCATGATCCCTCTTCATCTGAACGATACCGAGACCGGCCAGCAGTATTCCCGCAATCAGCAGTGCCGTCATGAGAGTTTTTGCCTTGACATATTCGCGCTTCTTCTCACTGTGGACCTGTCTGACCTGATCGATGCTCCGCAGCCGGTATCTGACCGTATTGAAATCACTGACCCTCCGTGCAGGGTCAATATTGACGCAGTCTTTGATCAGTTCTCTCATTCCTTCATCACGGATGAGATCGAGATCGCTGATCATCGTCCTGTAAGCTGTCATGTAATATGGTTTGACGCTCCTGTTGCTTGTGCGGAGAGTATTGATCTCTCTGCCGCTGACAGAAGGAACTTTTCCCAGCAGCAGCGAGTAAAATGTCGTGCCATACGCGTAAATATCAGTCTGCGGGCCGTCAGCCTGTCCCTGCAGCCGCTCCAGCGGTGAGTAAGGAGCGCTTCCGACAGTGCTGCCGGTACGGGTCCTGCTGATGGTGACCAGTCTGCGCGCGATACCGAAGTCGATAAGTATTGCCGATCCGTCACTGTTGATCATGATGTTTCCGGGCTTTATGTCTCTGTGAACTATGCTGCAGCTGTGGACATACGCAAGCGCGTCCGCAATATCTGTCATCCACATTTTGACGATTTCTTCGCTGATCGCTCTGCGGGCCGCCGGATCATCTCTCAGCTGTGCCAGAGACTTGCCGTCAATATAGTCCTGTATGATGTATACATAACTCTCATCTTCAACCGCTTCGTAGATCGATACTATATTAGGATGTCTGAGACTTCTCAGTATCTGGATCTCGGCATAGACATCGACTCCGCTGTTCTCCGGGCTGCGCTTGCTGATGATCTTGAGGGCATACTTCCTCCTGCCCAGGTCTCTTGCCTGCACGAGAAGAACCATTCCCATGCCGCCGCTGCCCAGCCTGCCAAGATATTCATATCTGCCGCGGAACAATGCATCCGCCCGTCTCCACAGAAAATCGTTGTTCTCCATCAATATCCCTCTCGAAATCAGTTATCCAGACTGCTGAGCGCCTCGTTATATGTCATCGCCAGAGGAGTATCGGTGAAAATATGCTCAAATACCGCCAGCTCTGTAACATTGCCGCTGAACATGATCAGACTGCTGTAGTCATCCGCTGCCTTCCGGAATTCTTCTGTTCCTTCCCCGCTGCTGACCAGACTGCCATCTATATAATACTCATCTACTTCAGGCTCGTTTTCCGGTTCGTATCCATGGTAGTAATAATTCTGGACATAGTGATCCATACTGAGTTTTTCTCCGTCAAAATGATATTCCATACTGAACCAGCTGTTGAAATCATCGCCTATGCTGTAAGCGATATAAAAAGTTCCCGGGGTTTTGCCTGTATACACCATGTAATATGTTCCTGCAGCTACAGCCGCATCTGAGAACAGCACTGTTCCGTCAGGGTTGGTGCTGGTGAAGTCGGGAAGAAGACTTATGTCTGCTTCGCACGTTAACTGCACAGCTTTACCGTCCTTATATGTATACATGTACAGGCATCCAAGAGAAGGGTTTTCGGACGCAAAGAACATCAGCTCCGGGACTCCGTCTCCATCGATATCTTCTATGGAGACGCACTTGTTCAGCGGATCATCAACGATACGCGTCCCATCTCCGCTGCTGAAGTCATATCCGTTGAGCGGGCCATCTTCCATATCGGTGCCGTACTGCCACCAGTAGGCCTTGATTCCGTCCTCATTTTCTCTGAGGACCTCAGCATATGCCTTGTTTACGGCAGCCATATTCTCAGACTCGCCGTCTTCTACTGGTTTCTGAGGCTGTCCGACATAATCAGGCTTCTCAGGGCCGTTGCTGATCATGGTCCAATGCATTCCGCCGTTGATCTCCTTGAGCTTCATAACGGCATAGTATGTTTCTGCATCCGGAGCGACAGCGCCTCCGCCATCATGTGAAGACACTACCAGACTGTATTCGATGCAGCAGCGCGAACCATTGATCTGCACTCTCACCGGTACTGCATCTATCAGATCCAACCCCATAGGCTTGTCAAACTGATAATAATATTCACCCTCCGGATACATCATACCGGCATCTTCCGCAGAGGCAGATGCTTCTGCGATCCCGTCCTGCTCAACATTGAACAAGTCAGCGAATACCTCATCCAGTATGTCTTTCCTGATTCGCTGGATAAATTCGTCTCCCCATCCCCTCGGGTCACCGCCCTCCGGATACCATTCATACTCCTCCAGATAATCCGGATAGTTTCTTTCGTCTATCAGAGCATGCGCTATCGGCAGAGCATAGCTGTTCCCCGGAGCTTCACTGTCATATACAAAGTCCTCGATCCGGGTTCCTCTGTTGTTTTCATCCATATACGCGTAAAAGGAATACATAGAAAGATACTGCTCCATGAACCATAACAGATCATCTGCCTCTGTCAGCCTGTCCTGCGATATGCTCACCCATATAGTCTCGGAAGGAAAGATCCCGTCTATCGCCGGCAGTATGCCGTTCGAAACATCAGCCGCAGCTCTCTGATACTGCTCATCCTGAGTCTGATCATACAGTTCCTGATAGGTCTGTCTTGACTCTTCGTATTTTTCTTCCAGCGCGTAGGTATATGCAAGTCCTTCACGGGCCTTTGGCTTGCGCCCCTTCATATCGACAGCCCGGAGATACTCGGCCTCTGCCTGTTCGTAATTGCCCTCGGCAAGCGCCGTCTCGGCGATGGCGATCTGGTCATTGTATTTTTTATCGCCTACGAGCTTTATGCTGAGCACCGCAATGAGTATCACTGCAATAACGGCCGCAGCAATAAGAATCATCTTTTTCCTGCGGCCTCCGCTTCTGGCTTGGGTCATTAATTTCGCTGTATCTTCGATGTTATAGTCTGTCATATTGCTCCGGTATTGTTCAAAGTTTGATGGTCAGCTCGATATCCTTAAGCTGACCTGTCCCGGGATCCATGATACCGGTATCCCTGACGATCACGCTGTCCCCGGGCATAAGGCCTGCCGGGATGCGGATCTCATATTTCTTTCCCGTACCGAAATCCACGATTCTGGTACATCCGCCCAGCATATCTCCAAGAGGAATGGTGATGCTCCCTTTTATGAATTCTTCACCGCCGGATAACCGGCCGTTATTCACGAGCAATGTCGTTCCCTCCGGATTGACTTTATCTCTTACGGATGCATCGGCTGCCTGAGGCTCAGGTGTGTCAGCCGCGGTCATCCTGGCCGCTGTGCCGCACTTTCGGCAGAATTTATCGCCTTCGCGGAGAGCATTTCCGCAGTTTCTGCAAAATCTAGGCTGCATATCTGACTATTCCTTTCATTCTGTTTCGACACGGAAGTCTATTCCCGCGATCCTGATAACGTCTCCTGTCTGGATCGTTTTCCTTACGTTGGCATCGATCTTCTCGCCATTGAGCCGGATGCCATTGGTCGATCCATCATCTACGATGCAGTAAGCTACTCCTGCTTTTTCCACTATCATATGCCTGCGGCTGAATCCCTTCCTGCTTACCGCGTAGTCGTTCTCGCTTGACTTGCGTCCAATACGGAACGGGAAGTGATCGATCAGTATCGTCTTGTGAATTCCTGTTTCATCATCGTACCACTTCAGGCGCACAACTCCGGCTCCCGCAGCGGCTGCTTTCATTTCTTTCCTGCGGAGTTCCTGTGTATAGCTCATCTGTCTGACAGGTTTGCCGAGCCCGCAGTCAATATACACGACTTCGTCCTCATTGAACTCATAATCATTGAGTTCTCTGGCTGAGATCTCAGGTCTTCCTTTTCCGGCAGAACCTGCAGGTTTATCCTCCCTTACCTGCATCCTCTCAGGAATCGGAACCAGGCCGCCGGCAGATGGTCTCTGTTCATACTCAGGGGGCCTCCGGTCATACTCCGGTGTTCTCTGTTCGTACTCAGGGGGTCTCTGCTCATATTCCGGCGGTCTCTGTTCGTACTCAGGGGGTCTCTGCTCCTGTACAGGCGGCGCCGTCTGTCTCCTCATGATCTCGTTCATATCGCTGCTGAACGAGAGCTTTACTTCTCCGATTACGATTTTATCCCCGTCATTTATGTAGTAAGGAATGTTCGGCTCAAGTCTGGTTCCGTTGACAGTTGTTCCTACAGTAGAGCCCAGATCCTTGACAGTGAACCGTCCGTTGATCAGCTCGAACATGCAGTGCTCACGGCTGATGCTTTCATGGAATAAATACACATCAACTGTGTTCGAATTTCTGCCCAGCTTTGCCGGAACATCCCATATGCTTACGCTCTTCTTTCTGTTGCTGAGTGACGCAACAGGATTGGTGTACTGATTGTCTCTGACCATTTCCACACTCCGTAATTATTGTATGACAGCAATTATAATACCTGTCATTATCTCTGTACTGATTATATCCCGGAACCCTGAGGCTTCCGGGCTTATCAGCCAAAATGCATTTCTATATACGCGAAATGCATCAATTGGCGATTTTTATTCCTGCCTGGAAGGAATTATTATCAAGGAGATCTTTGAAATCCTCATCCGTGTACATATCTTCCACAGCCGGCCATACGCCCAGGGCAATATCATTGGAGATAAAAGAATTATTAACAGCAACCAGCTTGCTGCCCATACCGACACAGATATACCCTACCCAGTAATTATCATTTATGTCATTTACATCAATAACACAATCCTCCATATACAGAGGTGATGTTATTTCGATACCTTTCTGTACATTATCCCCGTGATAACGCAGCGTTACATCTGTATTCCGCATGAAAGTATTACCATTCGCATAACTCTCAACGGCTATACCTCTCGCCATTTCTCCTCCATCCGCTTTTCCATAATCAGTAATATAGACGGAGATGTTTTCGAGTGTAATATTACTGCCGCCGATGGTGAGCGCCGAGTCCAGAACAGGCTTGGCATCTCCCGTTCCGCAAAGTCTGATGTTGCTTGCATTGACAGATACCGGACCGTCAAAAGAATAATTCCCCGAAGCGATCTCGATGGTAGTTCCGTCGGATGCATTTTTGACCGCATCCAGCAGCTCTTCTGAACTGCTTACCGTAATGGTATCTCCGGAGTATTCGGGAAAATTGATCGTTGCGGTTTCCGCGTCATACGGAGCCTGTTCTGCCGGTTGTTCCGCAGGCCCTTCTTCCGGTTCCCCAGCCTCCTCTTCCTGCGCTGTTTCTTCGTCTGCCGGTACTTGTTCTGTTTCATCCCATCCCTTCGGCAGCATTGAAGGCAGGGCAATAAGCAGCACAAGAAGAACAGCCGCGGCGATCCCGATAAGCATTTTATTCTTTGCTATGAAATCAGGAAGCGTGGATCCTGATCCGCTTTCACTCTGAGTTTGCTTTACCGGCATCGGCAGAGTCGCTTCGTCAAACGTGCCATCCAGAACTGCTTCAAGTGCCGCTCTCATGCTCGCGGCATCCTGAAAGCGGTCCGCCGGGTCATATTCGCATGCTTTGAGAATAACAGAAGCCATGTCCCTGCTCGCGTTGACTGGCGCCGGCATTCTGTCGCCGTTCATCCTTTTTTCTCTCGCCCTCTCTCTGTCCTGAAAAGTGACCGGCTCAGGATACGGAGGCATGAACGGATATCTGTTGTCGTTGAGAAGCCTGTACAGCACAAGACCGAGGGAGTAGATGTCTACCGTGGAGTTGTAGGGAAGCCCCTTGTAGATCTCAGGCGCCATATACGAGAGTGTTCCCATCTGAGTATGACTGTATGTGGCATTTTCCAGCTTTTTGGCAATGCCGAAATCACCGAGCTTGTAATCCCCGTACTTCGATACGAATATATTCTCAGGCTTGATATCTCTGTGGATGATACTCTCCTTCTCGCACAGTTCCAGAGCCTTGCAAATATCGATACCGACTTTGGCGATCTCTTCTGCTGTGATACCGTAATTCGAAATGCTCTCGTTCAGCGGCTCCAGAAGTTCCATCCTGATGATGATCTCCCAGCCATAGCGGTCCGTCAGCCGGTTTACTTCATAGTCTTCGAAACTGACGATATTGCTGTTGCCCTTGAGACTTGACATAAGGGTGAACTCTCTCGACAGCTCATTGACCATGGTCTCGAAATACACACTCGCGCTCTTCTCATCCATTCCGTCTTTGAGCACCGACTGATAGTCACTCTCGTTCTGAGGGATCCTTATTACTTTGAGGGCGGATTCTTCTGTAAACCCGTCAAAACCGGACCTCCTGATCCGGTATACTTTCCCGAAGGAACCGGACCCGAGGAGCTCTATTATTTCCCAGTCTCTCCAGTGGTCACCCTTTTGCATCTTACTGTCAGCTTTCTCTTCATGTATCAGTATCTCTTATATCGTTTAATGATATCACACACGTATACGCTAATTCTATAAACCATTCCCTTTGGGCCGGGCCCTGAGGGAGCTGCCCGGATACAGGTTTGATGAAGATTTCTTCAAATATATGGAAATGCAACAGATAAATGTCTTATTGGGGAATTATCCACCCTGTTTTGCGAGCCTGAATGTTGCATCAAAAATGCTGATATTGTACCATTAATTATATTGCAGGATTATGTGTAAAAAAGAAGGAGCATGACTTCCATGGCATCTGTATTTTTCGACTGGATCAGAGGATCCGCACAGAAACGCGGCAGCAAAATTGCCTACACGGATATTGAACACAGTGTGACTTTTTCAGACCTCGAAAGACTCTCCGCGGCAGCGGCAACATGGATCGCGCAGCGATCTGAAATCGAGCGTCCGGTAGCAGTCATGGGCGGCAGGAATGTATTCACCCCTGCCTGTTACATGGGTGTTGCAAGAGCCGGCTGCTTCTATGCGGCAGTGGACCCGGAAGTTCCTCACGCAAGACTCGAGCAGATCATGAGTGTGACACAGCCGGAACTTCTGATCGTGGACCAGGAGCATCTCGACATAGCAAAGACACTGGCAGGTGATCATGAGATCGCGATCATGGAAGATGTCTTCGGAACAACACCGGATGATGAACTGGTCACATCCCGCGAGATCTCCGTTACAGAGATGTCTCCGCTTTACATGATTTTCACATCCGGTTCGACCGGAACACCCAAAGGTGTCCTCACATCCCATCACTCGATGGTCTGCTACCTCGACAGTCTGAACGAAGTCATCGGCCTCGATGATACAGATGTGATAGGCAATCAGGCTCCTCTGGACTATATAGCGGCTATCAGAGATATGTACCTGCCTCTTATGACAGGCGCGACGACCGTGATGATCCCTAAAAATGAGTTCGCGATGCCGGACGCGCTCTTCAGGACCCTGAACGAATACAAAGTAACAACACTTTGCTGGAGCGCGGCGGGACTCGAGATTCCGGCCAAGCTCGGCGGATTTGCTGACGGCAGACCGGAATACATCAAGAGGATCGTTTTCTCGGGATCGGTCATCTCGAACAAGTATCTCCGCATCTGGCAGGAGAATCTCCCGGATGTCATGTTTGTTAACCAGTACGGTCCGACAGAAGCAACTGCGTCCTGTACATACTACACACTTCAGGATGTAGTAAATGACGATACAGTCATCCCGATCGGAATTCCGTACAAGCACTACCAGATACTGATGCTGACCCATGATGAGGAAACAGGCGCGTACTCAGCTACTCCTCCGGGCGAAATCGGTGAGATCTGGGTCAAGGGTCCGTGCCTCGCGATCGGATACTACCGCGCGCCGGATCAGACCGGCAAGGTATTCATGCAGAACCCTCTCAATAACGATTATCCTGAGCGCATATACAATACAGGCGATATCGGACATATCGGAGAGGACGGCAACCTGTATTTCCACGGGCGCAAGGACCGTCAGATAAAACATATGGGTCACCGTGTCGAACTTGCCGAGGTCGAGGCTTATGCTCTGACGATAGACGGGGTCACCGAATGCGCGTCCCTGTACGATAAGAAGCGCCAGCTGATCTACCTGTTCTACGCAGGTCCGGCAACGGCCAAAGATATCACGATCAGCTTCCGCCGCGACATGCCGGCGTTCATGGTTCCCCGGAAGATCGTTCAGATGGAGGATATGCCGCATCTGCCTAACGGTAAAATCGCTATGAAAACACTGGCAGAAACTATCGGATAATTACGATATTTTGTATAATATTAAGATAATCAAGATAATGGAGGAATATAAATGGAACAGTTAATGGAGATCCTGACAGAGCTCAGACCTGACGTTGATTTTGAAAACGAGAAGTCGCTGGTAACAGGCGGAATACTGGATTCTTTTGATATCATTTCGCTGGTCGGCATGCTCAATGATGAGTACGATATCACGATCAGGCCGGCCAACCTCGTACCGGACAATTTCAATTCCGCGGAGGCTATGCTCGAGCTGATCGAAGAACTGCAGGACGAGGAATAGGTGTTTTATGAATGAAACATTGATGAAAGCATTTGCAGAGGTCAATTCCCCTGCTTATGTTTTTGATGAACAGGGATTCATTGACAGGATGCAGCTGGTCAGGGACGCCTTCGGAGAAACAGTAGACATCTGTTACTCCATCAAGGCCAATCCTTTCCTTCTTGCGGTACTGCCTGACGGATTTTCGAAGATCGAGGTCTGCAGTCCGGGTGAGCTTGAGATCTGCAAGGCTTTCAGGATCGATCCTTCGAAGATCATCTTTTCGGGTGTCAACAAGTCTGCTGAAGAGGTCGGCCGCGCGCTCGACTATGGTGTGACTCTGCTGACAGCCGAGAGCTACAGCCACCTTGACAGCATCAGCAGCGAAGCCTCGAAGAGAGGACTGACCGCTGATGTACTGGTTCGTCTTTCCTGTGAAAGCCAGTTCGGTATGGACAAGGCGGATGTATTCAAAGTGATCGCTGACCGAGGCTCTTACAAAGGCATGAATATCGTCGGCATCCACTATTTCACCGGTACACAGAAGACCCGGCCGAAAGAGATCATCAAAGAGATGACCAGACTTGGCAAGATCCTTGACCGTCTCGAAGAAGAGCTCGGATATATACCTGAGAGGATAGAGTACGGCACCGGACTCGCGGTCGACTATTTCACCGAAGAGGCTGACGATAAAGAATCTGCAAGACTCGGCGATATTGCCGGGGCAATCAGGGAAATGTCCGCCAGAGTGCATGTCACCGTTGAGATGGGCAGATTTTTCGCGGCGCCTTGCGGATATTATGTCACCAATGTTGTTGATGCCAAAACGAACGACGGTGTCAACTACGCGATCGTCGACGGCGGACTGCACCAGCTCAAATACGACGGCCAGATCCAGGGCATGCAGATACCTGTGATCACACATCTCCGCAGCAGCAATAACGGCTATGCCGCCTGCAATGCTCCCGCGGGCGAAGCTGATGCGTCGGATAAATGGACGCTCTGCGGCAGTCTCTGTACTACCGCGGATGTTATCGCAAGAAATGCCGTGCTGCCGGGACTCAGCATGGGCGACAGACTTGTCTTCCACAGGACAGGGGCATACTCACTGTATGAAGGTTTTTCGCTCTTCCTGTCGAGAGACCTTCCGAGCATCTATGTTCTTGACAAAACAGGCAGGCTGCACCTCATGAGGGGCAGGATCGAAGCTGCCGGATTCAATCAGCCGGAGGATATAGCTGTATGGCTATAACGTCCTTTCCATTCGCAGTATTCGCAATCATAACAGGGGGTATCTATTTTGCGTATCCGAAAAAAGAGCACCGCTGGGTCATACTTCTGATCGCCAGCTGCTTTTTTTATCTGTATAACAGTTTCAGATATTCCGCCTTCATCATAGTCACCATTCTGACCATATACTTCGCGGCCTGCAGGATGGATGATATCTCCGCCGCAACACGCAGGACCGTCAGGGAGAAGAAAGCCGAATGGTCCAGAGAAGAAAAGAAAGCCTTCAAAGAAGCCGCGAACACCAGACGTAAGAGGATCCTGGCCCTGACCCTGATCCTCAATTTCGGCATTCTGTTCCTTCTCAAGTATTTCAACTTCATGTCCGGCAGTATTGCCGCGCTGATCGGAGCCTCTCCGGAGAGCGCTCCGCAGATCAGGCTTCTGCTGCCGCTTGGCATATCTTTCTATACTTTTATTGCCACAGGCTACCTGATCGATGTCTACAGAGAGACTGTGACGCCGGAGCGGAACATTTTCAAATTTGCTCTCTTCGTTTCGTTTTTCCCTCAGATAGTTCAGGGTCCTATCAGCCAGTACGGCAAGCTGCACGATCAGCTCATAGAGCCGCATGACCTCGAGTGGCTTAATTTCAAACACGGCATCATGAACATCTCATGGGGGCTGTTCAAGAAGCTTGTCATCGCTGACTGCTCATGGAAAGCAATCAAAGCCTACTACGCTCAGGGCGGTATCAACGGCACGGAAGACTTTGCCGGTTACGGCGGCACTATGGTTCTCTTCATCACGCTGCTCTATGCCCTGCAGCTCTATACGGATTTTTCGGGCGGTATCGATATCTCCAGAGGGATCTGCCGCGTGCTGGGCATTGATCTCGAGATGAACTTCCGCCAGCCGTATTTCTCCAGATCGATCAGTGAATACTGGAGAAGGTGGCATATCTCACTGGGCGCGTGGATGAAGAACTATGTCTTCTATCCTATCGCAATGTCTGATCTGTCCAAGAGAGTCAGCAAAGGCATCGCGAATTCCTCATTCGGCAAAACCGCTGCCGGAAAGCATCTGTCCAAGGTGTTCATGACCGCGGTGGCTTCGTTCATAGTTTTCCTGTTCGTAGGTATCTGGCACGGAGCCAACAGTAAATATATCGCATTCGGTGTATGGAACGGTCTTATCATCATGCTGTCAGCTATGCTCGGTCCTGTCTACGCAGGCTCGCGCACTGCCCTGCGCATCAATGAGAATGCTGCCTGGTGGAAGCTGTTCCAGATGCTCAGAACTTTCCTGATCGTCCTGGTCGGCTACGTTTTCGACATCGCTGACAACTTCACCAACGCGATACAGATGATGTTCCTGACCGTCACGGATCAGAATATAGGAGTATTCCTCGAACAGCTCCCGAGTCTGGGCATGCGCAAAGTCGAGTATCTGGCAATCATGTGCAGTTCTATGCTGCTTCTGTATATCAGCATCCGCCTGGAACAGACGAAGATCGATACACCGGCAGAACTGCTGGAAAAGCGATGCGGTTTGATACAGTGGATCTGCCTCTTCGGCCTGATCATGATCATTCTGCTCATCGGAGCATATGGTCCGGCATACGACCCTGCCGAATTCGTTTATATGCAGTTCTAGGGCCGGCCTCACAGGCAATATCAGTTATCAGAGACTACACAACCTTATCAGGAATTAAACAGATCAATGCCGGAAGATAAAGATAAGAAAAAGGTATATATAAGAAGGACCGTTGCGGTGGCAACGCTCATAATCGCTCTGCTTGGATCGATCACATTCATGGAGAAGTTTCTTTGCATACCTGCTTCGCAGGAAATGGATCAGAACCGGGTCCTCATGCTTCACAAGGAACCGAAAAATACCATAGATGTGCTCCTGATCGGCTCAAGCGCTACCTACTCAGGATTCTCATCAGCATATGCTTATGAGAAATACGGTTTTACCTCATGGCCTTATGCCATCGGAGGGTCCACCTGCACTATGTGGAAACCTGCCCTTAAGGACGCGCTTCGCACCCAGCGGCCGAAACTAGTTGTCGTGGATGTCTTTGGCGGTGGCTACGAACGTGATATGATAGAGACACGCAGCAGTCAGCTGTATGTCGTCATGAATTCAGTGCCATTCTCCATGGAAAAGATCCGCACCGCAAGAGAGATCAGCCGGAATGTCAATAATGTAAGCGCGGCAAGCATGGTCTTTCCTTTTATCAAGTGCCACTCGCGTGTACCGATCAATATCCTCAACCTTAAGAGCAGGCTGGCTGTAGAGAAGTCCGGTCCATCCCCGCTTAAGGGGATTGAGACTCTGACGAGGAAGCGCAAACTGAAGCCTGTAGTCGACTCTGCTTTTTCCGATGAGTCGCTTCCGCTGGACCCTGAAACAGAGCGGGTAATCCGTGACTTTATTGACTACTGTAAGAGCGAAGATCTCGATGTGGTTTTTGTTAAGTACCCTATCGTTCTCAAGGTGACCGCGCCGGATGAGCTTGTGGTCAACCAGAAAGCTAACCGCATTCTCGAAATAGCTGAGGAATCCGGATATTCCGCTTTCAATATGCAGAAATATTTCCATGAGATCGGACTGGTCGAATGTGATGACTACTACAATCACGGACATACCAACACACGCGGACAGCGGAAAGTCACAGAGTTTCTCGGCAGTTATATACAGAACACGATGAACATCGGTCCGTCGGAGCTCAGCGAAGATGTCCGCAAAGAATGGGATGAAAGTGTCATATACTATGATGCTTTCTGTAAGCTCTCGGAAGAACTTATCAACCGCGGTTACGATCTCACACTTGGCAATTCACCGGAAACTGCACATTTCATTGAACGCATCATCAATGGTGAAGATGCCGGAGATGTAGCAGAAAGTTATGCTGATAGTTATAAGGATAAAAAATAAGTACAGTACAGTATGTTTATTTCAGGAGAAAGGAAGGGTAATATGGCTGGATGGAAAAATCTTGATACACTTGATTCGTATAAAACTCTTCAGGCTTCCGGGCACCGTGTATGCCTCAGAGAGGTTCTCGCAGGTGAAGCCGGTGCTGAGCGTGTGAAGAAGTATTGTGTACCTATGGCATGCGGGCTTGCGTACAATTACGCAGCCAGGCAGGTCGATGATGAAGTCCTCGGAATGCTTGCGGAACTTGCTGAGGAATCTGAACTCGCGGGCAAGTTCGAGGAGCTGTATAACGGCGCAATGATCAATACAGGTGAGAAGAGACTTGTGCTCCATCATCTCACGCGCGGACAGCTCGGCGATCCTGTTATCTCTGACGGCGTTGACAAGAGAGCCTTCTATACCGGAGAACAGGCTAAGATCGCTGATTTTGCCGCTAAGGTCCACTCGGGGGAAATCGCCAATGCCGCGGGAGAAAAATTCACAACAGTAGTGCAGATCGGCATCGGCGGCAGCGACCTCGGTCCGCGCGCCATGTATATCGCTCTGGAGAACTGGGCGCGAGCCAATGACTGCCTGCTGATGGACGCGAAGTTCATCAGCAACGTAGATCCTGATGATGCTGTCAGCGTGCTGAAGACTATTGATGTTGCGCATTCACTGTTCATTCTGGTATCCAAATCCGGAACAACTCTTGAAACTCTGACCAACGAAGCATTCGTCAAAAATGCTCTTGCAGAGGCCGGACTCGATCCGTCTAAACACATGATCGCCGTAACCAGTGAGACTTCGCCTCTCGCTAAGAGCAGCGACTATCTTGCAGCCTTCTTCATGGATGACTATATCGGCGGCAGATATTCCTCGACCTCCGCTGTAGGCGGAGCTGTTCTGTCACTGGCCTTCGGATCTGATGTGTTCGACCGCTTCCTGACAGGCGCGGCTGAGGCAGACAAGCTTGCTGCTCTGTCTGATCCTATGAAGAATCCTGCTATGCTGGACGCGCTGATCGGCGTCTATGAGAGAAACATCCTCGGATACGAGAGTACTGCTGTATTGCCTTATGCTCAGGCTCTTGCAAGATTCCCTGCTCATCTGCAGCAGGCGGACATGGAGTCCAACGGAAAGTCGGTCAACCGCTTCGGCGAGCCGGTTGATTACAAGACCGGCCCTGTTCTCTTCGGTGAGCCGGGCACCAATGGTCAGCATTCGTTCTATCAGCTCCTGCATCAGGGCAAGGATATCGTTCCTCTTCAGTTCGTAGGATTCAGGGAAAATCAGTCCGGAATCGATGTGGATATCCAGGGCAGCACCAGCCAGAAGAAACTCGGAGCCAATGTAGCGGCCCAGATCGTGGCCTTTGCCTGTGGCAAGGATGATGAGAATCCTAACAAGAACTTCGACGGCGGCAGACCATCGAGCATCATCGTCGGTGACCAGCTGACACCGGAATCACTCGGTTCCCTCCTCGCTCATTTCGAAAACAAGATCATGTTCCAGGGATTCCTCTGGAATCTGAACAGCTTCGATCAGGAAGGTGTTCAGCTCGGCAAAGTCCTCGCCAAGAGAGTGCTCGCGCATGAGACAGACGGCGCGCTCAGAGAATACGCCGACATGCTCGGGATCTGACAGCAGGGACAGCTTTCTCTGTCATCAGCAAGGCACTGTCAAAAGCAGAAAAAGAAATATGGCGTAACTGCTCGTGATGATACGGCAGCTGCGCCATCTTTATTTCTGTAATAAACCTTCAGAATAGGAATGCTTTTTATATTATAAGGGGTTTAATCCTCCGGTCCATGATAGTAAAGAGTCACGTATGTGTTATCGTCTTTTTTCGATGCCTGGATATTTATGCCCTCACCCCAGCAATGTCCTTCACTGAATCTCCAGCTCCTGTTATAATACGTATCGTCATCAGCATCATGATAAATATTTTCATTAGTGCCATATGCAGCTTCCATGTCCTCATAAGTCTTCATCGTTTTATCTACACTGGCAGCGTCAATTGTAACCCCTGTTTTCTTCAGTGTCAGGCTGCTGCAGGCAGTCGTGTTCTTTAAAGTTATGCCGCTTACCAGACAATCTGAGACCTTATGTTTCCCATCTGTCAGATTGATAGCATCCAGATAGAATGCCAGTGTATCCATGCTGCTGTCTGTATAGACATAAATCAGAGTTCTTGTATTTTTCTCCAGTTCAAAGTCTATTGCCTCCGGCTGGACATACCATCCTGCATCAGTAAACTCACTGATAGAGCATGGGAGCGCGTATTCTTTGCCATCAAGCTCAAATACGTAATTTTCTGCTATCTCATCATAAGGGATATTATGCGCATCAATAGAACCTGCTTCCTGCCCTTCTCCCGGTGCCGTATCTTCTGCCTGCTCTTCCTGCGCTGTATCTGCTGTCTGGTCTTCCTGAGCGTCTGTGGCAGAATTGCCTCCGCAGCCGCACATAACCACCATCATTGCAGCAGCAAGAAACAATATGAATAATCTCTTCTTCATTAAATTCCTCCAAACAATACATACCATTACCTTATCTTCCCGGATCATTATAATACAAGGCTGCAGACCAGATTGTCACTTCTTCCGTCCGGCTATTCTGGCGCCTAGCGCCATGAGTTCTTTGCACGGATGGTCAAAGATGCTGAGGCTGAAAAATGCTGTCATGGCTGCGCCGATCAGGCAGTATACGAAAAACGCTGCTGCCATCGATACATTGCTGCCGCCGAAGGCAAGCCCCCTGGCCTGTCCCGCCATAGCATCGTTATATGTTCCGCCGAAAAGCACACACAGCCTTGGCAGGACTTTCCAGTTCCTGAACAGGTAGCAGAGCGGCCTGTGCCAGAAGTATACATTCAAAGTACGCGCGCCAACAGTCGTAATATATCCGAGGTTCCTGTCCGGTATGAGTGCTACGATAGCGAAAGTGATCATCAGCGCCACCGCCCATACCGCGATCCTGATCCACCAGCCATTCGCATAAGCAAAGCTGAAGAAATCCTGCAGGAATTCATATGAGCGTCTTCCCGTGAACCATTTTCTCCAGCTGTATATACCCCAGTCGCCCAGGCAGCATACCGCCATCGTGATGATAACAGTCATCCAGCTCAGTACAAGAACAGCAGCACGTCTGCCCGGAATAATGCCATCCGAACCATCTTCTTCTCCGCCGTATTTTCCTCCTCCGATCAAAGGCAGGAATTTCTTCATATCAAGATAATAACCGATCATATAGACAGGCAGGAAGTTGATCATCCTCGACAGACAGAAAGTATCTCCTACCGCAGGGAAATAGCCTATGACAGCGCTCAGCGCGAAGGCGCCGGCTATCATCATCCAAGGCTTCACACGTTTCTTTCCCGGTACTTCGCTTCCTGTATCGATCAGCCGCATCACATAGAAGAGCATCTCGTACTCTGCCATAACGAAGAGATACCACGGAATGCCCGGTTCCTCTATCCAGTGCCACAGAGGGTTCTGCCCCATCAGGGTACGAGTGAACTGCAGGAACACCTTGAGCCCATAGCCGCACAGGAAGAATCCAGCGACTTTGTCCCATCTGAGACGGGTCTCGCCTTTTATTCCCAGCGAAGCTCTCTCTTCTGTTATGTACTGCTTATGTACCAGGCCTGAGATGAATATGAACGCAGGCATATGGAATGTATAGATCCACAGTGTTATCCATCTGACCATATGAGAATCGGACACATAATCTGTGGTCATGTGCCCGATAACTACGAGAAATATCAGAAATGCTTTGACATTGTCATACTTGTATATTCTCTGCTTCATCGCCTTATACTCCGGTACTCAGCTCTATTTGATCTTAAACATCTTCTTCTTTGACAGGTATCCCGTGCCATATACATACAATACCGCATCCGGCTGTTCCTCTTCTATGATACTCCTGATACTCTTGTCATCATTGTAGTATCTCACATCGATGATATCCATCGAACTGAATGCATTGGTCAGGAAAGCTGTGACAGGGATACCGAAACTGTCCTTGAAGATCAGCACCTTTCTGCCGTCCGGATTCTTATTGTTGACCACATGAACCCTGCCGTAGTCTCCGCTCCAGTACTCATAATACGCGCTGTCCTCGAAACTGTAATGGCTGACATCCTTGCTCATGTCCATGACGGATTCATCGAACGTCCCGGCTCTCTCCGTTATGTTACCGTCTTTGTCGCTGATCGTTATGGCAAAATCAGTATCGAATTTTGGAATGATTTCCGTGAAATCATCGAGTCCGGCGTACCATATTCCGGTTCTGCGTCCCTCTGCTCCCAGGAAAGCGTTCCTGTGAGTCCGGAATTCGTAGTTGCTTTCATCCACTGTTTTAAGATCCACGCCAAAGTCATAATGAGTATTGAGATACTCGCAGATCCCGGCCGCCACCCTGAATCCGGACTGCGTCGTCCAGTGATGGTCAGTGATATAAAAGTCGCTGTCATCGCCTTCCAGCCAGACAGAAGCGTCTATATATTCCACTCCGAGTTCAAGCGCCTTGTCCCGGAACGCCGCGTTCTTGCCGTAAGTTTTGTTCGGAATACCCGGCATCGCAGGCTCATCAGAGATGCTCATCTTGCTCGGCGCCTGAACATAGATCAGAGGAATTCCTCTGGATGAAAGCCAGTCGGATGAGTCCTTGAGTTGTCCGGCTGCCGTCTCCACTTCTTCCTTGCTGAATCCCGAAGGCACCGAAACGATATACCCGTCACTCTTCTTAATCGTGTCATTGGCCGGATCCGCGTCATAAACATAATCCCTCTTCATGATGTTCTGGAACGCTCCGTTCAGGTTGACAAAAGGATAGACAATGCGGTCTATCGACTCGGCATCTGCCGCGATCGCCCTGACACCCTTGTCTTCCCCGCTCCGGATATTAGACGCTGTTTCATACAGATTCACAGCAAAACACGCAAAAATAACCAGCACGAACAGGAGTGTTGTAAGATACCCGTATTTGATATGTCTTTCTTTCTTACCTTTCACTTATGCTCCTATATTCCGGCCGGTACCGGGCATCAGAAATTGAAATAGATAAACGGATTGTATGCGCCTTTGACCATGAAAGAGATCGACAGGAACAGTACGGCCGCGACGAACAACGGTCTCAGGATATCGAAAACCCGCGATATCAGCGCATTTTTCTTCAGAGTCCTGATCAGCGGTACACTTACGATTGCCGCCAGGATCAGAACAGTATAGTTCTCCATCAGGTAAAATGCTGCTGTGTCATCCCACAGCCCGGAACCTGCCGCTCCGAGCATTACCTTGAGCATCGTCACAGCTCCGCCGATGTTGTCCGCTCTGAACAGTACCCACAGGAAGTTCACGATCAGCAATGTATATATATGACGGATCACGCCCGGGATATTTCTGTCATCGAATCTCACCAGTTTTTCGATTATGATCAGCGTGCCGTAAATAACGCCCCACAGAATGAAAGTCCAGTTAGCTCCGTGCCACACGCCGGTGCACAGCCATACCACGGCAAGATTGAAGATCTGTCTCCCGAGACCTCTCCTGTTGCCGCCCAGCGGGATATAGATATAATCGCGGAACCAGCTGCTCAGCGATATGTGCCATCTGCGCCAGAATTCGGATATCGATCTGGAGATATATGGGAAATTGAAGTTCTCGAGGAAGTGGAATCCGAACATCCTGCCCAGGCCTATCGCCATATCCGAATACCCGGAGAAGTCAAAGAATATCTGGAATGTATATGCAATGGATGCCAGCCAGGCCGTTCCTGTGCTGATCGAGGAAGCATCCATGGCGTAGATATTATCTGCCATAATGCCCAGCAGATTGGCAATCAGAACTTTCTTGCCAAGTCCGTAGACGAATCTGGTGACGCCCTCATTGAAGTCCCCGATGTTCATCTTCCTGTTCTCTATCTCCTGAGAAATAGTGGAGAATCGTACGATCGGACCCGCGATCAGCTGCGGGAAGAAAGTAACATACAGCGCGACATTGAATATGTTCTTCTGTACCAGGCTTTTATCTCTGTAAACATCAATGCAGTACGACAGGGCCTGGAACGTGAAGAATGATATGCCTATCGGGAGAGCGATCCTCTCAAAATCCGAATGCCTCCCCAGTATGGCATCCATATTGTCGCGGAAGAAATTGTAGTATTTGAAGTAAAACAGATAGCTGAGATTGAGAATAACATCAAGCGCAAGCAGAAGCCTGCGGCAGACCTGACTGTCAGTCTTTGTGATCATCAGAGCGATCGCCCAGTTTACTATAACTGAAAACAGGAGCACCAGGACTACCTTGTGTGCTCCATATGCATAGAACGCTATACTGAGAAACATCAGCCACAGATTGCGCAGTTTTGTCGACCTGCAGATCAGGCATCCCAGCAAAGCTACCGGAAGAAAGCAAAACAGAAAGATCTCGCTAGAAAAAACCATTTATCCTCACTTATCCGACTTGTCGTCTCCTCCCTGCTGGTCTGCCTCAGCGAGTGCTTTGTCGAGCTCCGACCTCTTGAGTCTGATCGTTCTCTTTGCTCTGGCACTTGCCCTGGCCTGCGCTTCCATCTCAGCAAGCACTCTGTCGTCGTCAGTGTTTGCATCCAGACCTTCAGCTTCTCTCTCGGCACGTCTCCTCTCTCTTTCAGTGTTGAGCATCCAGACGAGATTCTCTCTCTCCTGCTGGCGCGCTGCCTCACGGGGATCCTGAGTAATGATCCTCTTGAGACTCTTCTTAGGCTGTCTCGGTACTATTATGATCCCCAGATACAGGAGGGCGATCGTGAACAGGAAGAATGCATCCTTATACAGGTCTCTGCTTATGAGGACCGCAACCACGCCCATGATACCGACGATCCCGTATATGATCAGGACTGATCGTCTCTGTCCGAATCCGGCAGCCATCAGATGGTGATGCAGGTGTCCTCTGTCGGCTTTCATGATGGACTCCTGTCTGAGCAGACGCCTGAGCATTGCAAAAGCGGTGTCGAAGATAGGTACCGCAAGTACAAGCATAGGAATAATGGCACCGACCATCGTTGCCCTCTTAAGAGGAGATATTACCGACAGCACCGCAATCATATAACCAAGATACAGTGCGCCTCCGTCTCCCATGAACGTCTTCGCCGGTGAGAAATTGTACGGCAGGAATCCGATGCATCCGGCGGCTACTGCGCAGAACGCGATGCAGACCGGCATCATTCCCAGTCTTATGCCGTGGATATACGCAACATAAGCAAGGGAAAGCGCCATGATCGCCGTGCTTCCCGCGGCGAGACCGTCAAGTCCGTCCATCAGATTGACAGCATTGGTGATGCCTACGATCCACAGCACTGTAATAGTATAGGCGATGCCTACGCCCAGCCCTACGAGGACTTTGGATCCGTTTTCCATAGGAAGCAGCATCAGATTGAGAAACCTGATCCTGATGCCCAGACAGAAAACCAGAGTCGCGATGATCATCTGGCCTCCGAATTTGACAGCCGGCCTGAGATCTTTGATATCATCCGCTACACCCAGAAGGTACATCAATAATCCTCCCAGCATAGCTATGCGTATGCTGTGGTTCATCTGTGCAGGTATGATCATTGCCGCCATCGAGCCAAGGAAAATTCCAAGGCCGCCGAATCTCGGGATCGGTCTGTTGTGCACTCTGCGGTCATCACGCGGTTTGTCGATGATATCCAGCTTGTATGCCAGCTTGATGCTGAGCGGTGTTGTAAGATACGCGACAACAATTCCGATGACCAGAACTATTAATATTCTTGTAAGATAAAAATTCAGATGCATAGATGTTACTGAGGCAGTTCCTCTCCGCCTTCTTCCTCGGCCGCTTCATCTCCCCCTCTGTGGAACATATTCCTGAGGAGATTCATAGCGGTGTCTTTCTTTTTCTGCTCTATGTATTCGTTAATATCTTCTTCGGTCGGATTCATAACAGCATTAATGTTATCTATACAGCTTCGTACTGAATCCGGATCCGCTTTATATACCAGATACTGTGAAGTCTTGGCCATGGACGCGACATAATCCATCTCATACTCGCCGATCACCTTCTGCGACTCAACATCCCATGATGAAAGGTCTCCCAGCTGCATCTTGACAAGGTTCTGCATATCGTCATTTGACATGTTGGTCTCGAGACTCCTGCCGGCAGCGCCTACGATATCGGCATACTTGGTAAGCAGGGTGGTCGATGAGGTCATCTTGTCGATAACGGCCTTGACGACACGCTGCTGATTCTCTACACGGATGGAGTCATCCTCACCGAATGCCTTGCGCTCCCTCGCAAAGAACAGAGCCTTCTTGCCGTTCATATGGTTCATGCCTTTCTCATACTGGTAATATGAGATGCTCGATTCAAAGGCGATAGGAGAATATACATCCACGCCATCGATAGCATTGATCACGTCCCTCACTGCGCTGAAGTTCATCTTGACATAATAATCCATATTGATCCCCAGCCAGTTCTCTACAGATCTGATCGTTTCTTCGACACCGTATATGCCCGTATGTGTCAGCTTGTCCATTTCCGGAACATGATACAGCATGATATAGGTATCTCTCGGGATAGAGGTAAGCAGTATCTTTCTGGTCTTAGGGCAGACTGTCACGATCATATTGACATCGCTGCGCTCAAGATCTTCCCCTCTCTCCTTGTTCCACTGATCAATACCCGTAATGTAAACATTGAAAGAGTCCTGAGTCGGATCCATTCCCTCAGAGGCCTTAACTGCAGTCTCTTCGTTGCTGATCTTCGTGAACATCGCGTAGGTCTCTCCCAGATAATAGGTTCCCAGTCCGTAAAAAGCAACGAACAGGACCGCCATAAAGATCCCGACAGCTCTGAGAGATTTCTGTTTGCGTGCCAGCAGTATCCATGATCCTGCAAACAGCACGATAAGAGCACCGATCAGTGCCATATTGATACCCGCCGGAAAAGCATTTACCACAGCTATCATACACAGAAAAGCGATCGCGATCAGCGCCATGATCAACAGGACTACTGCGTATATTCTGTTTTCAGGCAATATTCTGTTTATACCTTTTTTCTTTTTTTCGTTCATCTTTCTTTCGGGAAGACATACTTCCACTTATATCATCATTCAGAATCGTTCTATATTATAACAAACACCCTATCTATATACAAGAACAGCGCTTTTCACCTTAACATAATAAAAGAGACCTGCTGTCCCGGAAACAGGTACAGCGGGTCTCATAATATCGCCCTGATCCCTTCCTGATAGTTATTGCCTCTTTTATGGCTTATAACTAATCACAAAGCATTTTCATATTAATAGGTGTTTTCCAGATAGAATTCTTTGAAGTCTTGTTATAGCACAAAAGCTCGATATATCCTTCATCGTCTACAAGAACGCTTTCTATTTCATTCAGATCGCATTCCGCGCTTCCGAGGTATCTGCTGTTTTTCATATCGTAAAAATCAATATAATTGATTCCCTGCGGGTCTGATCCGGATACCCCGTGAAGGAGGATGCCGCCGTACGCGCCGCAGTCCTGAACATAGTAAGTGCTCTTGCGGCTGACTCTTCCCACATTATTTACTACATTGAAGTGTCCGTCATATGCAGTCAGCCCCTTACGTGAGCTGGTATAGAACATATCATTTTTCTCGTCATAGGCAATGCCTGAAGCATCATGTGCCAGATCAAAAGAACCGTAATCTTTGTTGGACGGATCAAATGTTACACATTCCGCGCTGCTTCCGCCTCTGACGGAATAGCAGTATCCATCTGCCACCGTCAGTCCGTTAGCATGTCCGAGATCAGTTTCAGGTTCGTATGCAGTTCTTTTGTCTCCGAAGACTATGATCCGCTGCTCTGTATTTCCTTTGTTGACGAATGACGTTATATATTTTCCATCGCTTACAGCAAAAGATTGCGGATATATTGCTTCGCCGGCCCCGCTTATTGTCATTACGAGTTCACAGTTGTCACTGTTAAGCTTATAGAAGATATGCGGCTTTGCTCCGGCAGCATCGACATCTACCGTATCAAGCACCTCGACCGTGATTTCTTTGCTTGCCGATACATACTCTTCGTTTTCATCGGTTGTCGCGGTAACCGTTATCTTTCCGGGCTTGGTGAATACAACCAGGCCGTCATCGGTTACTGTGTATCCGTTCCCCGGCAGATATGATACAGGGGTCTCAGCAGTTTGCTTAAGATCCACCGGCGTATTCAGAAACTTCATCTGTTCTGTTTCACCGACTATATGCTGCGTCTTTTTTGTCTTGGCTTTTGCGGTCAGCGTCTCGAACCCTTTTCTCTCCTTGCTGTCAGCACGTACTGAGAATTCGTAATAAGTATCCTCGTTCAGGCCTGTTATCTTGACTTTGCTTTTCTGGCCGCTGGCTTCTACGGTTTTACCGTCATACATAACGACATACTTATTGACATTTCTTACTTTTTCCCATGCCACTGTTATGAAGTCGGCGCCTCTCTCTGAGATCCAGACTTTCTCGAGAAAGCCCGGTCTTGCATTATAGTCTCTGTAAATAGTCAATGCTGTGCCCGCCAGAGCTAAAACAAGTAAAACAGACAGCACCTTTAACTGACGCTTCCGTCTTTTTCTGGTTTGTTTCATTTACTTATTTTTTCAGGGAATATCAATATCCTTTCTTCTTCAGGAATTCATATGTCCTCTTGCTGTTATCTGAATCTATGTATTTGAAGTATTTAGGTCTCATCTCACGCGCACGGTCACTCTCAACGAATCCGTCCCTGATATTCTTCTTGATGCTCTCTATAACATCAGGCAGATCGGTGTACCTCTCTCCGAAGAGATCATGCTCCATGTCCAGATAACTTCCGTGATTCTCCATGTACATATCATAGTCAAACTGGTAGAACACTACCGGCTTGCCCATGTAATAGACATCCCAGCATACACTTGAGTAGTCTGTTATGAGCATCGAGCAATGCATCATTATCTCATTAAGAGGCCGTGTACCGAACTGAACCAGTTCGATGTTCTCAGAAGCCGCGCTGAACTTGCCCAGAAAATCCTTGAACTTCGGATGGATGAAGAATATCAGCTTTACATCGTTTTCCCTCAGGCACTCATCAAGCGATTCGTCCTGCAGCATCTCCATGTAGTTGCGGAAATAGTCGCTTGCAAGGAAGTCCTCGTCGGTCTTCTCTTCGAGCCATGCTCTCCATGTAGGCATGACCAGTATGATCTTCTCATCCGGGCTGGACTTGTCCTCGAGCACATCCCACCTGGTGAATCCCACCACAGGAGCATTCGACGGTGAATAACCGAAATACTCATCCATTATATGCTGTTCATAGTCCGAAGTAGTCGTAATATGAGTCATCGGGCTGCTTCCGTCCACACCGAAAATGCTGTCGACTCTCTTGAGAGCCGTAACCCCGTGCTGCAGGAAATGGATCGGCTTGCGTCTCATTCTGCCGGACACAAGGTTAGGCTTTGGTCTCCATACGTACAGATGCTTTCTTGAGTCGGATCCGACATACACTCTGGCGGCGATGCAGTACAGCATGTGGCGGAAGCTCATGAAAGGTATCACATGATCCTTATATGGCTCCAGATTCACATTGTCCTTAGCGTCCTTGTCGATGACAAAGTATATATTCTTCTTCTCCTGTTCTGACAGATTGTCCATGCAGTATTTGAAGAAATAATAACCGTTGTCCTGCGCGGCAGAGCAGAACTTCTCAAAGATGAGCCAGATGTTCATTCTGTCGTAAAGCTTGCCAAAAGCCCTGTAGTGAAGATAAGCGCTGACTTCCTTCGCTCTCGTCTCCATGTTGTCATACGGAGTCTTCTCTCTGTGAGTGAAAGCAAGACTCTCGAACAGTGAGATATGCGGAAAGGCGATATAGTCTCCGAGATCACACTGGTAGAATCCGGCCTTGAGCATCTTCCTCTGCATCCTGCTGAGCATAGCATGATACTTGTCGCCCGGCTCTTCCCTTCCCGCGATCACATACAGATCCCAGTATACGCATCCGTGCTTGAGAATGGACATGTCGGCAGTGACATCTATCACATACCTGCCGTCCTTCAGCGTTACCGTGTGCGGCAGGCTGTGTGAAATGTCTTCTATATTGCTTCTGTATTCGAGTACGACATCGTAAATGCTGCCGATCTTCTCAGGGCAGCTGATGGTGATATACGTGATCTGACCCGATGTGCGGAACTTCTCGACCTGCGCCCTTACAGGACGGTATTTCGTCACCGACTCAATGTTCAGATCTCCGGTCTGTCTCCTCAGATTCCTGGCTTTGATCTTTTTCTTGACGGCCTTGCGTCTGCTTGCCGCTTCCAGAACTGTTTTCGGTACCGATTCCGTTGTGAAAATATACTCATAGGCATCTGCATAAGAATCTCTGAGTCTCTTGCCGTTTCTCTCTGAGAATGTCGACTGATGGAACAGTACGAGATCCTTCTCCGGATCAATGCTCTCTGAAAAAACATCCACATCATAAGGTGTAGGAAGCTTGCCGCAGTCCACAAGATGCCATGTCTTGTCTTTATTGCCTGCAAGATCATCTACCTTCATGGATCCCGGGTCACCGGTCAGCAGGTATTTCATCAGATCTTCCGCCGCGGTGATGGTATCGTAGCTCAGGAATCTGCGCTGATAATTCTCATCGCCGCTGTAGTCCATATCCGCATAGCTGCGTGTCCTGAGTACTTCTTTCAGTTCCTCTGCTGTATCGACTCTCATGAAAGGCAGTTCGGAGATATCAAAATACATACCCCTGCCCGACACATAGTCATCATAGTCATAGGTATAGAGAATGATAGGTTTTCCGGTGACGGAATAGTCGAAGAAAATACTCGAATAGTCTGTCATCAGCGCGTCCATGCTGTTGATGAATTCATACTTCTCGATATCCTTCGGGAATGTGAAGACATGAGCCAGATCGCTTGTGTCCAGACCCCTCTGAACGATAGGATGCAGGTTGACATACAGCTTCTGATCATCCGCCAGCGCTGTATCCAGATCGGCCAGCATGTCATGCATCTCTCTCGCGAATTCGTCTGTTTCGATATTCTTGTTGTCCTGGCCGCGCCATGTCGGCATATAAGCTATGGTGCTGATTCCCTCGTCGCCGCAGCGTTTCTTGATCTCCGCCGCTCTGTCCTTATCGCAGAAAACCGCATTACGCGGGTAGCCGTGCGTGATCACTTTACCCGTGAACAGTCTGTCCAGATTGTAGTCGCGCATGATGGCTTCACGTGTAAAATCATTAGGGAACAGCAGATGCGTCGCCTGCAGGAAGTTGTGCTGCGAATTGTGCATCGTTTCGATGCCGCCCTTCATCTTTTTGCCCAGAGTCTTCCACGGTGTCCCATGCCATGTCTGCAGATAGATCTGCTCATCTCTCCTGACATAATACGATGGGAACGAGCTGTTGTTGACCAGATAACCCGCGGTGGCCAGCAGCCTGGCATAATCATCGGAATGGATATGCACCAGCCCGATATCAAGACCAAGCGCCTCTATCACCCTGGTGTCGCGTTCGACATCATTGGTCGAGAAGTACAGCTTCATGTCTTTTCCCTGCGGCATATCAAGGAGAGCCCTCGCCATTGCCAGCGGAGAGTCGGATATCTCTTTGCCATGGAATGACTCGAAAAGAATGACATTCCTGTCTACCGGACGGGACGTATAATACCGTGCATAGATGAACCGCATCCAGTATCTCTTGTCAGTGTATTTCCTGAAGTTCTTCACTGCTTGTTTCCTCCGTTCGGTTCCTGCGTCTGCGTCTTCGGTCCGCGATGCTGAGTAAAGCCGTCAGCAGCAGACCTGTACATGTTATACCAAGAGCGATATATCTGCTGTGATAGTCATATCTGACCTGTACATCATGATGACCTTTCGTGATCGGGGTCGCAAAGAACGCGATGTTGGCGTTGTGTATCTCCGCTACCTGCATGCCGTCTATGAACACATTCCAGTTGTCATTGATCGGCATAGACAGGAAGAGCCATCCGTCATCCACTGCATCCACTGTGCCTGTCACTCTGGTTGACTTTCTCTCGGTCACGTTGAATACGGATCTGCAGCGCTCCGTTGCGTATTTGTCGAAATTCGCGACGCTCATCGCGGATACGTACAGTCTTCCGAATTCATATCTGCCCGGCTTGGACAGCTTTATCCTGATATTCCCCGAGTAGGTGTCGTAGTAACCCATGTTAAGGTCAAAATCCACGATTCCCGGGATAGTCTGGTTGTTCCACTTATTTGTAACATCGAATTTGAGTTTGGAGTTCGATGCTTTGATCTTGAAATCTCCGACTGACTGCCCGCTGTCGTTCAGCCTGCGCAGGTCGTCAAAGGAAACGATCAGCTGGCTGTCCGTGACATTGCTGACATTGATCGTCAGAGACGCATCCTCCTGCTCTGCAATGATGGTATTGCCATCTACTGTCAGGCCCTCTGTCGCGACGATCTCATATGGAATATCTGTGATATCGGTCTCTATATCTGCCGCCGAGACCTTTCTGGTCTCATCCAGCCCTTCCATTTCATCGTCCGGAATCACTACCGCCTGAAGCAGTGCCTGTTCGCGCTCAAGTCTGCTTAGCTTGAGGAATTCACTCTCAGGCAGGAACTTGTCATAAACGAATCCGAGGCTCGAGTCGTAGCGGCTCCTGAACACATTGACACCATCGATATTGTCATAGTAATCAAAAGCATATCCTGCGCGCTCATCAGCCTCTGTCCTGTCGTTTTTGAGATCATTGCCGAGGAAATATTTGACCCCGTACAGGAAGTCCAGCCCCATCCTGTTGCCGTTGGACTGAACGTAAACTCTCTTCGAATACCCGAGGTTGTTGCCGGTGAGCTTGTTGAACTCAGACAGTCTCGACGGGATCTTGGAGTCGTAGAGATATATGGTATTGTTCTGCCACCACAGGTTCTCATTCACAGGCTGGTCGGCCTTGAGATGCGTGTTGATCCAGTCCACCTGGTCGATCCTGTAAAATCCCTTGTCTTTGATCTGCGAGCCGGCCCGCTGCGTAGATGCCTCGAGCTGCGCGTTGATCTCACCAACTTTGAAGTAGTAGTCAGTATTGTGGTAGAACGAACAGTTCCACACCAGTACCAGTGTACCGATCACCGAGAGGGTGATAAGAGTCTGTCTCACTCTCAGTGACGTTATCACTCTGCGTCCGAGAGCGCAGATCAGGATCATGACGAATCCGGCAGCCAGATTGCCGGCAATGAACAGAGCCTTCCTCATGCTCATATCCCCGGTGATATCGACATAAGAGAATCCCAGCGTTGTGATGCAGAGAACGAGCCACCACAGGAGCATGAGGATGACGCTTCTCGGTCTGGCAAGTTCATCGAGATCCATATGCTCCGCCGCGCACCATATGAAGAAGAAGATCAGCATGAAATACCAGCGGTTGGAAACATATCCGAATCCGTTGAACATGGAGCCGAAGAACGGAGACATGGTCATGCCGAGCATGATGATCGTCATGATGACATGGGTCGACCTGATCGAAGGTTTGCTCCTGAACGCGACCGCAGTCAGCAGAGCAAAGATCGGAATGCCTATGTTCGTATAGTTGAAAGCATATCCCTGCGACACCAGCCTCAGCGCCTCAGCATAATAATAACCTGCTCCATACAGCCAGCTCAGAGCCGGACGGCTTCCGGTCGAAGCTCCCGACAGAGTCTTCAGAGTAACGAGAATGAAGATCGCGGATATCATGATGCCGACGATGCCGTACAGCATGAATCTCCCGATATACCCGAAATACCTGCCGAATGAAAATTCATGATAAGTGAAATATCTGAAGAAAATATAGATAATGATACCTATCGCTGCCATGTAGGCCAGATAGTAGTTGATGCCGACAGTGATGCCCACGACAAGCATGAACAGAGCCGGGGATTTGCCCTTGTATATCCGGTCAACGGACATGACGAGCAGCGGGAACAGTATGAACAGGTCGATAAACTGCCCCTGCATCAGCGACAGATTGATCGTCCATGTAGTTCCTACGTAGCAGAGCGCGCCGATCAGCGCCTGGAAATTACTGAGTTTTACCTCCCTGCAGAACAGGATGAATGCAAATCCCGCAAAATACAGACGCAGAAGGATCGCGACTGTATATCCAAGCTCTACATATCCTGCCGGGAAGAAAGACGCTACGATCAGGAACGGATCGATCGGCATCTTGGTGTCGATTCCCGTTCCTCTGTCCCATGACCACACAGGATATCCGTCGCCCGAAAAAAGACTGTCAAGATTGTGTTTCATCTCAACAGTCCAGAAGTATCCCTGGTCATACGCGTCAGCATGATTGACAAACGATCTGTTTTCAAGGATGAACATGGCAAAGATTCCTGCCATCATGATGCAGAACAGTATCGTATATGTTACAAGTGTTGTCCCTGTGTTTTTAAGCGGTTTTATTCTGGTCATTGTCCCTCCGCATACTTTCCGCGTGCCGGTATTACCGCAGCTTGCATCACAGGCCCGCGCCTATATCCTCTATATTGATCGGTGTCTTCCAGATATAGTCTGTCGTGTCTGTCGTATTGCCGAGCAGCAGCATATATCCATCATCATCCACTGTCGCGCTCTCGACTTCGCTGAGTTCGCACAGTACCGATCCGAGATAGTTGCCGTTCTTCATATCATACAGATCAACATAGTTCGTTCCATGTGTATTGCTCGGCGACAGGCATCTCATCATGACGCCTGCGTGTCCTCCGCAGTCCTGACCATGCAGGAACTGCGAATGGCGGGCTGTACCATACCTGTGCTCTGTGACGAATCCGTCATCCGTGATGCCGTAGGATATCACGATCCCGCCGGAAGCCGCGTATACCTTGTCCTCGATCCTGTCATATCCGAGAGCATGTGCTCCGCTCGGGAAATTAGCCGTTCCGTATTCCCCTGTCTCCGGGTCGTATGTGACAGCGCGGCCGGACCCGCCTTTGACGCAGTAGCACTTCCCGGTCGTGTTGACATAACAGAAACCATTAGGGTGTCCGATGGCTATCTGCGGAACCGAGGAAGACTTCCCGTCACCGTCCTTGTCGAACGTAAATATCCTCTGCGATGAGGTGCTGTACATACCGTATGCCACGATATACTTCTCTCCGGTATATCCGAATGCCTGCGGTATATCCGCGTTCCCCTCTCCCGAGATCGCCTTGACGGCTTCGCAGTTGTCAGGGCTTACGCTGTATATCACATGGGCGGAAGCGCCGTTTGCGCCGACAGGCTCGGTATCGATGACCTCGATCTCTGCTTCGACGGTGTCGCCTATATATTTCTTCGTTTCTCTGGCCGTGACAGTGATCTTTGCCGTGCCGCTGCCCTTGACCGTCACCTTTCCGCTGGTCTTTCCGACCTTGATGACTGACTCATCATCCGAGATGTATGTAAGATCCGTATCCGCCTTCAGTCCCAGTTTAAAATCCTTGCTGCAGGTCAGCTTGGTGTAATGAGTTCTGCCCTCTATATGCTGAGACTTCCTGGTCGAAAAATATTTCTCCTTGGTGCTGAAGCCCGTCCTCTCGTCATTGTCGGCTCTTACCACAACTCCGTAGCGGGTGCCTTCTTCAAGATTTTTGAGAGTGATGGAATCTTTGCTGCCCTTCTTGTTGTCTATCCTGACTTTGTGCCAGCCGAGCGGAGACTCGCCTTCCTTCTTGTAGTAAATGGTATAGGAATCTGTATTTCTGGTTCCCCTCCACTCGATCGTGATACTGTCAATACCGGCATCGGTGGCCTTGAGCGAGCTTCTCTCGAGAATACCCGGACGCTCGTTATAATCTTTATATATGACGATACCCGCAATCAGAATCATTACAGCAAGCAAAACAAGCCCGACCCGGATGTGTTTCTTCTGCTGAGGTCTGCTGAGGTGATGGAATCTGTGAATGCTGTGATAGATCGGTCCTCTGACTTTCAGCTGCCGGCGTCTTGCTGTTTTGTGCGGATGTGTATTACCGGATCGTTGATTCTGATCCTTAAACAGTTTATCTCTTAATTTCAATTCTGCTATCTGTAGAATTCTCTGATCTTGCCGCAGATGTATTCTACTTCATCTGCCTTGAGGCCATAGTACATAGGCAGCCTCAGCAGACGCTCGAATGTATTGGTAGTATATCTGTCCTCCCCATGGAATCTGCCGAACTTCTGTCCTGCAGGAGCGCTGTGGAGCGGCACATAGTGGAACGCGCTGCCGATTCCGTTTTCCTTGAGGAATGATGCCAGAGCAACTCTCTCCTCAAGGTCAGCAGTTTTGACGTAAAACATATGGGAATTGTGTTCGCACTCTGCAGGAACAACAGGCAGCTCAATCCTGCCGGCTTCAGCGAGTGGCGCAAGCATTTCATAGTATGCGTCCCAGCTTGCTCTTCTGTTGGCGTTGATCATATCCGCTTCTTCCAGCTGAGCGTACAGATATGCCGCATTGATGTCGCTTGGCAGATAAGAAGAACCCATATCGACCCATGTATATTTGTCGATCATTCCTTTGAGGAATCTGCTTCTGTCAGTTCCCTTCTCTCTGATGATTTCAGCTTTATCAACATCCTCTTCATCTCTGATCAGGAGTGCTCCGCCTTCTCCCATGCTGTAATTCTTGGTCTCATGGAAGCTGTAGCATCCATAGTCTCCGATCGATCCGAGAGCCTTGCCTTTGTATGTGGATACCACGCCCTGCGCCGCATCTTCCACTACGGTCAGGTCATGTCTCTTCGCGATATCCATGATAGTATCCATCTCGCAACCCACACCTGCATAGTGTACAGGAGCTATGACTTTGGTCTTATCTGTGATCGCGTCCTCGATGAGTTTCTCATCGATATTCTGCGTATCCGGTCTGATGTCAACGAAAACCAGGCTCGCGCCTCTCAGCACGAACGCGTTGGCGGTGGAAACGAAGGTGTATGACGGAAGAATGACTTCATCTCCCGGTCCGACATCTGCAAGGATCGCCGCCATATCAAGCGCTGTGGATCCGGATGTTACCAGAAGCGCTTTGGATGCGCCGGTTCTCTCCTCAAGCCAGGCGTGACACTTCTTGCTGAAAGCGCCGTCTCCGCAGATCTTCTGATTGTCGATAGCCTGATTGATATAATCTTTCTCTGTCCCGATGAACGGCGGCCTGTTGAATGGTATCATGTTCTCCCCCTATCTGTTTCCGTACATCTTCTCGTAGTACTGCTGATATTCTCCGCTTATGATGTTCTTCCACCAGGTCTCGTTATCGAGGTACCACTGGATGGTTTTCCTGATGCCGTCTTCGAACTTAGTCTCCGGCAGCCAGCCGAGTTCACTGTGGATCTTGGTCGGATCGATCGCGTATCTCTGATCATGCCCCTTGCGGTCTGTAACATAAGTGATCAGAGACTCAGGCTTGCCAAGCTGCTCCAGGATGATCCTGACTACTTCAATGTTAGCCTTCTCGTTGTGGCCTCCGATGTTATAGACTTCGCCCACTTTACCGTTCTCGAGTATGAGATCGATAGCTCTGCAGTGGTCCTCTACATACAGCCAGTCTCTGACATTGAGCCCCTCTCCGTATACCGGCAGCGGCTTGTCCGCGAGAGCATTGGCGATCATAAGAGGAATCAGCTTCTCAGGGAACTGATAAGGTCCGTAATTGTTGGAGCATCTGCTTATTGTCACAGGCAGTCCGAATGTTCTGTGATATGCCATGGCCAGGAGGTCTGCCGATGCCTTGGATGCAGAGTACGGGCTTGATGCTGTCAGCGGCATTGTCTCCACGAAGAACAGATCCGGTCTGTCAAGCGGCAGATCGCCGTAGACCTCGTCCGTTCCGACCTGGTGGAATCTCTCCACACCATACTTGAGCGAAGCATCCATCAGCACCTGTGTTCCGAGAATATTGGTCCTGAGGAACAGCCCCGGATCTTCAATAGATCTGTCTACATGTGACTCAGCAGCAAAGTTCACCACCTTGTTGAAGTGCTCCTCCGCAAAGAGTCTGTCAATTGCCGGAGCATCTGTGATGTCTGCCTTAACGAATCTGAAATGCTCATTGTCCATGACAGGTGCCAGAGTTTCCAGATTGCCTGCATAGGTCAGAGCATCCAGCCCTACTATGTCATAATCCGGATGAGCATCCAGCATATGAAATACGAAATTGCTGCCTATAAATCCGGCTGCGCCGGTAACAAGAATCTTCATCTGTTGTCTCTCCCTGCTGTTATTACCGCAAAAGATTTTTTTATATTATATATTAGTCTCTATTCTGTGTCATCTGTCTCCTGCTGTTCCGCGGTCTCAGACTGCTCCTGATCCTGCCCGTCCTCATCTTCGACATCTTCGACGACAAACATCGTGCCGCTGCCTGATCCCGTATATCTCATTACAAATGAGTATTCGCTGTACTTTTTCCGTGACATTTCGGCAACGGTTATAGTACTAGGGCCCCAGCCTTCTGTCGCGGCATGGACGATCTGCCCGTCACCGAGATAAAGCATGACATGAGAGTTCTTGACTATTACATCTCCTCTCTTCAGGTCAGAGTATGCCGGTTTGCCGACATTCTTCCAGTTGCCGTATCTGGTGTAGGTGCTCTCCTTCATTCCTACGCTCCTGCCGCGTCTGCAGGCAGCGAGCATATTCGGATCTCCCGCGCCGTGCGCGTAGCATGCGTGGACGAAAGGATTGCAGCAGTAAGTCTTAGCGTATGAATGGCCGTTGACTTTGGACGACCCTTTTCTGTACATGTTAGGGCCGACATTGGTACCGCAGAAATAGCATCCGCTGTGGTGCGCTCTGTCTCCGACACCGTATGCAAAAGAGTCATCGTTTGCGATCTCGACACCCCACTCGCACGCTGCTTCGATCGCGCCCGCGTTATCCATCGGCTCCTCAGCTACCCGGAATTTTCTCTCTTCCTCCGGACTCCTCTTTTCTTCATCTTCGGAATATCCCGTAACGCGGATATCATAGACCTTGTCCAGTTCGAAGGAGTTAATGCTGTAGGATGCACTATAGACAGTATCCAGGAGCTCATCTCCTTCATATATTTTGAAGGTCGTATATACATCTGACGGATCCCATGTAATGGACAGACCATCACCGACTGTCTCGACAACCAGTTCGCCGATCGTTTCCAGTCTGGCGGTCACCATATTGCTGGCGCCGCTGTATACAGGGTCCTTTTTGTACCTGAACGCCTTGACTTCGTATTCATAGTCAGTATCTCCGGATGCGCTTTCATCTGTGAACGCCATCTCATCAGATGTACCGACTGTACCCACTTCCTTGCCGTCTCTCAGGATCTGATAGCCTGATGCTCCGGACACAGGAGAAAAAGACAGCTCTACGGTCCCGTTGTCTGTTGTGACCTCCAGCTGAGGTTTCTCCAGATGCGGAGTGACTTTGACAGTTTTCCGCGGATCTACTTTACTGCTTTTGACTCCCTTCTTTGAAGTGACCGCATAGTAATATGTAGTCCCGGTCCTGATGTTATTATCTGAATAGCTGGTCTCATCAGTCATCCCGATATAATCGAAATTCTTGCCGTCTACGGATCTGTATACCCGGTAACCGTCGGCATCTTTCTCCTCATCCCATGATATGAGAGTACTGTTATACGTGCTTCCGACCACATGCAGACCCTGGGTCCTCTTCGGCGCCGGGCCAAAAGAAACAGCCGCGATGATCGCGAGTGCTATGAGGAGTTCGGCAGCGATCAGGAGTTTTTCGTGAGGCAGTCCGCGCTTCTTCCGCTCCGGGCTGCGGTCTTCCGCGGCTTCCTGATCTTCTGCAGCCTCTTCTCCGGACCCGGAATCAGCTCCCGTTTCAGGATCGGAAGCCTCTGCTTCAGAATCAGTTTCAGCTGTCTGTTCAGACTGTTCCTGCCCCTCCGGCTGAGGTTCCGTCGGCCCAGACTGTTCCGTCGGCTCAGTCTGTTCAGGTTCTTCCGCCTGCGTCTCTTCCTCTCCGGCAGTTTCGGCGGAAACGGCGCGGGTTTCTATCTGCGTGCCGACCGTCTCGAAAAGGTCCCGCACCAGAGCTTTCAGATCGACGTTCTCATCTCCGGCAAGAGCCGCGTCAAGAGCGTCATCAAGAACGTCCTTTTCAGGCACAGCAACAGACGCATCCTTATCAGGCTGCATCATAGTTTCCCCTTCTGATGGAAAAGAGCCCTTACCGGGCTCTTTTGTCATGCTGTCCTGCATTTCGTCATTACTCATTAACGCCTCGGAATTCTCCTTACCTCTTCCAGGTCATGAGTTCTGGTATTACTCACGATTACATCCTGTGTCGGATTGGCTGCATGTACCATCTTGCCGTTGCCTATATAAATGGCTACATGATGGTGGAATATCAGGATATCTCCCGGCTGTCTGTCGGCGTAAGATACCCTGTAGCCTTCCCTGCTGAGATGTGATGAAAGATTCACCCCATAGAGTCTGTATATAGCTCTTACGAAGCCTACACAGTCAACGCCCGTAGCCAGGCTGGTACCGCCTCTGACATACTGGACTTTGCCTACATACTGCTGTGCAGTGATGACCAGTTCATTACCGTCCCTGAATACAGGGCTGCCCTCATATGTCTCCCAGTTCTCGCCTTCCGGAACTCCGAGAGTTCCTTTAACGATGACTGCGCTCTTGCCCTCATCGAGGACTTCTGTTTCGATATCTTCCTGATCCTCCAGCTCGCCGTTGACTGTTGTATAGTTGACCGTGACGGCCTTTTTGCCTTCTTTACTCTCCTCTTTGACGATGGTAGTTCCTGCAAGAGCTGTCTCGTCTCTCTCATACTGAGGATCCGGTGTGAAGGTGCGGTATTCCGTGTCGCTTGAGACAACAGTGAATTCCTGTCCGGAATTACTGTTCTTCACGGTCTCTACTATGGCATTTGCCGCTTCATCAGGAGACAGTATCTCTCCTGCATCGATCTTGTCGGCTCTCTCTATATTGAAATTGTCGCCGACTTTCACAGACAGCACCTTGCTGTCTCCCTCTGCAAGATCGGAGATGGCTTTCTGCATCGCGTCATTCGCGGAAGTTCTGCTGTCAACATAGCATACTACTTCATCATTCGCTGTAACAGCATAAGGATAAAGAGTCATGTACTTGGATGCTCCGAATGAAACAAGAGTCATTACAATACCGAGCACGACAATATTGAGCATGAGTCCGCCGAAAGAGAATTTTCTGGCTCCGCTTCCGTCACGCAAATAGCCTCTGCGCTTCTTTCCGGAAGCTGATCCTGTCTCCGCGGAAGCATTCTTCCCTGCGTTATCAGCGATCTCCTTCTCCACGATGGCATCTGCCTTATCATAGAGAGTATTATGAAGATTCAGCTCTTCTTCCTTCATCAGGTACGGTTCCATTTATGACTCCCTGCTGATCGATTGCAAAAATTAAAAACCAGTGTGATTATACCATCACACCGGTCTGTTGTCATCGGATTACTGCTCTTAATCTGTACTCTTCACGAAACATTCACACAGGCAGTTCCGGTCCGTGATCAGTTGCCTACATATCTGCGGACAGTGACGATCTTGCCCGGTTTTACACTGCCTACATGGACACCGCCGCTGCTTGTGGAGTGTACCATCTTGCCATTCCCGAGATATATACCTACATGGTGAGGATAGCATATGATATCTCCCTTCCGGGCATTGGCATAGGAAACTCCGTAGCCGAAGTTCTGTATTCCGCGGTGACTTCTCGGCAGAGTTATCCCCATCTCCTTATATACATTCAGGACAAAACTCACGCAGTCCCACTTTGAATACGGCACTCCGAGATGGGTGAGCCCCTTGTCTCCGATAGCATCCCCCATTGCGGACACAGGATCGCCTTCGTATGTTCTCCAGTCAGCACCTTCAGGAAGTCCGCGGGTGCCTTTGTAGATCACCGCGCTCTTGCCTTCGTCATAGATCTCGCCGTCTTCTTCCTGCTTGTCTGCTACCTCACCGTTAACTGTCACGTAAGTGATCTTGACTTCCTTGCTGCCGTCTTTGCTCTCTTCTTCGATCCTCGTCTGTCCGGCATACATGGCCTCGTCCTTGCGATAGTCCGGCTCAGGAGTAAAGGTCCTGACCTCAGCAGCCGTGCTGGCTATCCTTATACCGGAATCACTCTCCGAGCCGCAGGCCTCTTCTATCAGGGCTGCAGCTTCCTCCGGAGCGACTTTCTTTTCATCAGCGGTATCGGCTTTTTCCTTCCTGATGATCGTAAGTGGCTCAGCGTCTACGGCTTTGACCGAAGAATCCTCCGCGGTAAAATCATTTACCACGATATCCATTGTCTGCGCAGCGTCTTCCTTGCTGCCCAGCAGGCATATTTCTTCACCATTCAGGGCAACAGCGTAATTCGCAGCGCTGTTCTGCATTGAGGAAAACAGAACGCCAACTGCCATGACCGCGCATATCATCATAGTCCCCGCCAGGATCTTCGCAGGCAGTTTCATTTTCTTCTTGTTCTTCGTCTCGATGTTCGTCTCGTTGTTTGTTTCGTTCTTCGTCTCGATGTTCGTCTCGTTGTTATTCATCCGGATGAAGCTCCCTGTCTACGTTATCTTGCATTGTCTTGCCTATCATTGTATTATTTTACCACATAGGAGGTAAAGGCAATGAAAAAATCTGTAATTATTTCGACTTTAATTGTCATTCTGACAATCGCGCTCTGCGGATTCACGTCCTGCAGCGTATTCGATGAGGACGAGGTCGTTCCGGGTGACGGATCCGGTCATGCTGTTCAGGAAGAAGATGAAGAGGAGGCGGAAGAAGACACAGACTTCGATCATCCTGAATATGACAACGAGCAAGATGGCGCCACTGTCAAAGAGAAAAAGAAGCCCGAAGACGCCTTCTACGGCAGCTGGACAGCCAAGTCGGACCATGCTGAATTCCTGTATGGAAATATTGACCTTACGATCCAGAAGGGCGGAACATGGATCGGCAATATTACCGAGGAAAAATTCAACGGTCAGTGGAAATATAATGGTACCGGGATCACGATTTCAAGCGAGTTCGTCAATGCTGACCTGTTCTTCGCTGACGACGGAGTTCTGATGTTCCGCGATCATGACAGCCCGGAAGCTCTGATCGCCTTGTTCCCGAAGAAATAAGAAATCCCGACCAGGATAATATATTGAGCAAAAGAGCCCTTGCGGGCTCTTTTGTTTCATACCGTATTCTTAAGTATCAGACTGAGTGCTATTCCCAGATAGGTCCTCTGATGCCGTCTTCCGTCTGAACCTTGATCTTGAGCATGCCCTTGATCGTCTCTATCCTCTCAAGGATCTGCTCTCTGGAATCCGCGTACAGAACGATAGCGTGTCTCTGGTTCTTGTCTGTGATCGCCTTGGTGTGCGCGTGGAGTCCGATATTCTCGAATGTTGTCTTGACAACATAATCCAGCGCCTCTACTTCGTCAGTTCCTTCCTTGCTCAGGACCTCTCCGACCGGCAGATAGAATGTGACATATCCGCTGTGGCATCTGTTCATTTTGAATTCCGGCACTTCTTTCGTCCTGCCGAGAGCAACATTGACCAGGAATTCCTGTGTATCGAGACCCGTCTCGAGCCATGCGATATATGAAGCGATGAAAGTGCCGCCGCCTCTCAGAGCCGCCTCGATCAGATAGATCTCGCCGGTCTTCTCATCCATGATGTATTCATTGTGCGACAGGCCCTGATACATTCCGAATCCTTCGTTGATCTTCTGGCTGTAATCGAGAAGTCTCCGGACGAAATCATCGTCAGCCACAGACGGGTAGAGTCTGGTCCTTGACGAGAATACATTCGGAATATCATATTCATCAAGGTCCGCGTACATGAGAGGCTGGACATGGCCTCCTGCCGCGATCGAATCCACCTCGAACTGAGGTCCTTCAATGAACTTCTCTATGATGACCTGCCCGCTGAGTGATGTCTCCTGTGCCTCGTCGAATTTCTCATAGAGGTCATCAAGACTGCTGATCTTGGATACGCCGCGGCTGCTGCTGGCGTCGACCGGCTTGATTATCGCCATTCCCCCGCCAAGGCTTTCGAAGAAGTCCTTGGCTTCTTCTATGCTGTCTACCTTCTTATAATCTATTGTAGCCAGTCCGAGCTCTTTGCTTCTCTCTCTCATTCTGTACTTGTTGGTATACAGAAGCGCAGTGTCATAGCCATTGCCCGGAAGGCCCATTTTCTCGGCAGCGTATGCTACCGCTCTGACGAAAATCTCTCCTTGATCGGAAATGACACCCTGGACATTCTCGAGTTTTGCTACTTCGTATACATATTCTTCTATCTTGGCATCGTGGAAATAGATCTTATCAGCGACCTTGATTCCCGGATAGGTACCGTGCGGTGTTATGGCAATGACATATGCCCCCATCTCCTGTGCCTTCTCAATGAGGTGCAGCTGGAAAGGTCCCGCTCCAAGGACGATCAGTTTGTCTTTCTTTTCTGCCGGATTATATTCTTTGTTGGTCTGAGTATCGTGCATCATTTTGACCTCCGTTCCTCCTTGTCCAGGACTCTTCTCACTACATACTGCGGATTCTGATTGAGACTGAGATATATCCTGCCGACATACTCTCCGATAACGCCCAGAACCAGCATGATCATACCTCCGATGAGGATAGTCGTTGCAATCATCGAAGTCCAGCCCAGTGCTATGTTGTTATGCGTCAGCTTAATAATTACAAGTATTATGATCGTGATGAACCCGAGTATCGCCATCAGCATACCCAGGATAACAGCGAGTCTCAGCGGCTTGATGGAAAAAGTTGTCAGGCCGTTGACCCATGTCGAGAGAAGCTTCCTCAGATTGTATCCGGAAGACCCGGATGCTCTGGCTTTCTGCTCTACTTTGACATTGCCGATATTGAGTGTCGTTCTGAGCAGCAGGCCTCCCATATGCGGATACGCGCTGTCGTACTTGATCATCTCATCAATTACGAATCTCTTCGCCAGGAAATATACCGAGGTATTGATGTCTTTCGGTTTGTCGAGGAAAAACCTGATCATCGCTGTATTGGCCCATGTTCCGAGGCGCCTGAATATACTGCGGCTGCCGCGCTCAACATAGTCAGCGCACACAACATCATAATTTCCTTCCTGCATGTGTTCATAGAACTGGAACACCGTTTCGATCGGCGTCTGGCCGTCATCATCACTGACAGCGACAAGATCTCCGCTCGACTTTCTCAGGCCCGCCATGATGGCGCACTGCTGTCCGCTGTTCTTTGCTATATCAATGCCTATGACATTGTCATATTTGTCATGCAGCCGGCAGATGACACCCCAGGTATCATCAGGGGAGCAGTCATTGACCAGAATGATCTCCGAATCAAAGTCCCCTCTTGTCGCAACCGTCTCCTGAATGGTATCGACCACCGCGGCCAGGGTCTTCTCTGATCTGTAGCAAGGTATTACGAATGATATAAGCTGCTTTTCTTTCTGTTCCACTGGTTATCAGTCCTCTATAACTTCATAAATATAGTATCCGCATCTCTCGTATATATTGGTCGGATCGTCCTTGAGATTGATCCTCCTGTCGACCTTGTCCTTGATGATGCAGTCAGGGTGTTTTCTCCTGATCTCGCTGTACTGGTCGAGGTCTTTCTTCTGTGTTATAAATCCTATTCCGACGGTGCGGAGATGCTGTACCACCGGCTCTTCTATCGCCTCACCCATAGCGATCTTCACTACGGCTCCGACAAAATCATACCCTGTGGAAAGGCGGACGAGATCGCTTCCGATGAAGTCTCCGCCCATCCTTCCGCCGATCTCGATCAGCTTGATCCTTTCCTGACTGTCTATCTTGAGCTCGACATGAGCCGCTCCGTTCTCAAGCTGCAGTGTATCCAGCGCGTGATCCGCGACCTGTCTGATCTTCTCTCTGAGTCCGTCAGATATAGGCGCCGGCTGTATATGGCCGGTCTCTATGAAATGAGGAGCTCCTGTTGTGAATTTCTGTGTGACCGCAAGCATATAGTGCTTACCCTTGTAAGATATATACTCAACACTGTATTCATCACCCTGCGCGAACTCCTCGACAAGAGCCTTTTTCTCAAAACTCTCCTGAACAGCTGCCGCTATGGCGCGAGGAAGGCCCGAAGGATCCTCAAGCTTGTTGACACCGCGGCTGCCGCTTCTGTCTGTTGGTTTGACGATGACCGGGTATTCAAGTTCAGGCAGCTGGCTGAGGTCGGTATCCATATCCACCAGAATGCTCTTCGGGCTCGGGTCTCCGTTCTGTTCAAACGCCTGTCTCATGCAGTGCTTGTTCATGCTGATCCGGGTAGCCTCCAGGCTGTTGCCGGTCAGCCCCATCTTGTCCGCGACATAGTTGACTGCATCCATGGCAAGATCTGAGCCGATACTTATAATGCCCTGCACACCGATCTCTCTGCAGCGCTCCAGAATGATATCTTTCTCTCTGGTACTGATAGGATAAAAATAATCCGCCAGGGATTCCCCTACATCTCCCGTCTTCCAGGCAAACACATGAGTCTCGATCCCCATTTCATCTGCCTTCAGGATAAGCGCGTCCTGAAAGAGCGAAGCTCCTATTATAGCGATCTTTCTGCTGCTGTTTTTCATGGATATACCCTCTTTATTTTACTGACTGCCGCATTGTCATCATTATGTAACATTTTAGCATAATCCGCATGCCGCTCACAATATTCCGGTGTCCCGGCCACACTGCGCTAAGGCAGCTCGATCTTAGCCAGTTCCTCCATTGTTCTGTAGTTCTCTCCCATCTGGAACTCAGCCTTTTCATACGGTTCATCCGCATGAGCTGCCGTATAGTCTTCGTACAGTTTATAGTACTTATCTATCAGTTCGACGCTTTCTTCCCAGCCCGCTCTGTTCTCATCAGTCTGTGCCCTTGGCTGCAGATCGTATTTCTCCATGATGAGTTCAGCCAGATATTTCGTAAATTTCTTCTGTCCGCGGGCACACATATGGTTGGTATCAGAAAAGTCGCCGATAAGGTCCAGACCTATCTCATCGATATTCTCATTGAAATCTATATATTCAAATCCGGCCTCCCGGATGATCTCACCTGCCCTGTTGGCCCGCTGCTGGCGCGCGTAGCCATCCTTGTCATTGATCACGTGAGGATATTCGACGAAAAGGATGTGTTCGATGCCGGATTCCTTGCAAACTTCAAGGAATTCTCTCAGAGCCGGTTCGGCGTCTTCATTCAGATCAGCGGTAGTGCCGTCAAGCGGGTACAGATCATCTGCAGAGTAATCATCGCGGTACAGGCGGCTCTGCACTCCCCTGAGTTTTGCATGGCCTTCCTTCCACAGCAGGAGATTGTTGTTGTCCGACAAATCAAGGATCTCTTTCCATTTGTAGTGATACTTGAGTATCGGGAACAGTCTCTCCAGCGGATGCTCTGACAGATCGGACGCCATACGCACTCTGTTCATGGACATCGGCATATTATCCGCGACAGTATCGAGGCAATGGTCATTGTGGATATATTTACTCTCCTCGTAGAGCGCTCCGTTCGTCTCAACGATCAGCACCTGCGGATGCTGTGTGCGCTCGATGTCCTCCAGTTCGTATTTCCACAGAGGTACCGAATTGATCGTGACTGCGTAAGGATAGCTGGTAAAACCGCATGTCCTGTAGGCTTCCGCAGGCGCATATCCGGTCATGATCTCGCTTGCGCCCAGTACCACTACATCCAGAGAGTCCTCAGGTTCCATATAGAACGCCCTGACTCTCAGACATTCACTGTCGTTCCTGTTGCATACAAGATACTGCATCACATATGCTATACCGCATACAGCCAGAACGAGCAGCAGGATCCCGGCGAAGCGTTTTATGTATTTCTTCTTCATTTTCCGGAACCCTCCTAAAATCCCATATATACAAAATCAGCGCCTTCAGATCCCGACCCGTACATGCCGAGCATCAGCACGGACATCACGCCTATCAGGATCGCTGTCCACTGCAGCCAGGCGGGTCTTCTGTTCAGAAGATCTCCCGGCGCCTCAAGTCCGGTCTTCTCCAGCCTGATGCTGAAATACAGCATGATCAGCATTCCGTAGATGATCACCATGAAGTCTGTCCTGCCGATCCCGATGATATCCAGCTGCTCAGATACTGACATCCGGTGGAAATCAGCCAGGCAGCGTCGCATCATATCTATCGCGCCGCCCATGTCCGGGGCGATATCAAAGAAATATCCTATGAGGACCACTATGAATGTCCTGACCATCTGGAACAATTTCCACGCCCATGACTCCGCGTTGATATGAAGCTTGCTGATACACCATCCGTATACCGGTGCCATCAGTGTGGATATCATGATGATCAGGCCGTTCCACAGTCCGAATCCTATATACCTGCTGTTAGCGCCGTGCCAGATTCCGATCAGCATGAACACGATCAGCGATGACAGGGCCGTAGGCAGAGTACGGGATATGTGTTTTCCCGCTGCTGTCTTGCCGAACCTGCTCTTCCCCATGCTCTTGCTCCAGGCAAGGAACAGGTCGGATACAGCCAGAGAATAAAACACGTATTTCTTCATCCACGCGCCGAGTGTGATATGCCAGCGTCTCCAGTATTCATTGATGGACCGGGAGAAATACGGCTGTCTGAAGTTTATCTCGATATTGATACCGAACAGTCCGGCTACGCCTCTTGCGACGTCGATCCCTCCCGAGAAATCAGCATAGAGCTGGAGCGCATACATCAGGCCGGTCAGAAGTATGATCTGTCCCGCGTAGGACTTGTAATCTCCGGCGATCTCATTGATCGCGGCAAACATGCGGTCCGCGACTACAAGCTTTTTGAACAGTCCCCAGAGTATCAGTTCGCATCCTCTCTTGCAGTTCTTCCACTCGAGCCTGTGATGCTCAAACAGCTGTGTTCCCAGCTGATCGAAAGCACTGATCGGTCCCTGGACGATCTGCGGGAAGAATGATACGAACAGAGCGAATCTGAACAGATCCTTTTCTGCCGGTATGGTGTCTCTGTATACATCGATCAGATATCCCGTAGCCTGAAACGTATAGAAAGAGATACCGAGCGGCAGCAGCAGACTGATGATCTGTGTATCCCCGGACTGATGCCCGATGAGATGCATCAGCCCGCCCGCGAGGAAGTTCAGATATTTGAGCGCAAACAGTATGCCGAAGTTGAGAAGCAAAGCAACGGTAAGCACGGTCTTTTTCCTCTTGTCCATCCCGGCTTTGAATGCTTTCTTCTCTTCTCTGCTCCATACGCCTTTCTGCGCCTTGATCTTCGCGGAAGCAGATGCCGATATCGCGCTGATCATTCTGGCGGCAAGATATATCGTAATCGTTGTAAACAATATAAAGACAGTATATTTATAGCTGTTATATACATAATAGAAGTAACTCGCTATAAGCAATACTGTCCACTGCCTCTTCCCGAGCGGGAGCAGGTAATATATTAACAGGGTAACCCCGACGAACAGGGCAAATACGATAGAAGTAAAAGCCATACTGATTTTTCTGATGTAACTGCTGAATTCAACGATAAAGCCCCGACCTTATTCAGATCGGGACTTTACTGGTTAATTAACTAACTGTGAACAGAAGCAACTCCAACCTAACCTATGATTGTCTTGGTCTTCTTAGGAACATGATTGTAGAGCCACTTAGCATTCGCAAGTTCGTTCCTGATGCAGCCTCCTGACGCAGGCTTGCCCATCTTCCAGCTACGCTGTTTGCTGTGGAAAGCATTCAGTGTGGAGTAGCATGTCCAGTACTGAAGACCATGTCTCCATCTGATGAACTTATGGATCTCTTTATTTCCATAGTTGCCTGTAGGCGACGGTGTCGTAGCTGCTCCGGTCGAGCACTCCCAGTCTCTGACACACTTCCAGTTACCCTTTGATCCCTTGAAGTAGTATACGTGCTGGCAGTATGTGCTGACCCAGATAAGTGTATTCTTGCTGTTGCTTCCGAAATTAGCAGTATTTACGTAGTTCTCTGCTTCTGCCAGATTGTAGTTGTAGTTCTTAGCATAGTTAGCATAAATTTTCTTACATCTGGTCTTATTCACATAGAAGATACTGCCTTTCCTCTTGAAGATGTATTTACCCTTGGAGAAACCGTATGCCTTGACCTGCTCACCCTTCTTAAGAGTGATCGACTGAGACTTTCCGGCATGTGAGGAAAGTTTGACCGTTCCCTTCATTGTAAATACATAGTTGATCGGTCTGATCGGCTGCTTCTTGATAGTCTTCTGTGTCCAGGCGTTCTCTGAATTGTATGCGCGGACAATAAATGAGTACGTCTTATACTGATCCAGCCCGGTTGCGGTATATGATACGACCTTCTTGCCAGGTGCCTTTCTGTTGTGTGCAGGAAGCGCTCTCACATTGGAATTGGTAAGATCTTTTGCGACTTTTACCCATTTCTTCTGTGAAGTGCTGTAGATAAACACATCATACCTGACTGCATTGTTAGCCATCCAGTACAGTGTTACAGTACCGCTGTTAGGATTGGCAGACTGCTTTGCTCCCGGATAGGCAATCAGGTAAGTGATATTAGCCTGAGGTGCTGCCTCCTCCTGAGTCGCCTGAGTCTCCTGAGTGGTCTGAGGTGCAGTAGTACCATCTGTACCTTCAGCGAATACACTCAGTCCGCTCGAAGTGAAAATGAGGGCCAGGATCAATAAGATCGCCCATCTCTTCGTATATTTCTTCATAAAAACCACCATTCTTTCCAGTTTATATTGCCTTTGGCATAATTATACTTCAATCCGGACGCAAATAAAAGTTATTTCTTCAAATAAATACTAAACTATGCAGCAGGAACAGTTACTACCTTCCATATATCGTATCCGCCTTTAGTCGTCACCTTTTCCATGGTGATGGTCTTCCCGTCACCGCCGTACCATTTGTTATAGTACTCTGTCAGCTTCCCGATCCGCTTATTGCCTACATAATAGGCCTTGTCATTATCGATCAGGTCCCTGATCGGATTGGTCAAACCGTATGCCGCGAGTTTGCCGAGTACATAAGGTGACATCGTTCCCCAGCTGCCTGTACCGATACAGTTGCGTTCAGTGTATGTATCCGGAGCCTTCCATGGCTTGATATAGCCGGCGCTGGACTTTTTTTCCTGAGTAGCGCAGACGAAGAAAATTTCATCGTTCTCCGCCATGTATTCAGCGAGTTCTGCCGGCATGACTTTCTTTCCGGCTTTTTCATATGCCTTCATGCATCCCCGGTAAGCAGGAGCCAGCAGCAGTATTACAGCAAGGCAGGTGCATACCCCGACGATTGCCAGTGGTCTGCTGTGAGCTCTGCCTTTCTCTTCCTTGTCTCCGGCTGCCCTGGCAAATGCGTACAGGAGCCACATCGCAGCGCCGATATCCGCTATATACAGAGCCCTGTACTGCGGACGCTGCATATAATACAGAGCCAGGTACATACACGCAGCCAGTCCCCCGACAGCCAGTATATAGATCCAGTGGCGCGGATGCAGTGAGATCGCCATCCATACTGCAAGGAAGCACAATATTATCAGGTGTATTCCGGTAAAGTCAAGCGACAGAACAGACTTCTTCGTGACTTTGATGAATTGCTTTGCCGCCTGACCGGCAGTATATGCCGGTCTCTCATCCGCGCTGTCAATACTGAGGATCTTTTCAAGATTTTCCGCGCTGGCCGCCCCGTCATAGTCAAAATACCAGTGATCGATCAGATCAAGGTCATTTTTCGAGAATCCTGCCGCCTCGTAGGCTGCGGCGCTGTCATCGTAATTGTCAAACACAGGGAAGTCCACGTAGGCAGATCTGAGTATGCTGTACTGTTTGTATGTCTTGAGCTCGTCTGTAGCCGTGTTCGCCTCATACGACATATGTTCGAATCCATAACAGCCGGCAACGCACGCGATCAGAACTATATAGATACAGATTCTCAGCGGCTTGAAATAGCCCTCTTCCCTGACGGTGTGTCTGTTTTCGATGAGCCATTTGAGCAGATACAGACCTGTAAATCCGATCGCCGCAATAAGCCCGTCTATCCTGAACGCGACTCCTGTATAAAGCAGTATGATGCCGGCAAGATAATAGAGAACATTGCGTCTGACAGTGATACTGTCAGCAAGCAGCATCAGGCCCGCGACGATCAGCAGAGCCGCTGTCTTGGTAAATTGCAGCGTGCAGTAATGATCGATGGAAAACAATGCTATCACCATCGCTGAGGTGATCCTTATCCATCTGCGGTCACTTGCGTCGAGGATCAGTTTGTAAATGCATATGAACGCAAGCAGTGAGCCTCCCGCCTGAGCCAGAACATATGCGTTCATCTGAGGCAGCATCTGCTGCAGAGATATGAGGATCCTGCAGAGATAGTAATTCACGAAATTGACTTCTGCCACGCCGTCGACGATGCGCGAAGCGATCGCGTAATCATCATTCGTCTCATATACCATATGCGTGCCGATCAGTACAGCTGCCATTATCAGTATATTAACTGCTGCAGATATCAGCCAGTTGCGTCCGGTGCCTTTTTTGTTCATCTTATTTCCGCCTTGTTCTTTAATTTTTATGCCCTATTCTATTATTATAACAAAAGTTTCCCGCATACGCGGGAAACTTCAGGTAATTCGCAGAACTATTTGCGATTATTCTTTTATTCTGTATACAAGCATCTCTTTCTTATCACTGAGTGTCAGCTTGCTGTCTATAGTACCTGATCCTGATACTATCATTCCGTAAGTATGGGTATAATTGGCCTCCGCGATGTATTCCTTTCCGTTCTTCTTGAGGTAGATGCAGGTGTGAGTATTGCCTGCCTTCCTGGTGAACATGATGATATCTCCCGATCTCAGCTGGCTCCTGCTCCCCGTATAGTTGACCTTGGTGTACAGACCGGTCTTGCTTTTGTAGTATGGGAACTGCTCTGACAGCCCTCTCGGAGCCGAAGGGTCTACCCCGCTTGCCCGCAGGACTGTTCCTACGAATACGTCACAGCTTGCTCCAGCTCTAGGCGCCTCTCCCCAGCTGCCGCGGTTAGGATATGCTGATTCCAGCGCCAGTCTGTACGCAGCTGTCGGGCTTCCTTCACCATAGCTGTACTTTGATGACGATGTGCCTGCAGGCCATGCCAGCTCAAATGCTTTATTGGTGATCCTTTCCGCTTTCGCTGCCTTCTTGACACTGAATGCCTGATTGACAAGAGTACAGTCCTTGCCGTTAACGGTAGCGATAACTCTGTAGGTGTAGCTGCCGACAGGAAGTGTACCGAATCTCAGATCTTTATCTGCAGTCAGAACATCGAATGTATTCGCGTTTACATTCTTAGAAACGGATATCTGCCAGCTTCCTGAACTGTTCACCGCGCCGATCACGACCTTGCTGATTGCTGCGCTGCTCTGGATAATTCCCTTGACAGTGAACGCGCCTCCCTCATAGAGGGTCTGAGGAGCTCTGACATCTTTGATCGTCACGGATCCGTCTCCGGCTGATACAGGCTGCGAGGTCTGTGTTTCTGCAGCCGCCGCAGTCGTCTTACCGGCAGATGTCTGCGGCTTCGGGGCTGCCGGTGCCGGTTTTTTGGCTACTGTGAACGTTTTTTTGACTTGATTATATGCCTTGCCGTTCACATAAACACTGACTACGTATGTGTATGATCCCGGAGACAATTTGCCGAATGTGATGTACTTGTCCGCTTTAAGTATGCTGAAGTTCTTGCTGTTTACTGTGAGAGTCTTGGATATAACCGCCTTGCCGGCCTTGTTGCGGACCTGAACAACAGCCTTGCTCATATTGACATTGGAAGTAATTTTGCCTTTGATCGTGAACTTCGACCCCTCTGTGAGTTTAGTCGGATATCTCAGCTCAGACACCTTGAACGATGGTTTCACCGGAGTTTTATATCCTGTCAGCTTGACCCATTTGGATGACACATAATAGCATTTTGAGCCGATCCGGAACTTGTACCATGTTGTGCCCGAACCTTTTGCCTTGGCTGTCAGAAGCACTTCGATGGTGGCGTTCTTTTTAAGAGAACCTTTTGAAGGCATGGCTGAGCCGGCACCGCTGCGGTATTTCACTGCGGATGTCACCTTGCCCTTTACGATTTTATATCTGATGGTCTTGACCTGGTCTGAACGGATGTAGCCCGTCTTCCCTCCGGCCTTGACATAATACCACCTGTTCTTGGCAGAGGTGCTGGTTTTGGAAGAAAACACTTCCTGGCTGATCGTAAGAGTCGTATTGTTCTTAAGTACTGTTATCTTCTTGCCGAAGGGACTGGCAGTCTTTCTGAGTACAGCCCCTCTTCCGTTGACTTTGCCGGTAGCATTGCCGGTGCTCAGCGCGTCCGCGCTTGTGATGCTCATCATCATCGAAAAGAGCAACGTTAACACTACTATCACGGCGACCGTGATACTCCTTTTCGATCGTATAGTTTTCATTTTGATTACCTCTGTTTATACAGACATGATTTAACGAGTGCCACCATTGTAACGCTCGTTTTTTTGCGCTTCAACAAAGCTTTATACCCATTAATATTAAGTTATTTTAACCTTACATTTTGTTAGTGAAGTCCGCTTTACATCTGGGTTTCAGCGATTTTTGCCTGTCAAAACAGCGGCCGGATAAAACGCCAAATATGTTGATAAAAAGGCTCAAATATATTAGAATTTTCGGATGAAGGAAAAAGGAGAAAACATGCTGTATTCGATCATAATTCCATGCTATAAATCAGTTCACACCATAAGACAGGTCGTCGAAATGACTGCAGAGAAAATGCAGGAAATGGGCAAGACTCCGTTTGAGTTCGTTCTGGTCGATGACTGCTCACCGGATGGCGGAGACACCATCTGCGAGCTGAGAGCTCTTGCCGATGAATATCCGTTTGTGAATGTCGTTGAGCTCGCTCAGAACTCCGGTCAGCACAACGCTGTGATGGCCGGCCTTAATTATGCTGAGGGCGATGTCCTGATAGCCATGGATGATGACATGCAGACTCATCCTTCACAGCTGCCGCTGCTGTTCGAGACTTTCGATCAGGGATATGACATTGTATATGGTTACTATCCTGAGAAGCACCACAGCCTGTTCCGCAATTTCGGCAGCTGGCTCAACTACATATCGGTCAGGATCCTGATCGGAAAGCCTAAGGAACTCAAAACATCCAGTTTCTGGATCATCAGGAAGTTCGTCAGGGATTATGTCATCCAGTACCAGAGCCACTACACTCACCTGCAGGGCCTGTTCCTCAGGACGACCCGCAACATTGCAAGTGTGCCGGTCAAACATTTTGACAGAGCATATGGCTCATCGGGATACACTCTGAGCAAACTGATCGCTCTGTGGTCCAACATCATGGGATATTCCATCGTCCCTCTGCGGATAGCGACCCGGGTCGGGGCGTTCATATCCATACTCAGTATCCTGGGAGCTGTAGCGATAGTCCTCAAGAAGATCTTCGCTCCTACGAGCGCGGTCGGCTGGTATTCTCTGATCGTCAGCATATTCTTCCTGTCATGTCTTATCATGCTGTTCCTGGGTCTAATCGGGGAGTATCTCGGCAGGATGTTTCAGGGGATGACGCGCGATCCGCAGTTCGTAGTACGGCAATTCTATCAGGGAAGAGACAAAGAAGCAGAAAAGGAGTCTTAGAGATATTATGAAGAAGATTCTCATTCTCGGCGCAGGCACCTATCAGGTACCGCTCATCAAGACAGCTAAAAAACTCGGAATATACACTGTTGTTACAAGTATCGCAGGCAATTACCCGGGTTTCAAATACGCGGACAAGGTCTATTATGAGAATACGACCGACTACCGCAAGATCCTCAGCATAGCCAGACGCGAGCAGGTCGACGGGATCGTGACAGCGGGAACTGACGTTGCTGTTATCACCATCGGCAAGGTATGTGATGCCCTCGGTCTCAAAGGCCTGACGGCCAGAGCCGCCGAGATCGCGACTGATAAGCTCAAGATGAAAGAAGCTTATGAAGCCAACGGTGTCAGGACCGCCAGATACCGCAAGATATATTTTGACAACAAATATTTCAAAGACGCGATCAGCCATCTGCAGCTGCCTCTGATGTTCAAGTCTGTCGATTCTTCGGGAAGCCGCGGTATCGTCAAGGTGACTTCTCCGGATCAGTTCGACCATGCACGCAACATCGTTCTTGAGAATACCCGCTCCGATTATTTCATCGTTGAGGAATACATAGAAGGTGATGAGTTCGGTGCTCAGGCGTTCGTGCAGGACGGCAAGCTGGAATTCATCCTGCCTCACGGCGACTATGTGTTCAAGGGCGATACAGGAGTTCCGATCGGGCATTTTGCTCCGTTCGAACTCGATCCTGATTTCATTGAGGATGCGCGCGCGCAGCTGCGCAAAGCTGTTGAAGCAATGAAACTTGACAACTGCGCCATCAATGCTGACTTCATAATGAAAGACGGCAAGACCTATGTACTGGAGATCGGCGGCAGATCGGGCGCGACCTGTCTTGCTGAACTGACCTCGATCTTCTACGGATTCGACTATTATGAGAAGATTCTCCGCGTCGCGGTCGGTGAGAAGGTGGACTTCACGCCGGAGGTCGATCCTGACCTGCCGGCAGGCGGTGTTCCTAACGCCAGCATGCTCCTCATGTCGGATAAAGACGGTCACATCGTATCTCAAGAAGATCTCAATGAACCTGATCCGGATATTGTCGAAGTACAGTTCGACTACAAGCCGGGTGATCCTGTTCATGCGTTCAGGGTAGGCCCTCACCGCATCGGACATGTCATAACAAAAGGCAAGAGCCTCGATGACGCAGTCGCGCTGCTCCACAAGGCTCTCGATAATATACATATTACAGTCGAATAGTCGGATATAATACGGGGATGCGTCCTGCGCATCCCCTTTTTTCATGCGGTCTGTTCAAATACCCGCTTCTTTTCCTTTCTCAGCGCGTATACCGTAACGACCAGCAGTGACAGCGCAAGTACTGTCATGAGCGCGGCGTTCAGTACAGCAGCGCCCATGATCCCATAGTTGGATACAAACCATCCAGACATGAGCTTGGCTGCTATCGCTACCAGGCCATAACATATGATGAGCGGACGCTGCGCTCTGATGACTGCGATCAGAGTGCTGAAGTATATGCTGTATCCGAGCATGCCTCCTGCTACCATGATCACGCAGAGTTCTCTCCTGTAGTCTGACAGGTCTGACCCGAATACGACCGACAGGACCGGGATACCTATCGTCGCAGCTATTGCGACTGCCAGGACCGCAAGTCCCAGTACGATCAGCATCATCTTGTTGATCATCCTGAGCAGCCGGCGGAATTTATCCTTGCTGTGGCTGAGCCACAGTTCAGCATACACAGTCAGTACAGGATTGAAGATGAACTGTGTGACCATCTGCACTACATATGTAGGCATGAAAATCATATTGTATATGCCCTGGATATCGTCTGTCAGATAGGCGTCGATGGCGTATTTCGGCGCATTGCCTATATACATGTTGAGGAACATGCTGACGAACAGAGGAAAGCCCTCTATCATGAGCAGTCTGAATTTCTCTCCGGTTATCTGCGGCTTCATGCTGTCCGTATAATGAGTTGTCGCATTATACGATGTCAGGAACATGATGACGATCGTCACTGCCAGACACACCGAAACAGCCAGCAGCAGGTTGTGTGTCAGGATCAGGACCGCTATATATATCAGCAGCTCCACACCATAACGGAAAGCTGACGCCTTGCATGCTACATCAAGACGCCCTCTTTGCTGGAGATGACCATGCAGCACATCGGCATATGCCTGAACAGTCTTGATGATACATACGATGTATACGATCAGGAACTTGTCCCGCGTATAGTCTCTGAAAACAGCTCCGTAGATACAGTACAACAGACAGATCAGCACCATGGATCCGCAGGTCAGGAGCCTGAGAGCATGATATTCTCCGAAGGAGAATTGCTGGTTGATGTCCGAGGACTGATATTTCCTGAGCCCGTACTGGCCGAGGAAAAGCATCAGATTGGCTATCGCTATAGCTATCGAGAAGATGCCGGCATCTTCGCCGCCGTTGGTCCTGTTGACAACTGCAAGCACCACCGGACTCTGCATTGCCAGTATCATAGCGCTGGCAGCGTTCCAGAAATACGTGCTGCGGGTGACGTTATTCGTTTTTTCCAGTAGTTTTACTATCGAATCGAGCATGTTCTCCTGCCGGTTCTCTTACTTGTCCTCTGACGGCACTTTGCAGATGAAACATCTCATTTTGCCGTTCTCATCAGGCGGAATCACATCCATCCACTCGAATACCAGCTTGTATTCAGGACGGCCGTAAAGCTCCTCGACCTTCTTTTCGTAGAATTTCTCTATATCTTCCTTACTGTTCTCGTTGCTGCCCGGATCCTTGACGAGCAGAATATGGATCTCGTCAAGCGCTGTCTGCACATATCTGAACTGGGCGATGCCAACGATGCCGTTAGGGATCTTCATCAGCTCTGTTGCTGACGTCTCTGTCCCGTCCGCGTGTCTGACCATATCATTAGTACGGCCTTTGATCGTCCTGATGTATCTGAGGCCGTCAATTGTCTCGGATGTCGCGGTATCTCCGATCTCATAATTGATGATAGGGAAGTCTCTCTTATACAGTGTAGTGCCTATGATCCTGCCCTCATCAGCAAGATTACCGTTCTCATCGATCAGATTGAGCACATGTGTATCCGCATAGATGTAATACAGATCCTTACCCGGCAGTCTGACCGCGCAGCTTCCTGTCTCATTGCAGCCATATGCGTCCATGAGTCCCGGACCATATGTCTCGAGCAGAAGTTTCCTTGTGATCTCGTCCACCATCTCGCTTACAGGTGTGTAGACCTTAGGCTGATGGATAGTCATGCCATGGCTCTTGGCATAGAGCGCCATTCTTACCAGTACATTCTTACGGAAGCAGAGGCAGTCCGGCTTGTAGTCATTGACGAGTTCGATGAGGTCCCTCATGCCTTCGCCGACATACAGGTGCTCAGGAACGATCTTGCGTCTCATGATGCCGAGTTTCTGTACCCAGGAGTCTCCCTTCTTAGGGTCGACCTTGGAATGTGTGGTGAGGAACGAGAGCATTTTGCCGGTAAACGGTTTGTAGCCGGCAAACATCAGAACTCTGATCCAGTTGGCGTTCATGCAGGCTGCTTCCCTGTGAGTCAGCGCAAACTTGAGCGGCACTCCTGAAGATCCGCTTGTGCTGAAGATCTCCCAGTCTTCCGCCTGGTCAGGATGGGCGGCAAATTCGCTCTGCATCCACTCACGGAGATCCTTCCTGGTCATCACCGGGAACTTTACGAGGTCCTCAGTGGATCTGAAGTCTGCAGGAGTGAGTCCCTTTTCTTCAAAAATAGCCCTGTAATATGGGACATGATCATATGCCCTCTTCATCGTTTTGTGCACGAGCCTGTCCTGGCGGGCTTTGGTTTTCTTATTATCCGTCGGCACTTTCTTATCCAGCTTCATCAGATAATACAGCGTCATGACGTTTTTCAGTTCTTTCTTGATGAATGATGCCATTTCTGATCCCCTCCGTTATCTCTGTATGATGCGCGCCAGTACTCTCTCTGACGCATGTCCGTCATCCTTCGGGTTGTACTTTTCACAGAATTTCTCATATTTCTCATCCGGCTGCCAGCCGTCGCATGCTCTGACTTCTCTGATCAGCGCGTCCTCGTCCCTGACGATAGGCCCCGGCAGTTCATCAAGAGAGAAATAGAATCCTCTGAGTTCATTTGCGTATTCTTCAAGGTCATACATATAAAATATGACCGGCTTTCTCAGGTTGGCGTAGTCAAAGAAGACGCTCGAATAATCGGTGATCAGGATGTCTGCGGCAATGTACAGATCATTGATGTCACTGTAGGATGATACGTCTTCCACGAATCCTGCATACTTGTCGAAGTCAAAACTGTTAGCTACGAGGTAGTGTGCCCGGAAGAGTATTACGTACTCGTCTCCAAGCTGTGCCTGCAGCTTATCAAAGTCTACTTCTGTCTTGTAAGTATAACCCTCGCCGCTGGTATGCTGGTTGTCCCGCCAGGTCGGAGCATAGAGGATGACTTTCTTCCCATCGACACCGAGGCTCTTCCTGATCTCTGTCCTCTCCTCAGGAGTCGTCGTGATCAGCCTGTCATTACGTGGGTAGCCCTCTTCGATGATCTTGCCGGTCTGGTGTGTCTTAATGAGATTCCACGCTGAAGCGAATTTCTCTGTCGTGAACGGAGACGGCGAGATGATATATGAAAACTTCTTCGCGTCCGATCTGTATTTGCTCCGGATCTCCTTGGTGGAGTTCATGACATTGTCGCTGGACTCGAGATCATATCCGAGTCTCTTGAGCGGTGTGCCGTGCCAGCACTGAACATAGATCTGCCCTCTGCGCGGATACTGGTGATTGAGCATCCTGTAGTTGGTGATCCAGTATTTTGCCTTGCGAAGAGCTATGTTGTCTGCTCTGGTGCGGAACTTCACGAGCTGTGTTCTGTCATTTCTGAGGAAAGAGAACTTATCCGGGTCGACAAACGACCACACGAATCTGAAATCCCTGTACTCAGGCGCCTTCATCATGTATTCATACATTGCTTTCGGTGAATCGCTGTATCCGCGGCCTGAAAAAGTCTGGAAATAGACGAGCTTGTCATCGATCTTCCCGAACGGCTCATCGAGCGTCATTTTGGCACGGTAAGCGGCGTCCCTGCTGCCCCTGAAAGCAATGCGGAACGCTTTGTTCTTCTTCGCTATGTCGAAAACTACTTTCTTGAATTGTTTTGTGATTCCCATATGGTCCGTTGTGTTGCCGCTACCTGATCAGGCTTTCTATAAAATCAGCAAGCTGTCCGGTGCAGTTTTCCGTGTTGATATCTATATATTTGTCTCTGAAAGTTCTCAGAGCCTCCATGTCATAAGGATCCTCCGGCTCTCTGCTGTGTTTCGCCTTGCTGTCGAGCTGCCTGTTCATCGCTTCAGCAAGCGCCTTTGCGTCTCTGAAAACATACTTGCCTATCGCCTCGGACTCAAGCTCCATGTTGAGACCTGTTGTCTCTCTGTAGGAGTCTATGTCGTAGGTATAAAGATACATCGGTTTGTCCGCCAGAGTTGCCTCAACGACCAGTGATGAGTAGTCGCTGATAACAGCATCGGCTGCTGCAAGCAGGTCATACGTAGGGATGCTGTCCTCATAATGGATGTTATCTCCCTGCGGCAGTTCTTCGTCTGTCTTGTAAAGCGGATGAAGTCTGACGATCAGTTCGTATCTGTCAGGGTCGAGCGCCTCTGCCAGCCCTTTGACATCCGGCATGCTGCCCTTGCGGAAAGTCGGCGCATACAATACTACGATTTTCTCGCTTGAGGCAAGATCCGGATACAGAGCATACATCTCGCCGATCGCTCTGTAGCGGCCGTCACCCTGCGTCACATCGAGGATATAGTCTATCCTCGGAAGACCCAGTTTGACCATTTTGCTCCTGTCTGTTCTGAACGCCTCAGCAAAATGATCTGCAGTCGGACCGCTCGGCGCGAGCACATAATCATAGCCCTTGTGCATCCTCATCATTCTGGCTGTTCTCTCAGCTGTTCCGTCAGGGCTGCCGACTGTCTGCCAGCCGAATTTCTTGACAGCGCTGAGGGCGTGCCACATCTGGATCACCTTGGTCCTTCCTGTATGAGGAAGCATGCTGACAGGGATGATATAGGTGTCTACAACAACCACATCCGCCCATGTAATAGCTGATTCCTGCTTCATGACCGTGCCAAGATAACCGGCAGTTGCGGCTCCCTTGTCTTTCGTCAGCAGCTGGCACAGAGTCCTCACTTCATGCCCGCGGCTGAGGAGCTCGCGCTCCAGCATCTCGATATCCAGAGTCTTCGTGTCACTCTCGCGGCTTATTATTGCGATCTTGCCTTGTTTTCTCTCTTTACCGCTCAATACCAATCTCCCTAAACCATATATCAGAGTTTTTCAATTACACCACAATCACCTTTAGGATCAAGCTCATTTATTGCCTTGTTAATTTCATCCTCATAATCAAAGAATTCACTATACAGCAGCATTTTGTACAGAAGCTTTAATTCATCTTTTGTGCTTCCCTTGATAGCCTCTTGTGGAATCACATATATCGTTACGCCATCAATTTCTGCTTCCTCTGCAGCTTTACCAGCTTCTTCTGTTGATCCGAAGTAGACAGCAAACTCATACTCGTCGGAGTTCTGGAAATGGCAGTCATCAAGAAATTTTTCTGCCTTTTCATCATCCATCAGCAACTTGTATTTCGGCTTGTCCTCATCTTGAATCTGGTTTACAGTATCTGCGAATCTATTGCTCCAGATCTCGTATGCTGGCTTTGGAGTCCAATGAGCATAGAGGGTCTGATCCTGATTGGCAGTGAATGAATCTCCGTCATCGATGCGTTTTCCTCCTTCAGGTTCTGTATACCATCCATCGAAAATCCACTCTTCCCATACCACTGTCGGGAGGGTTCCGTAGTTTCCACCTTCCTCCACCTCCATCGGCGAGCCCCCGGAAGTGAAAGTTGCTCCGTTACCATCATCATTAATATTGAATGTGACCACGTATACTGCCTTGCTTGGCTCTCTTGCCTCTTTCCAGTGAGCATAGAGCGTATGATCCCTGGTGGCATTCATCTTGGTGGTTGAAGTAACCTTCTTGCCATCGGTTTTTTTGGTGAACCACCCTTCAAAATCATATCCGTCACAGACGGCCGTCGGCAGGTCTCCATATGCGCTGCCGGTCTTGACTTTAATTGACTTGGTATCACAGGTTCCGCCATTGGCATCAAATGTTACGGTTACACCCTCTTCCTTGTCTTTATCCTTATCCTTGTCTTTGTCCTTGTATTTACCCTTGTCTTTGTCTTTATCTTTGTCCTTGCCGGTATTATTGCTGCTTGAGGATCCGCTGTTTCCCGGTCTGCGTCTGACTGACGGACTGCTTCCCGCTCTTTGCTTAGGAGTGCTGCCAGGTGAGTTTCCGGCATCTGCAGGACCTTCCGGTTCCTCAACATCCTCGGCATACTCATCGGGATCAAAATCTTCGAGGGCCTGGCTGTCTCCCTCATAATACTCCGGATCCATGTCACCATCCGGCGAACCCCATCCGGTAAAAAGCGGTTTCGGCGCAGTTGAGAGGCTGAGCTCATCACGCCTCATCTGATACTCTTCCTGCATATAGCCGGTCTCATCATACATAACATCAGCAACTTCGCTGTTGTTGGTAACTCTGGTCCTGCAGCCGCACAAAGCCAGCATCAGCACTAAGACTGACGCGGTGAGCAGTATTAATTTGATCTGACGTGTGTAATGCTTCATTTCTTTCAATATAATCCCTGATAAAAATGTCTGTCAGAGCGCATACTTGACAGTGGCTGCGATTTTGGTGCTCAGGTCGCTGTTATCCCTGATCATGGAGATGGTATCGTCAAGGAAGGCTTTCATTTCTGTTCTGTTGTCTTCTGTCATTCCATGATCACTGTAAGCGGCTTCTTTCCACATTTCATACATACCTGTAAAGCGGTCCGCGTATTCTTCCGATACCTCGCTCCGGATAGCCGGTACAAGAGACGGGAACGTTTTTCCTGAGGTATCTATTCCCGCAGGCTGGAGCCACCTGACAGCATACGGGAAAATAGCAGTAATTGCCTGTTTTGGATCTGCGCTGTCTATACCTGCACGGTGCTCCGCCTGACGTTGTCTGATGCGCTTCATGAACATCAGGACCCCTGCTCCGATAGCCGCGAGTATCAGTACCAGCACAATAGCGATGACCAGACCTCTGTGTCCATCCAGAACTCCGGAGCCTTCATTATTTTCCCTGTTCTGCGGGTCCAGCTGGTCTTCTTCTATTTCAGTGAGGTCATCGAGAGACTCAGTGTCTTTCTCCAGATATGAAGATTTGAACGCGAATCTGTCTCTGAAATTCTCATCCGCGCGTGAGATGCCATAGTTTTCACCCGGATCAATAAGCATCACGGCACCGAAAACTATCATAACGGCTGCAAGAACCGCCAGCGTCGACAGGATGCTGCCGCGTGAGAGTTCGAAGATGAGCGCAACTGCAATAACAGCAATGCAGGCCCAGGACGGAATCATCCCGTAGTATGCAAATGCCAGCATAGAGAACGCGGCAACAGCAAGCGCTATGATCCTTCTGACCCCGGCAGAAGGCAGGGCCGTTATCAGACCGGTCAGTATCGAGATCCACACAGTCGCGATCCACATGCACCGGTATGGATTGCTGTCTCCTGTCGTACCGACATTGAACCTTTCATATACGTACGCCTGAGCGACCTCTGCGTAATCATAGAAACTGTTCATTATCAGCGCCAGCCCGTTTCCGATATACTTGCGCAGAACAACCAGCGCCGCAACCAGCAGCACCGCGATACCAACTGCAATATACAGCCGGATACGCCCGATCCGTTCATCATCAACGGAACCGAGTGTCGCAAACAGCATGTACACTATCAATCCCGGGAACATGAAGAACAGCATGCTGGTTTCTCCTGCAGCCGTCACCATAAGGCCAAGCAAGGACATAATGATGAATGCAGACGAGAGATTGGTCTGCAGATCTCTCAGCAGGAATCTCTTGTTCCCCTGAATGCTGAGCGGTCTGATCAGCGCGTCCTCATTACGTACATTGACCTCAAACGCGTCCTCATCAGAGTCGGTCAGACCGAATACTTCATTCTCATTCCCCGCATTGCCGGCTGTCAGATCGAATACCGCGCTTTCCGGTTCGGTGATGTCGGATCTATTCTTTTTTCTTGATGGAATCTGTAATTTCAATTAGTGTCTATACCTCAATGCCTGCGAGGTCTTCTCTCGCAGTTCTTGGTTCGAATCCCGTAATCGTCACATTGCTTTCGGTCCATGTTCCGGTCTCCCCGCAGAGTAGGACTGTCACCATGCAGCCGTTTGCTATCGCTTCTATTCCCTCAGGGATCATGGATCCTACGAAAATGATGTGCGCGTATCTGCTCTCAGAAATATCCCTCTCTATATGTCTGAACGCGCTGTGCATTGATGCCGGTACAGCGAGGAATTCGTCCGCTGCAGCGGTAATGTCTTCTTTATTGTTGATCCTTCTGAATACTGCTTTTCCGGTCTCAGGATCTGTCCACCCTATCGAGAGTCCGGAGCAGTCACGCCTGAGTGTCTCGACCAGCGACATGAATACCGATGCAGTCGCTTCCAGAGCGACCGGGTCACGGCTGATCTCATGCCCTGTGTCAAATATGACAAGAAACTGATCAGTGATCGGAGTACCGAGTTCTTTGACCAGAAGCTTGTCCATTTTCTCTGACAGTTTCCAGTGAATGTTCCTGACCGGATCGCCTGCTACATATTCTCTGATTGCCCTTACTTCTCCCGGGTCATTTCCTCTGCGGCTGTCAGTAGATCTGTCATTCTCAAGCATTGCCGCGTCGCTGGCATACGTCAGCTGCATGTCAAAGGTCTCCGGCAGAACTGTTATATACTCCCTGTCATGGCAGGCTGTATCCCTTCTGACAAGCTGGAGAGGATCACTCATTACAGCATTTGCCACAGATATTGAATAGCGGCCCGCATGCTCAGGAATGATTTCCAGGTCAATATCCTGAGTGCTGCGCGGACGCGGTCTGCACGTGACATTGTAGCTGTCTGCCTCACCGGTGCGGAGATTCTCACATACGATCTCCGACTCGACTGTGGCGATCGGAATGATATCCGGGTTCTCAATGCTGACACGCATTACCGGGTGCACTGCGGTTATCTCACTGTCGTTCCGGTCTTTATCCGCAGCAGCTTTGCCTGACGCGATCTGCCCTTCCATTTCAGCATTGCGCTGCATGGATATCCCAAGGTGCTTTCCTGACAGCGCAAGCAGTCCGATGGAAACTGCAGGCATCACAATGAGCGACACCAGCAGCGCAAGTGTCACTGTCTCATTGTCAAAGAAGTACAGTATAAGAGCTGACAGTATCAGCAGGATGCAGGTAATACGTCTTTTAAGCATCTTTCAGATAACCGCTCCTATACACTATAAGGTGCTTTCACATTATTTATTATCTGCTGCAGCACATCATATGCTGTCAGGTTAGCCGCGCGGGCCTTCTGAGTCAGGATCAGACGGTGAGCGCAGACGTCGTTGAACACGTCTCTGATGTCATCTTCCGTGACATAGTCTCTGCCGTTCATGATAGCGCATGCCTTGGCCATATGGCTGACAGCAATGGCTCCTCTCGGGCTGATACCGAGCTCTATCATGCTGTTGGCGCGGGTCGCCTCTACGAGGTCCGCTATGTATCCTACCAGTTCATCTTTGATGGTCACCAGCAGGACAGCAGCCTGCATTGACCGGACAGCCTCTGAAGTGACAATTTTCTTCATATCCGCATAAGGATCAGCTGTCTGCCTGCCCTTGATGATCCCCATTTCGCTCTCTCTGTCAGGATATCCTACTGCAAGTCTGACGAGGAATCTGTCCATCTGCGCATGCGGCAATACCTGAGTGCCGGCAGCGCCGACCTGGTTCTGGGTCGCGATGACGATGAACGGGTCAGGCAACTTATAAGCCTTGCCGTCTACTGTGACTTGTTTTTCCTCCATTGCCTCCAGGAGAGCCGCCTGGGTCCTGCTGGATGTACGGTTGATCTCGTCGGCGAGGAGAAGATTGGTATTATTGATGACACCCGGAACATATACCAGGTGTTCTTTCTCTCTGTTGAAAATCGAGAATCCTACGATGTCAGATGGAAGTACGTCCGGGGTGAACTGGATCCTGTTGTAGTTCATGCCCAGAGTCTTGCCCAGCGCGACAGCGATGGAAGTCTTTCCTACACCCGGTACATCATCGAGCATTATGTGTCCATTGGCCAGAACAGCCATCAGGATCTTGCGGATGACTTTGTCCTTGCCTATGATGACTTTACTCATCTCAGCGGTGATATAATCGGTTGCTTCTTTGATAGCTTTAACTGTTTTCTCCTGCAATTTGACTGCCTCCTGTATTTATTGCTTTACGGTACTTTGCAAGCAAATATGATTATGTAAAAGTTTTAGTATGAACTAGTGCTTGGAATCGTAGAACTCGATCGCCTCATCAATCTCCCCTTCGAACAGCTTGCGTCCTTTCTCCAGGACTATTCCCCGGCTGCAGAAGTCCTTCGCGGTCACAAGTGAATGAGTAACGAACAGCAATGTTACGTTTTCATCCGCCATGATCTCAGCGACCTTGTTCTTGCATTTTTTCTGGAAGTTCTTATCTCCTACGCTGAGAGCCTCATCAACTATGAGTATGTCCGGCTTCGCGTTGACATTGATCGCAAAACCAAGTCTGGCTCTCATACCGCTTGAATATGATCTGAGCGGCTGATCAATATAGTCTCCGACATCCGCAAACTGAACAATGTCTTCCTCGACTTCATCGATCTCGGCATCTGTCATACCCATCAGGCTGCATTTGAACCTGATATTCTCCCTGCCTGTGGATTCCAGATCAAACCCTGCCCCGAGCTCCAGCAGCGCGCAGACCTTGCCTTTTACAAATATTTCTCCCTCGGTCGGAAATGTAACTCCTGTTACCATCTTCAGTATCGTGGACTTGCCCGCACCATTACGCCCGAAGAGAGCAAGGCTTTCACCTTTGTATACTTCAAAGGTCAGATTGTTCACTGCCCGGTTTTCTTTATACGGTATTCTTTTGTTGAACAGGCCTTTGAATCTGTCCCTGTCGCTTTTATATAGTTTATAGAGCTTAGTCACATTGTCAAATCTGACTACGACTTCTTTTCTGTTATCTTCCATTGGCACGTTTCCCCTGTCGAAAAGCTTTCATGCGGACTGCTTTACTTCCTTATCTGATGCTTTCTATCCGAGCACATCCGGGATTTCCTTACGCAGCTTCTTATAAGCCCATAGAGCTCCTAAGACCGTAATAGCAAGGGTGATGCAAAAACACACCAGAGAAACCCTGTCCTGCCAGAACCATTTTTTATATATGAATACCCGGCGGTATCCCGTGGATATTACCGTCACCGGATTGAATTTCAGAAGGATCCTGATCCATCTGTTGCCGATATCATCAACATTGTAGATAATACCGGACATCCAGAAGATCGCGGTCGACATGGCATTTACCAGATTCTGAAAGTCTTTACTGATAGCTGAAAGCATACCCGCGAACAGGCTCCAGACAGTAAAGTACACAAACATCATGAGCATATACAGCGGGATCTGCAGCATATAGATATCAGGCAAATGGCCGAAGCACATAAACAATACAATCGTGATCGCCAGCAATGCCAGATGGACATATAAATGCGAAAGATTGAAATAAGTCGGTATGATAGAGACCGGGAATTTCATCTTGGTCACGAGAGCCCTGTATTTTCTGATACACGCGGCTCCGCCGGTTATCATTTCCTGCATAAAGAACCACGGCAGAAAGCCTGCTACCAGCCACAGGAAAAAAGGATATCCTTCCACGTCCCTGCCATGTCTCAGACCGACAGAAAACGCGAACCAGAACACCAGCAGCGTGATCAGAGGCTTAACGATTGCCCATGCCCAGCCGAGAGCAGCGCCGCGGTAGGTCTTGATCAGATCCGACTTAGCCAGCCTGACGATCTGGTCTTTGAAAGATTTATGCTCATAGTAAATAGCTTTTGCTGTTTCAAACATTTTTCAGTTTACCTCTGATCCGCCCTGTCAGACACGGTAAAAACCGGTTCTCTCTTCTCAGTGACGGATAATAAAACTCTCTCTGATCTGCTGTTCCATCTGTCTGCCGCTCTGCAGAATTCTTTCCGGTCCAGTTCCGATACCGTCGCCTCTCTGCGCCTGCCGCAGGACTGCCACTCTATCAGCACTTTGTACTTTCCCGGCTTCAGGCCGTCAAAGTCTCCGGGACTGATCTCTATCGTATAGCCTGTTCCTCTGTACGCGACTCTGTTGGAGTTCTTTTTCTTTTCGATGCCAAAAGGGGTTGCTGTGTCATGCTGCCTGAGTGAAACATTACGCGCTTTGTTTCTGTCTCTGTCAATCAGCCAGGCATTCATCGTCACATCTCCCGGTTTCCTTACAGGAAGATAACGCATATAGGCGCACCCTGTTATCTTCAGATTGTCACCGGTATTGACGACCTTGGTCGCCTTCTGCCTTAACAGTTCTGCTTCGAGCGTTGCGGACATGTCGGCAACGCGGTACGGAAGAACCTTCCGTGGGAATACACCCAGAATTTTCCCTCCTGCCCGCATTGTCCTGATGGAACTTGCCGGGTCGAGCTGGAACCGTCTGAGTTCTCTGAGTTTCTCCATGTCCTCGTTTACGATCGCTTTATATTTCTCATAATACAGCAGAGGAAGACGTTTGAACTCGCTTTCGAGCCCATTTTCAACAATATACTCTCTGATAACAGATAAGCTTTCTTCCAGCTGTTCATCATCAAAATCAACAGCCTTGTTGATCAGGACATTAAGATCTATGGTCAGATTCTTATACTTCCACGCACTTATTATACTGTCTTCAACCGCGTGCTCTTCACAGTATCTGTTTACTATACCGAGCGCGTTGAGACGGTCATTTACAATTGTCAGAGTTTTCTGCTGAGTGATCGATTGTGTCGCTCCGTCCCTGACACGCCAGTAATATACTATTTCATCGAGCATTATCGCCTTCCGGGCACAGCAGTATGCTTTGAAGGTTACCGGGATATCTTCAAAAGTGATCCCTTCCGGATAAGTGATCCCGTTCTCCTGCCAGAATGATCTGCGGATCATCTTATTGCATGAAATGGAGTCATATATCAGAATCGGACTTTTATGGATATCTGTCACATGCCGGTACCGGGAGAAAACAATCTCAAACAGCCTTGCTGTTCCCAGCACTCCGTCACGAAGCCTCATCACATTTCCTGTTACGATATCCGCGTTATGATCTTCCGCTTCCTCCAGCATTCTTGAATACGCGTGCCGCGGAATAATATCGTCAGCATCAAGAAAGCACAGATACTCCCCTCTGGCTCTGCTTATTGCAATGTTCCTGGCCGCCCCGGGACCGCAGTTATCACTCTGGACATAGATGAATCTCGGATCCCGGCGCGCAAACTCTTTTGCGATCTCCGGGCTCCCGTCCGTCGATCCGTCATCAATAAGCAATGCTTCGAATTCTTCGATATCCTGTTCCTGTAAGGATTTCAGGCATTCTCTCAGATATTCCTCAACATTGAACACCGGAACTATTACACTGATTTTAATATCATTATCAGCTGTTTTCAAAACCGCGCTTTCTGCCATCTGCACCTTTCCGCTATCTGCACCATCTCTTGAATTTTCTCATTGATGTATTGCCGAAAATAGCGATCCTCTTGATCTTGTATATATTCTGCTTTCTGGTGGCAAAACCATAGTCTCCGAATGAAAATGCCATTCTGATGCCGCTGTTCTTATATGCTTTGATCATGGCATCTGTCTTCTTTCCGTATGGATACGCCAGATATTCGAATCCGTAAACCTCCCTCTGTTTTGCGGCGTCTTTCATAAACGTTTTATAACCGTATTTTACAGCTTTCCTTACATGAAGGTTGTATGTGTGGCTCTGGAACTCGAATCTCGGATATTTCTCCTGAATCTCCTGCATTCTTTCCATGGAAATGTTTCCGCATTTAAGACCTCTGTGCGGACTTCTTCCGACGATGAACGCAGTAGCTTTCATGTTGTATTTTTTGAGGACCGGGTACGCCCTTTCAATTGCTTCGGCATTCCCGTCATCGATCGTGATAAGCACGCTTCTCTTAGGGAGTTTTATTCTCCCGCGCCGCCACAGATAGAACTCGTCACAGTTGATCGTTCTGTAGTGCTTTTTGTGGAGCCATTCCATCTGTTTGTTGAAATTGCTCTGCGATACGGCCCACTTGTCATTTTTGTACTTTTTTGACTTTTTAGCCTTGTCGGATACTATCTTGTGATATGTGATGACTGGTATTTTTGACGCGTTCTTATTCTTATAATACGCGTATTTGTTAACTTCAGCACGTGTAACGACACGCGGCTTTACGACAGGCAGCCCGGAAGTATCTCCCGCCGCAAACGCTGTTCCCGGTAACGCAATTGTTATGATAAGCGCCAGCATTACCGCTCTGGCTATTATATTGAGTTTCTTCCCTGTTCTGTGAAGCATTTCAGCTTTAAATATCCTTTCAACAGATCTATTTTTTCCACACCATGACTGTTTTGCCGCCTTGTTTGCGGATATCCTCTTCAAATGCCGCAGTCATGTCATTGATGCTGTGGACTTCTACGACCGCTCCGACAATGCGCGAGAGATACTCAACTATCTCAGGTCTTTCTTTGTACAGCTCGAGCAGCTGTCTGAAATCCTCAACACCGCTCCTGCTGCTGCCGAATAAGGTCAGGCCTTTTTCAAGTACCATTCTGGTATTGATAGGCACATTATCTTCGGATACACCCATAGCAGCGATACAGCCTTCCGGTCCTATCAGATCTATTATCTGATTGATAGCGACGCCGGATCCCATTTTCCCGACGCATTCGAACGCGTGGTCGACCCTGAAACCATCAGGAATATCGTCAACATGCAGGCACTCATCGGCGAAAATGAAATCGCGCAGCTTATAGTCATGCTTTCCGACGACTACTATCCTGCTGTCCGGGTACATTTTGCTTAGCAGGAGCGCTGTAATGAACGCAAGATTTCCGTCTCCCCAGACGCCCAGCGCGTCTTTTCTGGCATGAGCCTTGCTTTCGAACCGTCTGATCGTGTGATACGCAACAGAAACAAGCTCGGTAAAAGCCGCAACCGTTTCATCGATCCCGTCAGGAAGAACGACCACCCTGTCCCTGCGCACGGATACGATATCCTGCATATAGCCGTCGACTCCGCTGGAGCGGAATTTGCTGCTTCTCAGGTAGTTCTCAGCTATGATGTCATCTTCTTCAACAGGCGTATTAGGCACCATAGCGACCTTGGTTCCGGGAGCATATTCGCCGGCCGGATCGTAAACTACCGCTCCGATCGCTTCATGGATAAGAGCCATCGGAAGCTTTTTGCGCAGGATCTCTTTCGGTCTTGTTCCCTGGAAATATCTCTGATCGGCATTACAAATCGACAAGTGTGTCGGCCTTACCAGTAAGTCGCTGCCTGTGACACTTATATCACAGAATTCTGCCTCTATTCTGCCTGGTTCTACAAGTCTGTATACAGTATTAATCACTTCTTTTCTCCTCCGAGCAGAGTTTCCGCCAGCTGCAGATCATACGGATATGTGACTTTAATGTTGAAGGTCTCGCCCATTACCAGCTTCACCGGCTCGCCTTTTACGACGAATACTTTGGCAGCATCTGTAAGGATGTCCTTTTCTTCTTCATCAAGGCTGAGATACAGTTCCCTGAACTTTGCGGCACGGAAGCTCTGCGGTGTCTGTCCCTGATAATACTTGGATCTGTCCGGGATAAGCGATATGACTGAGCCATCCTGACTCTCTACTATAGTATCCGTGGCAGGTACCACTGTATCGCACGCGAATCCGGCCAGAGCGAGATCTATGTTCTCCTCAAGTATTCTGTATGTTACAAATGGTCTTACCGCATCATGAGTCACGATGACAGTATCCTCTTCAAGGCCGTCAGTCTCTTCAATATATGAGATCGCGTTCATGATCGTGTCATTGCGCTTTTTGCCGCCCTCAATAACAGCGACCTGATTCTCCGGGATAAACTTGTCCAGCAGGTCTCTCGTATATGCCAGCCACTGCTTAGGACAGAGGACTATGACCTTGTCGAATCTGCTGTTAACGATGAATTTCTCTACAGTATGAACTATTATAGGCTTATTCCCAATGTGCAGGAACTGCTTTGGCTTGTCTGTGTTGCCCATCCTGCTGCCGATACCACCGGCAAGAATTGCTCCGTATATCATTTCTCCTCCTAACTCAAATCCTTTCTTTTACCTGTTAAGGAACTCGGTAATAGCTTCTGCTACCCTCTTGCTGCTGTTGCCATCACACGCTGACATATACCGCTCTCTGAATCCGGCCAGCTTCGGACTGCATTCGAACCGGCCAGCCTTCAGATACTCTATGAAAGTGTCTGTATCTCTGAATATATCTCCCGGCAGTTCCGTCTCATAATCAAGATAAAAATCCCTGTCATATTCATCATAATCATAGCACAGAAATGCCATAGGTTTATCAAGCAGTGAATACTCGAAAATAACAGATGAATAGTCTGTTACCAGCAAGTCGGCAGCAAGCATGAAATCACTGGTCGAGACGTCCCGTACCATCCTGATCTTATCGTAATCCCATTTCCCCTCATATTCAGGCATGACAGGATGCGGACACAGGATCATGATCTGATCATCTCCGAGCCCGTCATTGATCTGTCCGAAATCTATTTCCGGAAGATAAACTCTTGATCTCCCCGGTGGCTCGCGGAACGAAGGCGCATACAGAATGACCTGCTTGTCCTTTATTTCCGGGTATTTTTCATATACATGATTCCGTCTCTCTTCGAGATACTTGTCGTCGAACCAGATATCCGTCCTCGGCATACCGAGCGCTCTGACATTTTCGACATCGATCCCGAATGCGTCGGCATAGATCTGTCTCACGTATTCAGAGCTTGTGACAACCAGATCGTAGTCCCTGTGATACTTCATATCCGTACCCGGGAACATGGTGCTGGCATTGATACCGAATCTCTTGAAAGCCCCCGGCGCGTGCCATATCTGAATGACATACTGGTCTTTTCTCTTGCCGTATCTCCTCAGAGGGAAGAAGTAGTCATCGGTGATGATTACCTTGCTGCGGTATACGGTATTTGCAGCTTCTTCCAAATCCTGGTCTGAATATGGCATTCTTCTCGTGAAGAGGACCTTTTCGTCTTTACAGCAGTCCCATACAGATTTCATGTTATCCATGAGTTCTGTGTTGCTTCTGGCTGTTGCGAACGCGACTCTCTTCTTTACTCTGCCCGCATGGAATAACTTCTCCTGCCTGAACGCAGTCTTGCGCGCCTCAAGACCTTTCCGGTCATTTTTCGACTTTCTTTCCCTGGTTATATTTCTTTCGTTCATCAGGGTCCTTGCCAGAGACTTTTCCCTTACGCTGATCACCTTGCGGCCCTGACAGCTGATTATATAATCATCAGTATAAACGCAGGTGTTGTTCCAGTTGTTTCTCAGTCCCGGATCCGGACCGAAATTAAGCTTGATAGGCTTGTCAACACCATTGATGCGGAGATAGAACCGTATATCTACCCTTTTGTTTACAGGGATCCTGAACAGGAGCCTCCTGCCTTCACTGATTTTCTCATCAAAGCAGTTGTAAATATCAAGCCTGGTAAACGGACTGCTCTCAGGATCATATTTCTTTCCGTCCTGTGTCTTCGCGAAAAGCTGTACGGATTCGCCCGTCAGAAACGCGGGACTCATTCCGTCAAGTATGAGCTTGCTGTCCTTCAGTTCCATCTGCTGTATATTGAATACAGCGCCGGATCTGTAATGGAAAGGTTCATTATTCTTAAGCAGGTCATACTGCAGTATGACCTTTTCGTCAGATTCCGCTGTCCAGCGTTTCATGCGGTATAAACCCCACCTCTGGATCGTTGTCAGCTGCGGTACATCATTGATCGAATAGTCAGACAGAGCCTCGAATACTTCCGCAATATGACTGCGGAATACTTTCTTGATCTCCTGGGAGTAGTGGCATATATAGTCTCTGTCCACTACATAAGAACGCAGATCATACATGATGAGACAGAAAAGATATCTTGAATTATAATCTGTCTTGAGTTCCAGCAGGGCATTATGATATTTAATTACAGCTTCTGCTCGCGCTTTTTCGTCCTCATATATACATTTATAACCATCATGATTGATGACCTTCAGTGTGACCATCGCCTGTTTAAGCACTCCATACTTAGGATACTTAGACAGTATCAGCGTTATAAGATATGAGTCTATGTTATAGTCTATTGTCCCGTCATAACCGCTGTTTTTCACAGCGCTGCATTTAAGCACTGTCGTATTGAGGTCTCTGTGCAGACAGGTCGTTTCCAGAAATACATTCGATACTCTCGTTCCCCTGTTGTACATAAACGGGAATGCCCGTACCGGATAGTCCGGATTAGGAAAAGGTCTGCACGCGAGAACATCGAACCACTCCGGCGCATTGTGAAAATAGTCATATATTTCCGAAAACGCAGTATCTGTCCATCTGTTCCTCGGATCATAGACGATCATCAGCTCGCCGGACATCGCCTCAAACGCAGCACAAAATGCTTTTGCGATATTGATATCAGCTGCCGAGCCTGTTTTCGCGAAGCCATAGCCCGTAAGAGCAGTCCCGGCTGCCGAAATATCCTCATCGCTTCCCGTAAGTATTACCTCAATACTGTCAGAGCCTATGCTCTGGCGTGTAAGCGCCCTGAGGCCGTCCTCCAGTTCCTGAAGGTCTCCGTTCAGACAGTATAATGGAACTATTACTGAAAATTTTACACTCATAACCGGATCCTGTTCTCCTATTTCCTGAAAATAACATCTGCTACCCGTTTTGTAGCGTTGCCGTCACACGCAGACATGAATTTCTTATGGAACGCGGCTCGCTTCTCTTTGCAGAGTTCCATATCCCGGATGGCTTCCAGCAGCTCTTCAAAATTGTATGCGACTCTGCCGTAAACATATTCATCCAGATCGTAATATACTCCGCGCCCCATTCTGTAATCATTTGCATCATACCAGAAATATATCATCGGCTTTTCCATCAGCTCATACTCGAATATGACAGATGAATAGTCTGTGACACAGACATCCGCGATCATGAGGAGATTGTTGATATCCCGTTCATCTGACAGATCCAGTACCCTGCCTTTATACAGCGAGTAGTCAAACGGAACCTTTTTCTTCTTCTTCAGAGCGGTAGTCAGAGCAGGATGCCACTTGAAGATGATCACGGAATCCTCGCCCATGGCTTCCAGCATCCTTTCAGGGTCAAGCAGCTGGAAAGCATATGTTGCGTCATTAAGAGTTAATCCTCTGTAGGTCGGGCAGAAGAGAAGTATCTTCTTGCCCTTCAGCACAGGATAACGCTTGTCATATACGTCTCTGATATTCCGCATATATTCCTGATCAAAGAATATATCTGTTCTCGGCAGTCCTGTCGCAAGTACTTTGCTGACATCAATGTTGAAAGCTTCGGCGTAATTCCCCCGGATATCCTCAGCGCTGACGATAGCCTTGGTTATTTTCTTATATCCAGTACTGATGCTCAGTGCTTCACTGCCTGACGCTCTGCTCCAGGCGAATTTTTTGAAGGCTCCCGCCGCATGCCACAGCTGCACAAGATCCTGATTCCTCCTGATCCTGAGTTTTTCGGTGTACTTATGGAAATCCTCAAGAACGATGAACCGAGCTGTAGCCAGATTGTACATTCTAAGCAGTTTCTGCCTCCGGCCTTCTTTCGCTTTCTTGGAAGCTTTAAAATCACAGATTATGTCATATCCCTTCTTTTCGAGCTCAGTATACAGCGGCTCATAATTTCCTCCGATGCTGTCCCGGATATCTGAAAGGAACAGGACCTTGTTCCTGTTGACCGGAACGAAGCATCTGCATATGAAATAGAACATCCATCTGATGATTTCACCGGCAGTCTGTTTCTTGCGTGTATTCTGTTCAACGACAGGCACTTTCTTCGATATGACTTCTTCTTTCGTCAGATCAAAGCACTTCATCGGCGCGCCGATAAAGTTATTCTTATACCTCTTATAGACCAGCATCTTATAGGCGATCGCTACATAAGACCGCGGATCTTTGCCGGCTTCATGTTCTTTGCAGTATGCGAATACTCTTTCCACTGCATCCCGGTCAAAGAGCTTGTTCATCCAGAAGCAGTCCGTTTCATTCCGCTTCTGTCTGGTCGGATTGTCTATCGCCTTTTCCTGCTCGAATACTTCTTCAATATTTTTGAACAGGAAAGCCTCGCCGCTGTCATATCCGCGTACTACAAAGGATACGAATTCCGCTCCGGCATTTTTCAGACGGTTGCTGGCGCGTACGAGAGTCCTGTCTCCGTATATACAAGGGATATCCACTATATTGATCATTTTACCCCCGGACTGCTCCAGAAGGCTGCTCCAGTCGTCATCCGCCGCCGGGCAGAAGTGGAAATTATCTCTGATCACATATTCATTGTCTGTGACATCCCTGTAACGTTCATCCGCAACGACTTCGAAATCAGGACACAGCTGATAATACAGGGTGTACAGAACATTGGAATAATCCTCAGCCTCCAGTCCATACGGGATAATAACACTTATGACAGGCGCTGCGGCTATTGCCTTTCTGGTCTTGAAACCTTCTTCGATCTCTATATCCTGCGACCAGTACAGTACTCTCTCCCAGGATTCCTCATCGAGCATGCTCTTGTATTTTTCAAGGCTGGCAAGCAGCTTTTCAAACGCCTCGTCATCCAGAGTCCACAGCCTGCGGTAGTATTCATCCAGAAGCGTTACCCTGAACACTCTGACAAGGTATTCCCTCCAGAGTTCATCGGAAATATCGCGCACGATATCCCCTATCCTGTCTATAGCCTCCAGTACGCTGTCCAGCATGGATATATTCAGGGATTTCAGCGCGCTCTGTGAATCCAGCACGACTCTCTTCCGGTACTCATACATATATCTCGGACATCCGGATATAATGCCGCAATGGTCGATATAAGTAAACAGGAAAAGTCCGTCCTCCGCGTGCTTCACCGGCTGGAATCTTATGTGATGCTTCTCGATAAGATCCCGGCGGAACAGCTTGTTGCAGACACTGAAATTATAAACAAGGTCTTTATCATCCTTGCTGATATAGGTTCTCTTGGACAGATTTCTGGCCTGCCTCAGCACGGAATCCTCAAATGTGCCTACACTTCTGGATTCTCCGATCACCAGATCCGCTTTGTTTTGTTCTGCTACGAAAAGCATATCCTGCAGCGCAGACGGCCGGTATACATCATCGCTGTCAAGGAATCCTACGAATTCTCCCGACGCTATATCCAGGGCCGCGTTTCTGGCCGCGGAAACTCCTTTGTTTTCCTGCGTTATCTTGATCGCGTAAGGATGTTCTCTGACAAACTCGCTGATAACTTCCTCTGAACGGTCAGAAGATCCGTCATTTACTATTATCAGTTCCAGATCATCGATTCCCTGCGAATCCACGGAGTTCAAAGCATCCAGCACAAATCTTTCATTATTGTAGACCGGTACTATAACAGATATTTTCATTTATGGTTCATCCTCTCTGGTCTTAATGGTATCACTGCCTATTTCAGAATTTTGAGAATCCACTTCCTGAGCCATAGTTTTATTTTTCTTTTCAGGGTCATTGGCGGCTCCGGCCTGATCCATGCAAAACGGTTCTTATGATCCGGTACCGCTATCGACCTCACATATTCCAGTTTTGCTTCTGCGCCGGCATGCTGCCTCAGCTCCTTATCTATCGATCCGAATGCCAGCGTTTCGCCCTCGGCTTCCTCGAAAACGAAAGACTCCTCGCCCTGATACTGTTTGTTCTTTGCGGCGTCAGATCTGGTCCACTTGTGCACTACATGCTCGTCCCAGAATATTCCGCCGGATATCTGCTTTGCCGGATTGCCGGCATACGCGGTGTTGGAGGGAACTCTCTGTCCGGCAAGAACCGAACCGGCGCCGATTATGCTTCCCGAATGGACCTTCGAGCCCTTGAGCACCATCGCGTTCTGTCCCAGCCAGACATGGTCACCGATATATACACTCTTCGAAGGATTGATCCGTTCATTGGTTTCCGCTGAGTATACGAGATGAGGATCTGCCGTTCTTATCCATATCCCGCCTGCAAGCAGGCCCTGCCTGCCAATGAATACATTTTTCTCTTCAGAGCATATGATATTGATCGCTCCATTAAAATAACAATCTGCGCCTATATAGCAGGTGCAGTTGTTATATACTGTGATATTCGCTTTGTATTTGTGTGTGCTCGCAGACAGGTATATCAGGCTGTTGCTTGCATCAAAATGAAGATTGCATTTTACCAGATGAACATCGGGCTCACAGTACAGAATATTGTTGACGCCTGTAAACCTGATCTTGCTGCCGTCCATCGAGAAAGATGCTTCGTCTTCTATTATTATCTTGTTTTCTGTACAGGATCTGATCTCGTCTGTACAGGTAATCATCTCACTCATAGTTTCCCTTCATCAAGAATCTGCCGATTCATGCTTTTTTACGTATCAGCAGCTTATCCGTCAGACTGTCAAAAATGACCGCCAGCGGAATGGTTGCCGCAATTGATATTACCAGACATATATATTTGTGTCTGCCTATGTATCCCATCTCATTTAATAATAACATAGGCAGCCTCTGCAGAATATAGATACTGAATACATGCTGCCCCAGCCACTCCAGGACCGGATTGTATATCTCGGTCTTCATGGTGAAAAGCACCATCAGAGTCATGAACGCAAGACCCCATATAGTATACATCAGCAAAGTGTTTTCTCTGCGAACTAAAGTGAAGAAATAAACACCAAGCGCAGCGACAATCGCAAGAGAGTATATCAGGCTGTTTTTCAGCACTATGGACTCTATTCTCTCCCTGTTCTCAGAGTAGAACATTCCGAAAGGAAGGAGCATCAGCGTGTTATACCACCATGTATCCTTGCCGCATGCGATAAGCGCAAAAATGAGTCCCGCAGTAAGAAGTGTTACCAGAATTATTCCTATCGGACCGGCAAGCTTCTGACCGGCAAGCAGGCTGATCTTAAAAGAAACAAATATCAGAACATACAGTACAAGTATATCGAAAATGTACCAGCTTGAATTGCCGATCGCGTCCCACAGAGTGAACGATAACAGGATCCTCCGCACAGGATACTCGATGCCCATCACAGCATTGAATATGACAAACAGTCCAAGCGCGATCCAGATCTTGACCAGCAGGCGGAAAAATTTTACCGGAAGTTTATTGATATATCCCGCGCCTTTCTTCCTGATTGCCTCCATCATACCGTATCCCGAGTAAAACAGGAACGTAGCAACAACCATCTGTCTGATGTGATCTTTGAACACAAGATAAGGCCAGTCATAAGTACCATCAAACATTGCGTACTGGGAATAGTGGCTGAATAATATCAGCATCACGAAAATACCATTGACCGCCGTAGTATTCTTCTTGTTCAGATAGTTCTCATTGAAAGAGCCAATCTCAGAGAAGCGCATTCCGTTGCATGTTATTAATAAGAGTAAAAGAAGAAAGAAAATCACTGTTCCGCTCCTAATCTTCCGGATCTGCCTCCGCCTTTCTCCTCATGTCACTGTATCTACCGAAAACAGGGATCAATATCATGTAGAAATAAAAAGGCGCATGTCTCTCGAACGGCACTGTCGCAATATCAAAAACCGATTCCACCGCGTAGCATATCATGAATATGACCGCAAAGAGATACGCGGGATCTCTATACTTTCTGCTGAACAAAAATATGATGCAGACAATGCCGGCATACAACTCCAGTACGGTATGAATGATGGCTACCGGTATACCGCACCTGAATCCGAATTCAAGAAAATTATTGTGAGCATGCTTTACATTAACTCCGGTCAGTTCCGTGAAATCAACCGCGTCCATATCATTCCCCAGCATATTCAGGTGCTCCGCATATCTCTGCCATATAGCGATCCTTCCTGCTGTATATGTATTAAGATCCTTTCCCTGTGTGCTGAACCGGTCCGTAGCAGATGATATGTCATGCTGCGCAGCCTCATCAGGAATACCGGCCGTATCCCCTCCCTCTGCGTCTTCTGCCGCTCCCTGTTCCGCGGATACTTCATTGTTCCGTCTGTATTGCATAGCCGTGTTGATATTAAGCAATACCTCTCCATTCAGCAGGAACAGGACTGTTGCAATGACAATGCACCCGAACCTGATGAACTGCACCCTGAAAGTCCGCGTGTCTGTCAGATGTTTTCTGGTCTTGAACCAGAAAACACAATATGCGAAGATTCCGCCGAATCCTACAAGCATGGACAGTCTGGAAACACCCATACGGATAATATCCCACCCGGCGGCAAACGACACCACGGAGAAGATAAACCATTTGATGTCCGATCTCTTTACACTGAACATATAGAGTGAAGAGCAGACCATCACCATGCCGACCATGCTGAGCAGATTTGCATTATAGAATGTAGCATAAACTCTGAAGACTACTTCTGTAAGATCTCCGGTCAATGCCAGTGTAACAACCTTAAGATAATATGCCAGCCCTACTATTGATGTAGCTCCCGCCAACCTTATATACAGAGTGTTGTAATCTCCTCTGTTGTTCCACACATAATACAGACACGGAAACTCGAACATCAGCATGAAGCCGAAAGACCTGTATCCGGATCCAACGGGGTGGATAAAACTGACAATGACCAGCCCGAGACCGGCGGCAAACATAAGCCAGAAAAGAATTATATCCCAGCCATAATCCTTTAACGGGGCATTGATGCTGAAGATGATCAGAATCAAAAGAACCAGTCCGCAGATCAGATTGTTCTGGCCATGGCGCAAATATAATGTCGCCCAGTTTGATGTGTCATAATACGCAATGAAAAAGCCGGATAAAAACAGGCAGCACAAAGAAATGATTCCGTTTCTGATCTTTTCATTGATCTGTCCGGTCATTCTGTAAACAGGATTAAGAACCAGCGAATACACTCTTTGCAGTTGGCGCATTAAAAGCAACTCCTATTTTTATTCAAACCATACTCTCCGCGTGAAATCATAGAATATATTGAGCAATGCGTTATTAATCAGGCATATGCAGTATATATAGTTCCTTTTTTGGAGATGCCATAATCTCTGCAGAGGTTATTGACCTTGCTGATTGTGTTGATCTTCGTACTGTCATCCACTGCTATTACAGAGTCCCCGGCCTGACTGATGCCTTTTTCATCCACTTCTTCTTTTATATCCACAATATTCAGGGAAAGTCCTTTATTGCTGATCGCGTCTTTCAAACTATTCATAAGTGAATCTGAAAGGACGTCATCATTTATCAGGTTAAGGATTGTCAAACTATCACTGTCCGCATGCGCACACACGGCTTCTATTGATGATGCCATCCGATCGATCTGTTTTACAGCATCTGTTTTTCCCCGGAAATGGAACTTATCAACAAATTTGCTGTGACTGATCATTGACAGCAGTCCCGATTTCTTTCTTTCGTAGTAAACCTCGCCAAGCAGTCTTGCTCCGGTATAATTCTCTACACTGGATGCAGAGCCTGCGCGGCCTTTTACAATGAGCAGGAACAAATACGCGAAAGCATAAATAATAACTCCGATCAGGAATCCGAGTACAGCATACTTTTTGCTCCATCCAGGCGCAGCCGCTGCATTCTCATTCGAAGGCTCATTCTCAGTTCCACCGGCTGCCATTTTTTCTGCGGCATTCTCGCTGTTAATAGCCATTATTGCTTCAACGGCCGCTCTCTGCTCTGCGGAAAGGGTCGTATCCGCAGTTTTGATATTATTATTCAGATTATTGACAACATACAATGTGTTTTGTTTTCTGTCTGCGTTGGTCCCATCAAATATATGAGCTTCCTGTGCCTCGGCCACAGCTATTGATCCCGGATACTTAGCCTGCACAGAAGCATGAAACGCTTTGAGCGACTCCGTTGCTGCCGTGATTACAGGTTCAGCATCAATATCCTCAGGCAGAACTATTTTGAATTTGAAAGCGCCCCTGCCTGTTTCGTTATTCAAAGCAGGCTGCTCCATTGATTCCTGCTGAACAAGTTCACTGATATAACAATTCTCTTTATCCGGATCAATGGCAGCCTTAATTGCTTCAGCAAAGCTGTCCCCGCGAATATATGACTGACAACTATACAATACAGCAGGCAGATCCCCCGGGTTTTCCGCATTGATATCGCATGTCACCATCAGTGTCCTCTGGCTTGCCGGATTAGAATTAAAGAGTATGGATTTGCCCATATAGTCCTTATAGTCATTAGCCATTTCCTTCTGCTCGATCATGTACGTGACAGAGCCTCTGTCGTCATTTGGCAGGGCATCCATTACTTCTGCTATCCGGTCCTCAAGAGACATCTCCGCTTTTTTTGCGTTTTCATTCTGGGCGGCCATTTTCTCGTTGTATGCTTTTACATCTTTGGAGTGTTTCAGACCGCATAACAATGCCGCCGCCAGAAGGGCCACCAGAAGCACCGCTTTCCATTGGGACAGAAGCTTCCATATTATATATTTCAGGTCTATTTCCATTTCAGGCTGCTGATAAATCTGATTGTTCATTTTCCGGTTCAATCCTTTCTTTAACTAATGACTGCTGCTGCATTTCATATACGCATACTGGCTTGAATTATTATTCTTGTGATGGCTTCATCGATAGTTCTTTTTTCCGGGTTGCTTTTTCGTAAACAACGAGCAGCAAAACAAATCTGACCAGGTGGCTTAATCCGATTCCTATACAAAATCCGATCATCCCCCACAGGTGAAGGAACAGTATCGATGCCCCGACATAAATTATAAATCCGACAACATTGATAATGGTCTGCCAGACAATATCGCAGTACCTCATGACAATCGGGGTTACCATACTTGCCATTACAAAGATAAGCGTATTGACTGTTGTGAATGGTACTAATGTCATAGCATCATCCACATAAGCGGGAAACAATATTCCGAGAACCGGTCTGCTCAGAATAATGACCGCGATACCCAGCGCCAGACAGAAGCTGAAGCATACAAGCAGATATTTTACAAATGTTTTTCGGGATAATGACTCTTTTTTTGCAAGATAGCTCAGGATAACGCTATTGATCGGACCGGTTGTCAGGGTCATTATTTTTCCGATTATTGCTGCTGTATAATACACGGATACAGTATATCCGCCCAGTAACGGCATTAAAACCAGTTTATCGGCAAGGCTCATTCCCTGAGAGAGAAAAAGAGCAAAGGTCAACGCATTAGTATCATGAAACAGCTCACGGAAGCCATTCTCTCTTTTGTACCTGCCATCTAAAACCTTCGTTGTTCTGGTCAGAAAGATCAGACTGGCAAAATGCCCAAGAAGGAATATGAGAATCCACAGTCCGGTCAGCTTATATGCCAGAAAGCCTGCCAGAAAACCTGCCGCCATAAAACAGGCATTGACCGTGATTGCTTTATAATTCAGTTTGATCCTGTACCAGACTACTATGTACCCATTTACTAACAGGCATATTCCCGTCATTAAAATCAACAGTAATTTGACAGCAGTAAGCTCTTTGTCATAATAAATAGTCCCTGCTATCATTACGACAATGCTGACAGCAATATACAATAACATTATGTGATTATAATTGCTGCTGACACCGTGCTCTGATTCTTCCTTGCTGTTGATCAGGCGGATATTATTCAGAGACTTTCCAAGCGGATCACAGATCAGAACCAGCAAGGAGTAAATGGTAATCATCAGTCCGTACTGATCCGCGCTCTCTATCCTGGATACCCATGGATATATAAGCAACTGCAGCACAACCAGCGGCAAGCCGGTTGCCGCCAGATTCAGAATCATATCTCCATATATCTTATGAGGTTTGAAATTGACTTTCATTTATTGATTAATTGTACATCAGAGCAGGTTTTTCCTGCCGATATACCCTGTATATTCCATTAACTATCATTAAATCCAAAGTATATAAACACAGGAAAATGAGTTTATACAAAGTCGGATCAATAAACCCGACCATCAGGAAAAACATCTGATACCCAACGCATGTGGACATAATCACCCTGTGAGATCTCTCCGCGTTCATCCTTGTGAGGACACGGCTCTTTTTTATAGATGAATAAAGAATATAGAAAAGAAGCCCCGTAAAAATGACAAATCCTATTATTCCGGTTTCACATAAAACCTGAAGATAACAATTATGAACATTTCTTACTTCAAACAGGCTTTCATGCCCTGATTGTATAGATAAAGGAACGTAATCCGCGAATGCTCCCCATCCAATGCCCAGAATCGGATTGTCCTTGAACAGGCCCCAGGCAATCTTCCACATGGATATTCGTCCGGTTGAAATATCCTGATTATTGTTCGTTGCTATGTTATATATAACTTTTTCCGCAAAAGTAATATATCTTGTCAGACCGCCGGTTATATACAGCAGGTAGATCAATACCGGCAGCATGATTACCGCGGCAACTGTCATCGGAACAGCTTTTCTCAGACGCTCTCTGTTTGTCCTGTAGTTGATTCTGGACACAAGCAGGATAAAAACGACAAGAAAAGCTCCGAGAAGTTCGCTTTTCCTGTTTTCCAGAACAATTGTGATGAAAAAGAATCCTGCAAAGCAAAGGCTTTTTATTACTTCTTTTCTCTCAGAATAAATCAAAGCCCTATTCACTTGCATTATCATTGCAAATACGACAATGTAATCAATATAAACAGCATTTGCGCCTACGCACACACCATACCCGTTATCCAGAATAAATTTAGTCATCTGGTTTGCTTCATTTGTCATGAATCCTGAAACAAATGAATAATAAAACGCAGGCCTGAATTTTACGATTATCACATACAGAGAAAACAGCACCGCCGCCCATGTCCACATTCCGGTAACCGCGTCGACTTCCTTAAGCGACGGCGCGGCGATCATAACACAGAGCACACACATTGCCAGAGCAGGAACATACAGAATAAAGTTTGATTTTCCGAACCTCACCAAAGAGGAAAAGATTGCGAATATTTCAAATGCCGCAAGGCAAGAAAAAGCCTTGCCGATATCTGTCATTCTCACGTAAGTGCCCGGCTGCAGAGCGGAAAATACAAGGAACCCTCCCAGACAGGCATATCCTGATAATGACGGTATGCCGAAGTCTTTATACACGAAAAGAGTAACTGAGAAGAGAAAAAGCGCTGTTAATATGTGATTGTGTTTAATATTGTTATCTCTCATAGACATAAGAAGCTGCTGCTGTTAAATATTTCCTGCCTTTTGCTTCCTTTCTATCGATTTTCTGAAAACCTCGTGTCCCGGATGTCTGTCCTTCATTGGCGGCGGAGTCAGGTAGTTTTCACCATACTCCATCACCAGAAACTCGTGATACCTGTTATTTACCATGTACTGCTTTCCTTCAAGTTCAATATCTGAATACCCTTCCATATATTTATTGTCAAATATATATTTGCAGCCACGGTACGAGTCATTGGATCTGTGTATATATTTCTTGCTGCCAAGCCATCTCTTTGTCTGGATGTTATGGAATATCTCAAGTTTTTTCTTATTGCTGATCAGCTTTCCCATTCCCTGCGTCACGCCGACAAGAATCTTTCCTTTCAGGTTGTATCTGGAATAATCTACATCTTCCTTCATCATGCCCTGTATTGCCCTGAGAGATGTTATTTTCAATATCTGTGACAGTCTGTGTTCCGATATGTAGTCCCATATCAATATATCTATATATACCGGGGCATCTTCATTTTTCATTACAAATCTCGGAAACCACATTGTGGTTTCATCCAGATAATAGCCTTCCGGGATCCGGCCGGCTTTAAGAACTGTTCGAAGCTTTTCAAACTCATCACGCCACATAGCGACATCAATATCGTCATCCCATGGAATCATATGATGGTTTCTTTCTGCTCCAAGAACAGTCCCCCCATGGATCGTATATTTAATATCATTTTCCCTGCATATCAGATCCAGCGCATCCAGAGCATCAAGCAGATTATCCTGCATTTCTGCCAATCCATATTCATTGTTTAATGATCTGTCACTCATTTCTCCACGATCTCCATCAATCCAAATCCAAGACTCATCATGAAGACAACTCTTTTTCCCTCAAACGCAATTGCCGGTCTCGGATCAATAACTACTTTGAACCCCTGTTGTTCAAGTTTTTCGATTTCTCCATCCAGATCATCGCTTTCATAGCATATGTGATAAGGTGTTCCCGGTGTCTTTCTTAAGTACTCGTCCACCGGAGAGGCTTTCTTCTTGTCCAAAGGTGCCACAAGCTCGATCCTGTATCCATCTTTCTCGCCAAAAGAGATTCTGACATTTCTGTCTGTATCATCAACAACCGGATAAAACACAAAGCCTAACCTTTCAAAGGCTGCCTGCGCGCGGTCAATTCTCTTTACAGCATACCCAATATGGTCAATTGTCATGACATCATTCCTCTACCAGTATTTCTTTGTAAGTGTTTATTTGTTTTTTCTTATAATCTGTCAATGAAAGCTCATATAGTTTATGACCGTCTTGCTCTGAAAGCATGGCGAATCCCAGTCTGTCATACAGGTCCTTGACCGGCACATTCTTGTTTGTCGGTATGTATTCGCCAATCATTCTTTTTCCGGAAGTCTTTCTTGACGCCAGTTCATTGATGATAACATCCTCAAGTTTTCTCCCCATTACTCTGCAGGACATCAGGAATGTATCAATGCGAATATCCGTATCCTCTCCGATCAATATGATTACACTGATAAGTCCGCTGTCGCCATACTTGTCTGAACTGTAAACAACATAAACGGCATTGCCGGGGTCTGATGCGAGCTCTGCGATTTCTGCCTGAGTGTATCTTTTTGTCGTTACATTGAATTGATTGGTTTTATTACAGAGCTGGGTCACTCTCTCGATTTCATCCGGACGCATCCGGTGAATATCTGCAGCGATTTCCAGCTTTGCGATGTAGTCATCCAGATTGAGACTTGTGTTCAGTTCCTGTTTACGCTTTGCTTCGCTCTGATACATCTGCGTCTTCTTCAGATCTTCTCCGAGCACTTTCAGCGGTCTGCAATAATCAAACCATAAATTTTCCGCAAAGCTTAAAAGGGTTGTTGTATCGTCCGGAAAATCCGGAACCAGCGCGTCAGGGCATTCTCCTTTTACCGTCTCTCTTTCAACCGGGTTATCGTCAACAAAAACAAATCCGCCTTCCGTGATATTGAGATCGCTTTCTATGCTTTTCAGATTAAGCGCCTTGTTTTCCCAATTGATTTTTTTGCTTACAAAGTCCTCATCACGAAGAAGCATTGCCGGGTGCTTTTGTATCGTTTCTTCTGCATCTTCCGGATTATTCTTGCTGTTGACCGCCAGTAAAATACCTCTTTTCTTCATTTCCAGAAGCTGACGCTGAAAGTCATAATACCTCTGCCCCTCTTTATGATCAGATAACTCTATCCCTTCGATACCGTCCTCACCGATAACGCCTCCCCAGAGAGTGTTATCCAGATCAAGCGCGATTACTTTTTTCCTGCCGGAAAAAGCTGCGCCCATCATTCTCTCTATTTCAGCGCCAATTGCAGAAAGCCCTTCTCTCGAATAAGGCATACTGCTCATATACCACATTTTGTCGGAATAGAAAGAATTACGGCCAAGATCAGTTATCGTATCTGCTATATCAAAAATGTAGATGTTATCTTTGTTTTCTGCCAGTTCCTGTATGAATTGATACCAGTCATTCTCCATTTCAAATCTGAACTTTCTTTCTGAAAAGGATTTTATGCGGTTCTCACGAAAATCTATGGTAGAAATAAACACGGGAATGGCAGAAACTCTCCCGGTTAAAGACATCACTGCCTGTTTCCAGAGTGTAATACGGTCTTTTCCTTCATCAGCATCCTTCCATGCTCTTGCTTCGGTCCCATCAAGAAGGATTATAATGCTGTCTGTTGATTCACGATACAGACCCGATGATGGATCGATAGCTTCCTGCACCCATGTATCGAATCCTTCGGGAATATAAAAATCAAATTGCCGGCGTAATTTCGCCGCAATAAGATCAACCGTGATATTAGATAGTAACGCGATTTTTTTCTTGCTCATTATTTCTATTTTACAAACTCGTAAAGATCTCCCAGGGTTTTTACGGATCCAAGCTTCTCCACCGGAATCGTGACGTTATACTCTGCTTCTATTTCCATTACGAGCGTAAGCATCATAAGAGAATCCCACTTTTCATATTCTTTATATACGGTCTCCATGCTGATTTCAGAGGCATCAACATCCATAACATCAGCAACGAATTCAATAAATGCATCCATTTTAAATTACTCCTTTTTCAAAACTTGACTATCTTAGCAGGATTGCCCAACATTTTCAAGCCATTACGGACTCTGGTCATAACCGTGCTTCCCGCACATATATACACATCGTCCCCGACTTTTGTCCCCGGTACAATCTGTGAAGTGGACCCCATAAAGACTCTGTCTCCTAATTTGCACATTCCGGTGACATCACAGTGCGCGCTTATTGTACAGTATTCTCCGAGCACAGAGTCATGAGCAACTGAAGAATACATATTTATTATGCATCCGTCGCCGATAACCGCATTATCGGATATAAGAGCATATGGATATATGATCACGCCTTCTCCCAATGTACAGCTGTCGGCAATAACCGCGCTGGGATGAATTATGCTGACGAAGCGGGCGCCTCTTGCTTTCATCTTTTCGACTACCCTTTTTCTGACTTCGCTGTTTCCGATACAGCAGACAAATTCATCTTCCCCTTCTATCATATAATCGTCGACCGAAGACAAAACCGGTACACTGCAGATCTTTCCTTTCAACGCGTCCGGATTGTCATCAAGAAAGCCTTTTATGTTCCACCGTTCTTCTTTCCTGTTAATGTCTTTCGCCCACTGCAGAACTTCTCTGCCGCAGCCGCCGGCTGCTATTATTACAAGGTTTTTCATAATTACTTATCCTTTATTCCCTGGATGCTGCGAAATCTTTCCCAGCATTCTTCAACTGTATCCGGATCCAGGCCTCTTTTGTTCCTTTTGATATCTATATGGGGCATCTTTTCCCTTTTACTGATAAACTCTTCTATTGAACATATGTATTTTGCAGGCACTCCGGCATATACTCCGGTTCCCAGACTTTTATTTACCAGCGCTCCCGCTGCAACAATTGTGTCAGGCCCAATACTGACATTCGGCAGTATCGTACAGTTCGAGCCGATAAAAACATTGTCCCTGATATCTATGCAGCCGATATATTCCTCCAGATCCATTTCCTCTGTTGTATTATTCAGCATTCTGTGAATCACATCGTGCGGGACAAAAGTAACACCCGACGCAATCCACACATTGTCTCCCATAGATATCAGTTTAGGATATAAAGGTATCTTGCGAAACATAGTCATGCAATTGTCGCCCACATGATAAAGAATGGCATGCTTTTTTAAGCATTTTGCCCTCTTTATGGCCGTCGGACATATATGCATGCCTATTGTATGACGTATCCTGTACCAATCCATTAAAGCGCCTCCGATACAGCAGATATTTCGTTTCCCATAAATTCCGGCATCGTTGCATCACCTTCAGCACTGATACCTTCTCTCTTAAGCACTGTTTTGATCGTTCTGATGACGATATCTGCATCGCCCAGAAAAGAAATCTTATCTACATAGGAAACATCCCAGTTGAATTTTTTGTCCCAGGAAATTGCGTTTCTGCCATTCACCTGTGCTAATCCGGTAAAACCGGGTCTTACTTCATGTCTCCTTCTCTGCACGTCATTATATCTGGGCAGATATCTGACCAGCAGAGGACGCGGTCCTACAATGGCCATGTCACCTTTAATGATATTGATCAGCGCCGGCAATTCATCGAGTGAAGTGGATCTGAGAAACTTGCCAAAATCGGTGAGCCTGTCTTCATCCGGAAGCAATTCTCCATTTTCATCTCTCTCATCTGTCATGCTTCGGAACTTGTATAATTTGAATATCTTTTCATCTTTGCCCGGTCTATCCTGTGTAAACAGAACAGGTGATCCGAGATTTTTCCGTACCGCTAACGCAGTTGCCCCCATGACCGGTGACAGAGCAACGAATGCACCCGTCGCTAAAACGCAATCAAGAGGTCTCTTTACATACTTTTCATATGGTCCGTATGGTCTATGGCTCATTTCTTATACTTCTCCGTTATTCAAAACAGTTTCTGATCACATTAATGATCGCATCCTGCTGCTCTTCTGTCATCTTATTATCACTTGGCAGGCAGAGCCCTCTTGCGAAGATATCCGCACCGACATCCATCATCCCTGTTTCCTTGATGTATGCGTTGCTCCTCGCTCTCCCGCTTCCGTTAGCGGTGATGAACGGGTTCATCCTGTAGATCGGCTGCATATGCATCGGCTTCCAGACCGGCCGGCCCTCTGCATTGAGCGAGGCGATGGCTTCCAGGATCTCTGTCGGACAGCTTTTACCGGTTTCAGCTATATAAAGCGCATCTTTCTCCCCTCTGACCTGTTTACACATGGCATTTTTATCTATGATCATGCATGACAGCCAGAAATTAGGCTCTGACTTTGTCTCATCATAAGGGTTCATCTGTACAGGAAGACCTTTCAGTCCTTCCTTGTATCTCATATATATCGCTTTCTTCTGAGCGATATGTTCTTCAAGATATGGGTACTGACCTCTGACTACTCCGGCGATAACATTACTCATCCTGTAGTTATATCCCAGTTCTTCGTGCTGATACCATGCAGCATCTTCTCTGCTCTGTGTACTCCACTTGCGTGCTTTGTTGGCATCATCCTTGCTGTCCGTCAGGAACATGCCTCCTGCGGATCCGGTAATGATCTTATTGCCATTGAAAGAAATCGCATTGAAATCACCGAAGCTTCCTGTCTGCCTACCCTTGTAGGTTGCCCCGAGAGACTCCGCGGCATCCTCTACAATAAGAGCTCCATGCTTGTCGCATATGGCTTTGATCTCATCGATCCTGCCCGGTGTACCGTACAGATGCGCAACAACTACAAGCCTGACATCCGGGTATATTTCGAATGCCTTCTCCAGAGCCGCCGGGTCCATGTTCCATGTATCATATTCTGTATCAATGAAGATCAGCTCTCCGCCTTCATATGCTACAGGATTCACCGTGGCATCAAATGTCATGTCTGAACAGAATACCTTATGCCCTTCAAGGGATCCATGCCCCACAGCAGGCTGTCCATACAGCCGCTCTCCTGCCAGTTTTACTGCCAGATGAAGTGCCGCTGTGCCAGATGAAAGCGCGACCGAATATCCACAGCCGATCTTTTCGCATGTAAGCCTCTCCACTTCGTTGATGTTAGCTCCGACCGTTGACATCCAGTTTGTTTCATAAGCTTCCTGCATGTATTTCAGCTCTTCGCCATGCATGGTCGGCGAAGCAAGCCAGAGTTTCTTTTCAAACGGTACTGCTTTGTTTTCTTTGTTGTATGCCATAATGTTACTCCCGGGCTCCCTTGTACCCCTGATACCGGTTATGCATTCGCAGTGTCCTCCACTCTTCCTGCGTATGTTTTCCTTCTTGCTGCTGTTCCCGCCTCTTTTGGATTATATGTCGGACAGATGGATTTGAGATCCTTTCTGATATCAGCCATATTATCCTCTGCTTTATCAATCAGTCTGTCGAGCTCTGACAGGAACTTGTTTTCGTCTATATCTATAGGTTTCCCTATGTGGATCTTTTTATTGCTTGTTTCCTGAAGCCCTTCCTCATCCATAAGAAGTTCTTCGTATAACTTCTCTCCCGGTCTGAGCCCGACTACATCTATTTTGATGTCCTCTTCAGGAACAAAACCTTTCATTCTTATGAGATTGCAGGCCAGATCGTATATCTTGACCGGCTCGCCCATATCCAGAATGAATATCTCACCGCCCTTGGCCATGAGTCCCGCAGTCAGCACCAGAGACACCGCTTCCGGAATAGTCATGAAAAATCTGGTGATCTCCCTGTGTGTCAGTGTTACCGGCCCCCCGGCATCAATCTGCCTGAGGAAAAGCGGTATTACCGATCCATTACTGCCAAGCACATTACCGAACCGCACCGCTACGAATTCTGTATTGGAACGGCGGTTATATGTCTGTACGATCATCTCGCAGATACGCTTGGTCGCGCCCATGACATTTGTCGGGCGTACAGCCTTGTCTGTAGAGATCATTACGAATCTCTTCACCCCATACTTATCCGCTAATTTGACCAGATTGAGAGTGCCGAGGCAGTTGTTCTTGATTGCCTCATTAGGGGAAGTTTCCATCAGCGGGACATGTTTATGTGCTGCCGCGTGATAGACTACTTCCGGCCGGTATTTCTCGAAAATCGTCTCCATTCTGTCATAGTCTCTGACAGACGCGATCAGCACCTCAAAGTCCACATCAGGGTAGTATCTTCTGAGCTCCATCTCAAGCTCATAAGTCGTGTTCTCATAGATATCTACAATCACAAGCTTGCCCGGATCATTCGCGACGATCTGCCTGCACAGTTCGGAGCCTATCGATCCGCCGCCGCCGGTAACCATGATAGTCTTTCCTTCAACAAACGCCTGCAGTTCAGGATTTCTGATTATAACAGAATCTCTTCCGAGCAGATCCTCATAGTTGACATCTCTTACAGAGGAGCTCAGCGACTCGGTCAGAGTACTGGCTATTGCCGGCAATCTTCTGACTCTCGCCTTGGTTTCCTTGCAGATGCTTATCAATTCTCTGATTTCTGAAGGCGATGCCGATGGAATAGCTATAACTATCTCATCCACTCCGTATCTGTCGGCAGCATCAACTATTTCCTCCCTGCCGCCTATAATCGGAACATTGAGCAGGCTTTTGCCTTTTTTCTGAGGATTATCATCTATGATGCAGGCTACATTGACCTTGTGTCTGCTAAGCTGGTACTCCTTGATCAGCATTGTTGCAGCCGCGCCTCCGCCGATGACCATCACACTGTATTTCTTTCCTGTCTTGTTCCTGCTCCTTTCCACTCCGCGAATCGCCCTGACAGAAAATCTGGAGCCGCAGAGCAATATCAGCAGCATCATAAAATCAAACGGATAGAAGCTGCGGTACATGTATATACCGAAAATCATTCTGTAAATAATATAGATGGCCTCGGTGACAACTGCTGATTTGAAGCAGTCATACATCTCATTCACGCTGGCATATGTCCAGACTCTGTTGTACAGACGGAGAACAGAGTTGACGAACAGGAAGATAAGAATATCGAACGGCAGGCACTTCAGTGTAGAATCCATGAATATCGGCAGCTGATATACATCAAACACGCCGAATCTGAAAACATATGCCATCAAAGCACTGATAATAACAATGAAGATATCTATGATTACAAAGGTTGCTATACTGGTTCTCTTTTTGACTTTCATTCTATATAAACTTTCCCGGGAAAACGTCTGGTTACAATCATCTGAAAATATGGTCTCTATGAAAGTGTCTGCGGGATATTTACAGCCGCTCCTGCATGAGCCCATAGTCTTTTAAATTATACCACAAAAATACCCGCGAACACTACCACCGCCGCGTATTGTACTAATACGCACAGGCTGCAGTCAAGCGGAATATATAGCATCCGGTAAGAATGCTTCTTCAGGATATTCGTAATACTATTGTAACATTGTTGCTTTTGATAATGTGTTGGCTGGCTGAAGACTCCCCCTCCATCAGGGATCCCTCGGTGTACTATATAGTATGAAACACCTTTCTGCATTCCTGCTGAACTGCTTGAAGAAGCGGTCTCTGTATGATAGCATTTTCCCAGTAAACGTAAGGTATATCAGCTGATTACAGGTATGATCCGGCACCGGTATACCAGATAAGATCGGGAGGATTAGTGATATGAAACGGGCAAAAAAAGCAGTCAGCTGCGTAATGATAGCTCTTATGGTTTTCACATTCTTACCTGCAGCCGCAGCGCTGACTGCTCCGGATGGCTCCGGGAATGCTTTCGAAGCATCTGCTGCCACGTTGAGAGTCAAAAATCTCTGGGCATCCAAGCATGAGGTCGGCAAGGTCACATTCAAGTGGACCAAAGTTTCAGGCGCTTCGGTCAGCGGATGGAATCTGAAATACAGAACGCGCAAGATCGGCGGCAACAACAAGTGGTCCGGCTGGACAACCAAAAGTTATGGCGCGAGTACCATGCAGGCAGTCATCTCTGTCACAAGAAATTACGTCATCGAGGTTCATGCCCAGGCCAAAGGTGATACCACATGGTCTTCCGGAATCATCACGACACCTGCCGGCGGAACATATCAGGCGATGAAGACAGTGTATGTCAAGAATGTTTCCACCAAGAAACGCATAGACAGTATTACGCTGAACCAAGGATCGACGGTCAGGATCGCTCCTGACTATGAATACCCTGTCAGTGATTACAACAAAAGGCCGAGGCTCTATCCTAACGGCATGCTCTATGATATCGCCAACAAGTCGGTCATCAGCATCACTGATTCAAAAGGCAATGCATACAAAGGAGGAATGATCGACGGAGCCGCAACAGTCAAAGGCGCGAAAGCCGGTTCAACGACACTGGTCTGCAGAGCTCCTAATGGCAGAACCAAAGTACTGAAGGTCACTGTAAAGCCGCCAATCACGGTGAAATATCCTGAAAAATATGTGCAGACTACTATTCCTAATACAGCCAACGCAACATATACATTTAACGGCAGTGAGACCATAAACAATTCAGGCTCAGCTCCGATTACGCTTGGATCAGTCCTTGCAAAGGACACCCCTAAGAAAGTAATTCTGAAGGGAACTATTCATCTGAGCCAGAGATATCCGGTCGGTAATAACACCGAGATCGATGCTACCGGTGCTACGATCTATTCCGCAAGCAACGGAGATGGGTGCCTGACCAATGTCATCGATTCCGGCAACTATGATGCCGTCAAGAACATTGTTATACGGGGCGGTACATGGAAGCACCTGTCGAATTTCAAAAAGACCATGATGCTGTTTGCCCATGCATCCAACATCAGGATCGAGAATATCAAAGAAGACTGTGACTATGATGGTCATTGTGTTGAGCTGATCGCCTGCAAGGATGCTGTTATCAAGAATTGTACTCTTACAATGAGCAGGCCGGGAAGTACTGCCTCCCCGAAAGACAACGAGGATGAGCCTCTTCAGTTTGACCATGCCAATCAGAAGACTGCTCCGACTCTTCCGGCTAATTATATGAACAACCATGCCTGCAAGAACATGCAGGTCATTGGCTGCACACTGACCGGAGGAAGAGGTCTCTGCTCCGGACACTGCGGCACTGATACAACTAATAATGCTCAGAGCATTTATCACTACAGCATAGTGGTTCAGAACAGCACTATTACCGGTGAAACATCAGAGGCGCTGGCTCTGTATAATGTAGTAGCCTGTGAAGTCTCAGGGAACACTATCAAGACCAAGACGTCTGATATAAAATCCTTCAGGTCAGATGGCATGTGCATCAGGATCCCGGAAGGATCCAAGGCACCGGCCGATATGGCGAGATCTACGATCACGATCAAGGGCAATACCGTTTACGGCGGCAGATCCGGGATCATTGTCAATTCGCTCTCAGCTTCAGACTTCGGCAAGGTTGTGATCACAGGAAATAAGGTCTTTTATAAAGGCGACGCGAAAAATGCCATCACCGTCAGCAAGTGGTATAACAACAAGTCAACGGATGGATGCGTATCCAAGACGATCAGCGGCAACACAACGACAAAGGGATGGTAGTCTGTAAAAGAATATCCTCAAAACACCGAGAACCGGGCGATATGCCCGGTTCTCATTTTCTTCGGTCTGTAAAACCAAGATGCTGTTATTTTGTTACCGCGGTCCTGACGTTGCTTTCTACTGATTTCATCACGAATGTCTCGCCGTTCTGTTTGACTGTTTTGTATGTGTACATTCTTACATAGTATCTCTTCTTGCGGGACAGTTTCCGGATGTTCCAGCCTCTGGTCTTCTGGAGCCACTTCTTGGAAATCTTGATCTTCCTGTATCCCTTGGTGAAGTTCTTGTCCTGCGCGACTTCGATGTACATTCCGTCTATCTGTTTGAGCTGGGCTTTGGAGAACTTCTTCCATATCACTGTCAGACGCTTCTTTTTGCCTCTGAGTTTTGTGATCTTCGGGGCCTTAGGTCCGATGCCGTAATTTACTGTCAGAGTGTCGGTATACTTGGTCTTATTCTTGAATTTGATTATGACAGTGTACCAGCCCACATTTTTCTGCGGCTTCCATGTATATGTGTAAGCGCTGGCAGGAATAACATTATCATCAGAATCTCTGACTACCAGCTTTTTGGCAAAAGCTTTCTTTGAAAGAGGTTTGCCGGTATAATCGAAGACCGGAGTGTTGGCATAGGCGCCTAATTTGGTGGCTTTTATATTGACAGTCAGCGTCAGTCTGACAGGGTCCTTTCTTCCCGGGATGTATGTGTAATATGGGAGACTGACTTTGTTGTTTCCCTTTTTTAGGTAGACTTCCACCGGTTCCTCCAGCAGATCAAGCTGCTCGTAATCGATATTCCCGTTGTCAAAGAACCCTTCAATGTACCCGTCGCCGTGCTTTACTTTGGTATACTTGTACTGTGCGGTATACCCTATTTCATGAATTCCGTCCGCGTCTCCGTATTTTGATGTCATCGTAACTTCAAACGAGTTTCCTTTGCCATAGAAGAACGATTCATCAATATAATTGTAGCCGACGTTGCCCTGCAGGGTGGTGCCTTTTGCAGGCACAAAACGGATGCTCGTCGGGACGTCAACGGTACACCATACATAAACATCCGTATACAGGATCTTCCAGTTAAGATCAGCTCTTCCGCTGCTGTCCGTTACAATATAAGGTGCGTTGATCTGAAGTCTGGTCTTGTTATTCCCTTCTTTGAACACAGTTGTTTTGCCCGACTCATCTTCATACATGAAGACTTCGAGGTAAGAACTTTCTTCTGCAGGATCCTCTCCCTCCGCAAGGAAGCCTTCCCTTTTTACAGTCTTGCCTTTGTTATCCTTGTATGAATACTCACCGTATACATAATCCTTCGTTGTCCCGTCGCTGAATGTTACAGTGAAACACTGCGGCCAGGTATACAGGTTTTCTATATAATCAAATCCCGGTGTGCTGAATAGCCCCGCGCCTGAGAATTCAACAGCCTTCGGAACCGCCGCGGTTCCGGTCACGGCAGCTTTTGCCGCCGAAGATTCCGGCAGAACTTCCTCTGCCTCTTCTGCCGTCTCCGGAGCAGCATCCAGATCTTCATCCATGACCGCTGCCGCAGAGTCTTCGTTCTGAGGAGTCTCTTCCGCGAAGGCCATCACAGGAAGGCATGTTATGATCAATGCGGCTGATAATACCAGCGCCCAGATTCTTTTCTTATAATTCATATCAGTCTTCTCCTTCCTTTCAGGATCTCATCTGTCAGTTGAATATCCTTCTGACTCCGGCCACGGAATAGCCGTACTGGCCACCTTCCTCGATAGGTTTGATCAGTTCATCGATAGTGGAATTCTCGACATATCCTGTCACCATGCTCGCATGTATTATCTTGCCGTAGCCGAGATATATTGCTACATGTCCGACCAGATTCTTTCCTGTATAGAAGAATATAAGGTCTCCGCGGTTCATATTCACGTGGTCTGCTGTATATGTCCTCGAAGCAAGCTTTGAATTCATGATCTTAGGCACGCAGTTGCTTGGTCTCGTTGAAGGGCTGATCGGCCACAGATCAACTCCGGCACCATAGCAGGCCTGTATCACAAGTCCTGAAGCGTCAATTCCCTTGCCCGGCGCGCCTGATCTGCCGTTCACATAAGTTTCTCCTTTGTACTTATTGGCTGTCTTGATGAGCGCTTCGACATGATCAGAGCGTGTACTGCTGCTGTTGACAAGCACCTTTGAAACGTAGTGATCATAGCCGTGTTTGCTGATCGAATCGCTGATCTGGACGTACTTGCCCGGATTCTGGTACTTTCTTGTCGCTGTGAGGTTAAACGCTTTGGTTATAAACTCATCTGATGTTGTACTGCGAGGTATCACCAGCCTCCAGGTTGACTTCTGCCCCCACCAGTAATCAGGGAAAACGACCTTGACTTTGTGAGTTCCCGCTCCGCTCGGCAGTTTCAGTGTCTTCTTGGTGACCCATTTGCGGTTCTCATACATCTGCAGTTTGGCCTTGCGTCCGTCCGGGTTCCCTATCTTGACCGTCGTAGAGAATGTGGTGCCGGTCCTCTTCGAGCTGGAGGTCGGCCATCCCGTAAGGCTCGTAGGCCTGCGTTTTATCACCGCCTTCTGTGTAACTATATTGGACTTGTTACTGAGAGCTGTGTATCCGTTACGGTCATTGCGCGCGACAACATAGAAGTAATACTTGTGTCCCTTCTTGAGGCCTGTCACCTTCTTTGTAGTGCCCTTGACCCTTATCGGCTTTTTCCATTTTGAACCGTCATCCGAGCGGTACAGATCATAGGATGATGTGTAGGATGATTTTTTCCATACAAGAGTTATACTGCTGGTATCGGCTACATCTACCCATATTTTTGACGTGGATGGTTTGAATGCTCCGACTACCCGGACCTTGCATATAACATCACAGCCGCTCGGCAGTCTTCCGCGGATAACTGTATTGCCCGGAGCCACACCGGTCACGACACCTTTGCTGTTGACCTTGGCGACTTTTGGATTGTCCGAATACCAGCGGAAGCTTTTGCTGTTATATATCTTTTTTGGTCTGGAATGTTTGAGGGTCAGCTTATGACTATCCTTGACCTGCAGCAAATCTGTTTTCTTGTTGATTTTAGCCGTGTAGGCATTCTTGAGTTTGCTTGCTGTTGTCCGTCCCGCAGCCCATTCGGAACTGTTTGAGATATACGTATATCCGTTCTTGCTGAAATATGAAACTACGATATAGGTATATGATACGTTTTTCTTATTGGCCGTCTTATCTGTATAGGACTTGGACGGGGACCATCTTGCTACACCGCTGCTGTATTTTCTGAACGGGATCCTCTTGATCTCCTTGTAAGCGGTTTCATTACCTGCCTTGCGGAGAATGATGATTCCGTCTACACGCTGCATCTTTTTGGCATAATCCCAGCTGACTGTTATCTGGCTCTTTGCCGCCTTGATCCAGATATGACTGATGCGCGCTTCCTTCATGAAAGGCATAACAGTTTTGGTTACAGGGGACTTGAATAAAACGTTCCTGCCGTTGAGCTTGAAGTTCTTCGCCACAGCAGGTTTCACGTTGTAAACGACTTCTTCGTTATATGTAGTTCCGCATACCGTGCATTTATGCCTCTTGATTCCGTTCTTGTCGATCGTCGGTTTTGAGATCACAGTACCGGCATCCCACTTATGCGCTGCTACAGGTATGATAAGGCTTTTCTCATCGACCTCTTTGTCAGCGCTGTAATCATATATGATACCGCACTTTGTACATTGACGGTATGCCTTGCGCCCCGAATGCTGACAGGTAGCAGGTACCTGAGCAACAGTTTTAAACGTATGGGCACATTCTCCATCGGAAGCAGCTGTTTCACCGGCCATCTTAGGCTCTGATACCACCTGCTCTTCCGCAGGCTGTTCCTGCTCCACGTCCGTTTCCGCCTCAGGTCCGTCTTCCTGCAGGTCTTCATCCGGCTGGAGCTCTACGTCTGTATCCGGCTGGAGATCTTCATCTGTCAGAACATCTGTATCCTGATCAGTTACGACGGCTTGTTCCTCATTGTTACCGGAGATTCCTTCTGCAAATACGTTAAACGGTATCAGCGCAATACAAAGCCAGACCGCTAATATTACAGAGCCTGCTCTCCGGAGTCCGCTACGGTTCCTTCTCATTAGTCTTTATCCTTTCTCAGCTATCGTCAGAAACCACTTTTCCTCTTAACTATATTATAGCTATCTGTGCTCAATTTAATATTATTTTTTGTGCGATTTTTACTGTTTTATGATAATGCATTATTATCACACTGCAATTTCTGACTCCATTGAACCTGAAGGTTGATTCTGCTATACTTCATGAGGAAAAATCAATCAGAAGTGAACACGGAGGTAAAATAATGGTTCTGATAATCACAACTATCGTGTACGCTCTGGTCCCTGGCGTTATTGGTCATTTCGGCCTCAAGGCAGCCAGAAAAGGCGAGAGCAAATCCAATATTTTCCTGATTGTAATGGATGCCATAGCTGTGCTTGCCAATTTAGGCGCATATGTGCAGTACGGCAGCCTGGGTATTGAAGACCTGACCATGTTACTTGTTGCTGTGATCTACACAATACTCATTATCAGCGCAAAGAAACAGGTATAACCCACCGGAAAGACTATGTTAAAAGCGGTTTCCACATCACGGAAACCGCTTTTATCGTTCATCAGATCTGATCTGTCTGCCCGGTCAGAGTCTTTGTATCACCTGCCTTTTCTGTTAAAGATTGCGTAGTAGATCGAGCCCCGTCCACATGGTCTCAAGTTTGGGTTCAAACCCTGCTTTCATGATCTCCAGCGTAAAATCATCTATAGTCTCAGGTCTGACTTTTATTCCCAGGATTTCTGACTCCACCTTATTATCATTCAGTTCCTCACTATAGTTCAGGAGCAGAAAACAGTCCCCTTTCCGGCTCTCCGTGAACTCGAGCTTTTTATTATCTGAACCGTAATACTCACTGGCCTGATCTCCCTCGTCGAACTCCCCGGTCTTCTCAAGTCTGTTCCTGCTGACCATCTCATCCCGTATCGCTTCCGCATTTTCCTTGCCCGACTTATCTGAATAAAATGTCCAGCCTATTGCAACCGGACGCAGCTTAAAGAATTTCCTCTCGTATGTTACTGTCACTGTAGTTGTATATTTTTCATCCTGTACAAATGTATTCGTTCCGGGATCATAATACCCCTGGAATTCATACTCTTTCCATAGTGTAAGTACAAGACATGTAAACAAAACTAAAAATACTGCCAGGACGGTTACTGTAATGATCAGTATAATTCGCTTCCGTTCTGAGGTCATTTGTTTCCTGCTCCTTTTGTTTGCATTCTTCAGTTCACCACAGTCTCCTGCGCATCTGCTGTCATTTCAACCGGACTGCGGTGATTAAAAACCACCAGCCGGACTGGTGGTTATGATCATCACGGCTATAGGATTTTACTGAACACAGGTATCTTCTTCAGCCCTGCTGTCAGGACAACTGATGCAGCCAGCACGGCCAGAACACTCGCTACCAGCAGCACTGCCGCCATGCCGTCATAAGGATTGAATTTCAGATATCTGAAGAAGAGCCTGACGAACAGCATGCTGATCAGATACACCCCGAAAGTATATCCGTCCAACCGGTTGATCAGAGCATAGGCTCTGCTGTTCTTTTGCTCTGATCTGACTCTTTGATCTGTCCCGCATCCGTTTATCAGAGAGAAAGCTCCGGCCGCCTGCAGGACAACCAGCGGAGACGAATAGCCGAACCATACATCCGGCACGTCTATGCCGCGCGAGTATTTCAGTATGTCCAGTATAACGATCCCGGCTGTGGACACAGCCACCATCGCGGCCGCCGCGGAACGGCTTACCCTGAGTCTCCCATGGTGCATCATATAACCCAGGAAGACATACAGCGGATAGATAATGGACTGACTGATGTAGAAAGCGATGTTGATACCCGAGCCTTCTATTGCAGGTATCACAGATGTGAAGACCGCGAGCACGCAGATGAGATACCGGAGTTCTTCGTCTGAGCATTTATCCGCTATCACTCTGTAGAACGGCAGCAATACATAGATGCCGGTCAGGAGATAGAGATACCACAGATGTCCCCATCCTCTTCCGGTGATCATCTCGGTAAAAGCTGTCACGACAAATCCTCCGGCGGTGAACTTTTCCCCGTCCATGAAGATGTCGAATAGTCTGAACAGCAGGGAGAACACGACAAGCGCGGCAAATACTCTGCTGATGTATTTTCCATACAGCTTGCGCCATGTCAGAGCCTTTCGCGTATCCAGCTGCAAAGCGCCCGTGACCATAAGAAACACCGGCACGGCCCACATCATATTATTCTCAACGATCCGCGACACCAGATTTTCTCCCTGTGTCACAGTGTCGATAAAATATTCATTAGCCGCAAAAACCGTATGCAGTACGACTATGGCGATACACGCCAGTACGCGGGCTGCCGAAAGCTGTATGCTCCGTTCAGTTGAGGAGGTCTTCTGAATCTTCGATGCATCCGCCTGAGTCGTCATTGGCCAGTTCTTCCTCCGTCATGGGATCTGCTGCCTGGAGTGAGTCTACAGAAGACCCTTCTTCCTTCTTGTCCGTGCATCCGGCCATGACCAGTGCCGACAGGGCCAGGATCAGAGCCATCATAATACATAATAGTTTCTTTTTCATTTCTTATATACACCTCTTGAATACCGTCATTCATCCGGCCGGCAGACTCCTACCAGTCAAGATACTGTATGCTGTCTACATTATAGTGATAGGTCCCTTTGTCTCCGTAGTGGACATTGAACCCGCCGAGGTCCTTGCCGCCGTTCTTCCTCGGGTCATAGACATGCGGACCGTCATCCTCCCAGATCTCCGTCCAGGCATGGGTGACGTCTTCGCCCCTGAAATGCAGGGTCCCCCATACCATCTTGCAGTCATAGCCCAGGATCCTGGCCAGAGTGCAGAACGTTCCCGACCATGCCAGGCAGTTGCCCTCCCCGTCTCTGAACGCCTTCAGCGCGCACAGATGCACCTTGAGCCCGTAGTCAGTCGTTCTGTCGTCAGCATATCTGAGTGAGGAAGCATATTTGAACGCAGTCGTCAGATCCCACCCGTATCTGTTCAGGACATTGACGCCGTATCCTATGGCCTCACCTTCTTCGCCGTCAATATATCCCTTGTCACCTATATAAAATCCTCCGGATGTGGTATAGGACCGCGCTACCTCACCTGCACTGTCTTCTCTCTGAAGATCTCCCTTCCTGTAGAAGTATCTCGCTTTGTCATCGATATAGTGCCAGCCTGTGGCCAGTTCGCCATCGCCGATGCAGTAATACAGTTCGCTGTCTGTCTCCGTGTCCCGGATCCAGCCTTCTTTGGCCGGTATGCCGTAAGCGTTGAAATAGTATGGCTTGCCGCCAACGAGCTGATACCCGTCTGCAAGGGCTCCCTGCTCATCCACATAGTATTTCACGATCCCCAGACCGTTATGCCAGCCCGGCGCCCTGTTCCCGAACGCTGAGAAAAGCGTCACCGCAATGGCCGCGATAGCCAGCAGGGATATTATTAAAGAAATTCTGACTATAATTTTATTGCTTTTTTTCATATTTCAGCCGAAGCAGGTTCAGCTCCTATTCCCCGGTGCTGTCATCAGCCGGGATATCGTAGTAATCAATATCAATAGCATAGACCGTCAGGCCTGCCGGGTCACTGTGCATATTCGGATCATAGAAAGCTTTTTCCTGAATATATCCCGAAGTGTTCGCGCCTATTTCCGCCGTAAGCCTTCCCGTAGCGTCACTGTCCTGAACCTCATTGTCCCTGACATATACCATGACGACTTTTGCTGAGGAATTGACAGGAACATCATTCGGGTTGTCGATATACACATCGTAATCATCATTTTCAGGTCCGTATACGTTAGTCACTGCTCCGGACGGAACCGTATAGCCTGCGATATCATCGTTGATATATGCTCTTTTTATCGAATAAGTCTTGTCATCAGGGACATATTTTATATCACCTGTGTGGATCTCACCAATCATGATCCCAGTCGATCCGCTCTTGACATATCCGTATACACTGAAGGACTTGTCAGGATCCGCCGCATTCCCGATATAGTCACCTTCTTTGGAGAATACTTCAAAATCTATTCCCGTTATCGGAGTATCGGAATTATTCTGTACCAGCACGATCGCGTCAACAATGTATCCGTCGCCGTTTACAAATCTGCTGGAATCCCAGTCCCAGTCAGAGCTTAGCACGGTGATCCCTTCAACATTGTCCATCACTCTGTTTTTCTCTGCAGGCGCTGAATCCTCACAGCCTTTCGACAGCAGGAGTATGATTCCCGCGATGATGATCAGCAGTCCGGCCGCAAGCGGAATTATCAGCTTTTTGATACTGTTTTCACCGCTTCCTCCGGATCCGCTGCCGGTGCCGCCCATGTCTGCTACTTCTCTCGGCATCTGTCCCGGCGGCATATTGTAGCTGCCGGTATAACTCCCGGTCTGACGCGGTGCCGGATAACTGCCGGTGGCTCTCGGATGTCTTCCTGTATAAGCCGGCAGACCGGTCGCCTGGCCGCTGCCGCTTTCCGCAAGCATATCTCTGTCGTATTCCCGGCTGTATGATCTTATGTCGTTGACGGGCATCATCACTGTCCCGTCATCAAAATCGTAATTGTTGTAGTAGCTCTCCAGGTCGCTCCTGAACTCCCTCGCGCTCTGATATCTCGCTGACGGATCAAACGCGCAGGCCTTCCCGATGATATACGAAAGCATCATCCCC
>JBGUJM010000006.1:0-16099 GCA_045113935.1 Anaerovoracaceae bacterium
TCGCCTGGTTTTCAAGACCTGTTCTGCACTATGAAGTTTTCAAGGTTCCGCCGCCGCTCTCAGCGACAGCTTCATTAGTATACACAATCGGAAGTACCATGTCAACACATTTTCCAAACTTTTTTGAAAAACTTTTTTGAAAGGACCGGTTGTGTATCGAAATCTGAATGATAGCTCCACGAAATGTTGCTCACGTTCGGATTTCAGTCCTTTTGTGTAAAAAATCAGGGCTCATTGCAACGCCCTGTTCAAAAGCACTCGTTTATAATACTCCAATTCTGTAATAAGTCAAGCGTATTTTATGATTTTTTCTGAGACTTTTTGCTTTTTCTCAGTACACAGCTCTGCAGCGCTCCAAAGCCCCCATTTTCTCCACAATATATGGTAGCAGAAAAAAGAGGACGCCTATGCGTCCCCGTCATTTTCTTCCATCTCACGCTCACGTCGCCGGATCGCGGCGTTGTTGATGACGTCATTCTCCGCTTCAATATCTTCGCGTATCTTCTGTATCCTTCGCTGAGCATTCTTCTGCTCTCTTATACCCTCCTTGGCCTTGGCGAGAGCGCGTTTCTCCTCGGCCATGGCTTCTTCGAGTTTCTCCTCATTGCCTGTAATGAAGCTCGGTCTGCTGTATTCTATTCTGAACGACTGAATAAATCTCCTGAGCCCCAGTAAGATAAGAGCGGTCCCTATAAGAAATGTGACCGGCAGGCTCAGAAGCGGTACATTGAAGAACATGTATATTCCGGCAAGCAGCATCAGCAATGTGATCGCGACCGACAGTCGCTCGTCTCCTGTTATGTGCACGATATCTATACCGTTCAGGCGTACTGACAGCACCCCCTCTATCACGAGCCACAGCGCGAACACCATCTGCGCTGCAGTATCGTCTGTGATCATGCCTGTGATGACAGCAAGTCCGAGTATCAGCATGATGATGCCGTCCTTGGTAATACTGACAGCGTTTTCCGCCATATCAAAATCCGCCCTGACCCCTATCAGAATCTCGATAGCGCCCATCAGAATGAACACCAGACCTATAATAAACGCTACTGTCAGGAATGCGGCGCTGCCATTGGCAACACAGAACACTCCAGCAACAGTTATCGCCACACTGGCGAGCAGCATCAAAGTTCTCATTATATATATGCCTCCATAAAGCGCGTTACAGCGCAGACTGCTTTTCAGAATCCGCGTTTATACTATCACGCACGGACTTTTGTTTCAAGGCAAAAGAACAGCTGCCCTCAAGGAGAGCAGCTGTATGTATCAATTGTGCGCAGATATTGCGCCGGCCGTTACAGGCTGTAGCCTGCGTGGAACGCCTTTTTGTTAAGATCGATGAATTTTGCCTTGACATTAGCCTCAATCTCAGCATCCCAGTCTATCTCATCAAGACCCATCGCCTTGACGAGAGCTCCGAGGAGCACGATGTTCATAGCTTTAGGGTTGCCCAGCTCCGTAGCTACCTCTGCAGCCTTGAATGACAGCACTTCACATTTTTCTTTGAGATGCTCGATAATGCCTTCCGGATATTCAGCCATTCCCAGATTGACCGGTACCGGCTGGATCTGGAAATCGTTGATTACCATCTTGCCGCCGATCTTGAGATGATCGAGCCATCTGAGAGCTTCCATCTCTTCAAAAGCAACGATAACGTCAGCCGAGCCCTTGCCTACGATCGGTGAATAGACCTTGTCACCGTATCTTACCTGTGTTGATACAGATCCGCCTCTCTGGGACATTCCGTGGATCTCACTCATCTTGACATCGTAACCGGCCTTCATAAGACCGCTGGTCAGGATCTTACTTGCAAGGATGGTTCCCTGTCCGCCTACTCCTACCAGGAGAATATTCTTAACCTCACTCATTACCTTGTCACCTCCTCAATAGCCTTGAATGGGCATACCTGCTTGCAGACTGTGCAGCCGTTGCAGCTGGTCGTATCGATCACTACCTTATTCTTGGTGTTGATCAGTCCCGGGCAGCCGGTTGTCTTGACGCAGACTTTGCAGTTTTTGCACTTGTCCTGATCGATCACGCACTGTGTCTTGTGCAGTGTCGGGAATTCGTCGAGATCCTGACGGCTGAACTTCTTGAGCACGCAAGGCCATCTTGTGATGAGTACTGTCGGCTCATCCTTAGGCAGCAGCTCGTCCAGCGCGGCATTGACCTCATCGAGGTGGTTAGGATTAACGGTAATGATATTCTCAGGCTTGACTCCTATGGATCTGCAGAGTGCAGGAATGTCTACTTCCGGAGCTTCCTTGCCCATCAATGTATATCCTGTACCAGGGTTCTGCTGATGTCCTGTCATTCCCGTGATGCGGTTGTCAAGGATAATGGACAGATTGTGTCCGCCGTTATATACAGCATCCATCAGGGAGTTGACACCTGTATGGAAGAATGTGGAGTCACCGATAACTGATACGACCTTGTTGGTCTTGCCTGCATCCTTCAGTGCGATAGAAGCGCCATGGCCCTGTGAAAGTGATGCGCCCATGCAGATCGTAGTATGGATCGCATTGAGAGGTGCCGCGGAGCCGAGTGTGTAGCATCCGATGTCTCCTGTGATCATAAGGCCCTTTCTCTTGGACAGGCAGTAGAACAGTCCTCTGTGCGGGCATCCTGCGCAGAGTGCAGGAGGTCTTACGACTGTCTTCATGTCTGATGTGTAGGTTTCAGGTTCTACGCCCAGGAAAGCCTTCCTTACTATATCTGTATTCAGCTCGTCAAATCTTGGAACTACATCTTTGCCGGTGCACTCGATGCCAAGCATCTTTACGTGCTCTTCGATGTACGGATCCATCTCTTCAACAATGTATACCTTGTCTACCTTGCTGCAGAAATCTCTGATGAGGCATGTCGGCATAGGGAATGTCATTCCAAGCTTGAGGTATGACGCATCGTCTCCGAAAGTCTCTCTTGCATACTGGTAAGCTACTCCTGAAGTGATGACACCGATCTTGGTATCGTTCATTTCGACCTTGTTGAATTCGCAGTCGCATGAGAATTTTCTTGCAGCTTTGACTCTGTCCTCAAGTGTAGCTCTCAGGACTTTGGCATTGGCAGGAGCTGTGACATACTTTCTGATCTTAGGTTCATAGTCAGGAACCTCAGCCTCTACCCTGTCACCAAGCTCTACGATACCCTTGGAGTGGCAGACTCTGGTCGTAACATGCATCATTACAGGCATATCGAATCTCTCTGAGATCTCGAATGCAGCCTTCATGAAGTCGTGAGCTTCCTGTGAATCAGACGGCTCAAGCATCAGAAGTCTTGCAGACTTTGCAGTATTCCTGTTGTCCTGCTCATTCTGTGATGAGTGCTGACCGGGATCGTCAGCTACAACAATTACAAAACCGCCGGTAACTCCTGTATAGGCAAATGTGTAGATAGGGTCTGCAGCAACGTTGAGCCCTACATGCTTCATAGCACAGAACGATCTGACGCCCGCAATGGAAGCTCCGATCGCAGCCTCTGTTGCAACCTTCTCATTAGGTGCCCATTCAGAGTAAACGGCATCGCCGTACTGAGGCATGTTCTCGAGGATCTCAGTGCTTGGTGTTCCCGGATAAGCCGATGCAAATCTTGCGCCGCCTTCATATGCGCCGCGCGCGATCGCCTCGTTACCGGACATGATTACTTTCATAAATCATTACCTCCTTACAATACAACAATGTATAAATGCCCTAACGCCATCATAATTCCGGATCAGAAAAAAAATCCCGCTCCGGAATCTACATTATCTATTGTCAGTAATTATATTACTAAAAAAACGGGGATTCAATGTCCCCGCCTTGTCCTTTATTGTCTTTTTCGTTATTTGGACTGGTAGTCGACACATTGCTGTCTGTCAAGAAAAAAATGTATCCCGGGGGAGGAATCCTTCCATCTGTCCTCCTGAAATCCATTCGCAGGTTCCAGCCATTTGCCTACCTCATAGTAAAAATCCGGATCTACAGTCGACTGCGCCCAGGTGTAGTTCTCTGTCTCCGGGATATTCGTGATCTTGAGCACCTTGACTTTGGACACGCGCCCTGTTTCCATTGTTGCCATGCAGCGTTTTGCATCAGCAGGGACAAGCATCATGACGACTCTGAGATCCGTGCAGCACTTCCACGCTATGAACGGTTTGCCGTATTCCGGACATCTCATCTCATACCACTTCGTCTCGCTGTCATATATCACCTTATCCTGATTCATGGCATCTTCAAGTACCGAAGCGTAAATATTCGCGCCCGACAGATCTATTCCGGTCATATCCTGAAATCTGAAGCTGCATCCTCTCGCAAGACATCCGCGGAGCTTCATATTGCGCAGGTCATTATTATAGAAGGCAATATTATCCATCTTCGATCCGCTGAAGTCTGTACCGTTAAGATTGCAGCCGTCAAAAGTCGCCCGCGAGAGATCGAGTCCTGTCATGTCCCATCCGGACAGATCCAGTCCTTTGATTACCGTGTGCTTCATATCGAGCAGCTCACCCGGTACTCGGTGTCCGATTTTCTCTCTTAATACTTCTGCCGAGCTGATCCTCGGCTTGTCCTCATCCCTGACCGGAATGTAGGCTTCGTTATCGAGCGTAAAGTCGCGCTCACTCTGACTGAAATTCATGCTGACTCCTCCGTGATCCTTCTTCCCTTTTGATGATTATACCATTGTTCAGGCAGACATAAACCGAATTGCTCTATTAATTGTACTCCCGCCAAAATTTGTATTTTTTCACAAAATTACTTGACTTTGATATTCCTCCCTTTTAGTATAGGTCATATCAATCAAAGTGAATAACACCTGACCCGATAGAGGTTGCGGAGATTATAAGTATGCATCTTCAGTAGCGCGGGACGCGAAGACGCAGAAAGGATGATCCGCCGAAGGTCGTCAGATCCCGAATCTGACCGCCTGGGACGCCGTAATAAGATGCGGCGGACTGTCACGTAAGTGGAGCGCTATCATGGTATAAGGGATCAATATGTCTTCCGGATCCATGAACGTTTCAAGCGTTATTCATGGATTTTTTATTATTTATCATCTGGAGGTTTTATATGGAATACACACCTGCACTTTACGCTACCGCATGGGCAGTGCTGCCCCCACTGATCGCTATCGGGCTGGCACTCATCACCAAAGAAGTTTACAGTTCCCTCTTCATCGGTGTTCTCACCGGAGCCATCCTGTATGCCGGAGCTGACTTCGCCGGGATCGCCAACCACGTACTGAGCGACGGACTCATCGCATCACTGAGTGACGGATGGAACGTCGGAATTCTGATTTTCCTGGTAATCCTCGGAATCATCGTAGCTCTGATGAATCTGTCAGGAGGCTCCAAAGCTTTCGGTAAGTGGGCTCTGAAGCGCGTAAGATCGCGTGTCGCAGCTGAATGCGCAACCGTTATCCTCGGCATCATCATTTTCGTAGATGACTATTTCAACTGCCTCACTGTCGGCAGTGTTATGAAGCCGGTCACAGACAACTTCAAAGTATCCAGAGCAAAACTCGCATACATCATTGACGCGACAGCCGCGCCTGTCTGCATCATCGCTCCTGTATCATCATGGGCAGCAGCGGTATCAAGCTTTGCCGGTGAAGGTGAAGGTATCTCGCTGTTTATGCGCTGCATCCCTTATAACTTCTATGCGTTATTCACACTCGTCATGATGTTCGCGCTCATCTTTATGAGATTTGATTATGCTACCATGGCTAAGTTCGAGATGAACGCTGTTGAGAACGGAGATCTCTTCACGGTAGAGAGCGAGAACACTCAGACCGATGCTTCGACACAGGGAAGTGATCAGGGAATCGTTCTTGACCTTGTTTTCCCGGTAATCGTCCTTGTTGTCAGCTGTGTTCTGGGAATGGTATATACCGGTGGTTTCTTCGACGGAGCCGGATTCGTAACCGCGTTCTCTGATTCAGACGCATCCGTAGGGCTCTCAATGGGATCACTGATCGCTCTGATCATCATCATCGCTTACTACACTATCAGACGTACGATCAGCTTCACTCAGTGCATGAGCTGCGTACCTGAAGGTATGAAGGCTATGGCATCACCTATTCTGGTGCTGACACTGGCATGGTCGCTCAAGAACATGACTGACAGTCTGGGCCTTGCTGATTTCGTCAGCGGACTCGTCGAGGGCATGGGAGGCGCTGCCGTAGGACTTATTCCTGCAGCACTCTTCTTAATAGCCTGTATCCTTGCATTCGCATCAGGCACAAGCTGGGGAACATTCGGAATCCTTATTCCTATCGGACTTGCCATCACAGAATCGCATCCTGAGCTGGCAACGCCTATCATCGCAGCCTGCATGGCCGGTGCTGTATACGGCGACCACTGCTCACCGATCTCGGATACGACTATCATGGCTTCTGCCGGAGCATCCTGCAATCACATTTCACACGTTTCGACTCAGCTGCCATATGCTACTACAGTAGCTGTTGTAGCATTTATTTCCTACCTGATCGCAGGTTTCACAGGTGGATGGGTCATTCCTCTGATCGTAGGTGTAGCGCTTCTGCTCGGAACACTCTTCTTCCTCAAGGGCAGAGAAGGTTCCTTCAAGGTCAGCGATGCAGCCAACACTCCTGGCGCTGACGCATAGCCCAGGATCTGCGCAGCAAGTCTTGTTCAAAATGCAGGAAAGACTATAATTACAGAACAAACTGGTATATAATAGAGCGGGTCTCCAAGACCCGCTTTATTCTTCAGAATATTTCAGATTGTAACCAGCGTATAACCCATGAACAGAACCATAGGTTTTATCATCAGAACAATGATTATTATTCTGGCAGCGGCATCATGTCTGCTGCTCTGTTCATGTGATCCTATTCTTCCTCTCAATCAGAAATATGCTTACTCGAGTTTTGAACTGGAACTCGGAGAGCCTATATCTCCGGACATCGGAGAATACGTCGACCTGAGCCGGCTCTCAGCAGAGGATGCCGAATTCGTAAGGCAAAATACTCAGATCCTCTATGACGGCCGCGACATAGCGGAGACTGATACCGCGGTTCCGGGAGGGCACATCCTCACGATCAACTACAAAGGACACCAGTACCGCCAGTACACAATAGAGATCACCGACAGAGTGCCTCCTGTCTTCACCAAGGTCAGGAACCTGTACACATTCCCGGGTATCCCGATCAGCGAAGAGGAATATGACACCATATTCGAGGCAACTGACAACAGCGGACAGGCTGATGTTGATGTCGACATGCCGGAGATAGATTATAATACTGCCGGTGAGTATAAAGTCACAGCAACCGCGACGGATTCCAGCGGCAACAGGTCAACAGCCGAAGCCAGCATCGTTGTTCAGGAGCCTTCATACGGTTCGATGGGCACCTATGTATTCGTCAGCATATCGGACCAGCATCTGACTTATTTTGTCGACGGCAAGGTCGCTATGGACTGTCCGGTAGTCACAGGCAATATACATGGGCACAGCACTCCTAAGGGCACGTTTAAAGTAAACTATAAAGCGCGCAACATCGTCCTCAAAGGCACTGAAGACAATGGTGATGAATATCAGTCTTTCGTCAATTACTGGATGGCATTTATCGGTTCGAGTTACGGCCTGCATGATGCGACATGGCGTTCCCGTTTCGGAGAAGAAATATATCAGTATGGCGGATCCCACGGATGTGTAAATATGCCGTATGCCTCCGCGGCCAAGCTGTATGAGATGATAGAGCCGGGAACTCCGGTACTGATCTACTGAGAAATAACAGCCGCCCCTGCACATACAGGGACGGCTGTTTTCATTTATTCTATTCTGTTATATCAGATTCGAGCGTTCTCAATACACTTTTAGCGATCGGCGCCGCGACCTCCGAGCCATAGCCGCCGCCTTTGACCCATACAACAAATGCGTATGGCGCGTCTATGTCATCGGTGAATCCGACAAACCACGCGTCAGGATAGTAGTCCCCTGTCTCCGCGGTTCCTGACTTGGCATATATATCCAGTCCGTCAAAATTCTCTTCGCCGTAATTTTCGACTACATTGTTCTTCATCATGCTGCGCAGTTCTGCCGCAGTGTCTTTGTCAAGATACCGGCCCAGAGACTTGCCTCCGGTCAGCTCCCGCAGGAATGTAGCACTCTTGATCATGGTAGGCTGTATCGCTTCACCCTCATTGGCTATCGCCCCTGCATACACCATCATTGCGCATGGATTGACAAGATCGTCCGCCTGACCGATGCCTGCCCAGCTGAGCTTGATATTGTCATCTGAAGGGAACGAGAATGTTCCTGCAGCTGTCTTTACCCCATCGATGTCCACCGGTTCTGTCAGCCCCGCGTTTTCCGTGTATTCCTGCATGGCATCTGCTCCGACCTGTCTTGTAAGTTCACCGAATGCTCCGTTGCAGGATTGAGCAAGCGCCCCCGGGAAATCCACTTCGCCATGCGCGCTCACATCAGTGAAGTCTGTCCCGTTGTACTCATTTTGCCCGTCACAGTCGAAAGAAAATGATCCTCTGTCTTTAAGCTTATCAATGACAGCCGCCGAAGTTACCAGCTTGAAGGTGGATCCCGGCGTCATCGTTCCATCGATGAAATTATTGAAATAATATCCGCCGCCTCCGTCGGCATCAGGCAGATCACCTGCCGGATCAAAAGTCGGTGTGCTGACCATGCACATGATCTCGCCTGTCTTCCAGTTGTATACACCTACCAGACCCGTTCTGTTGCCGAGCGCATTGTATGCCGCAACATTGGCGCGGGCATCAATAGTGAGTTTTATTCTTTTGCCCTGAGCAGAAGTGTCATATGTTCCGTTCAGAATATCATAGCCTATCAGCTGGCTTTTGAACACATTGATGGCACCGCTGGCTATATTCCCTCTCGGATCTCCTACTGCATGGACCGTGGAACATCTGACATCCCAGCTGTCGTTGTATATTATTCCGTCTTCTGTGCATTCGATCAGGATCTCATCATATCTGTCGCTGATTATGCCTCTGTTGATCATTCCATCAGTATATATCTGTGAATTGCCGTAAAAGCTGGCCCATTCACCTCCGTGCCTGAAGAATCTCACTCCGAAAACACAGATACCGGTGGACAGCACCAGTGCCAGCAGGAGGCAGATATATGCTCTTCTTTCCTGTTTCCGCATATCAGGCCTCCTTCCTCACAGCCAGGCTGGATGACTGCCGCATATCCGCCGCCTTGAAATACGCAAGCATCGCCCACGAGGAAAGCATACTTGTTCCTCCGGTAGATACGAACGGGAATGTCACACCCGTCAGCGGGAACAGGTCCACAGCACCGAAAACATTGAGTATCGTCTGCACAAGGAACATTGTCGCCGCTCCGCACGCGCATATCGTATAGAAGGTGGATCTGCCCGCCATTATGCTCATCACCGCGAATATAGTCAATGTGATCACGCACAGCACCAGCAGCACCGCGATGATGAATCCCCATTCTTCCATCACAAAGCCAAACACAAGGTCAGTACTTGACGCTCCGACGTGTTTGAGCGATCCGTTGCCTGCGCCTAGGCCAAGCAGACCGCCGCCCGCTCCGAATGACATAGTTCTTGTCTGCTGGTAACCCTGATCATCAGCGAAATCCCATACATGTCCCCATACCGCAAATCTCGAGGCTATATATGGTTTGAACCTCAGGACCATCAGGCCCATCAGACCTGCTCCTACGAAGGTCAGGATCATCCTTGACAGGTCTCCGCTTCGCAGGAAAGATACGACCAGATATGTCGTGAAGAAAATAAGCGCTGTACCGAAGTCTCCCATGATCGCAAGACAGCCCAGACAGAACAATGAAAAACCGGCATACATGATCGTGCTGTTTCTCTGATACAGTTCTTCGAGCGTGCCCGCTCCGACACAGATAAATGCCAGCTTGACGATTTCCGAAGGCTGGATAGAGAAACCGCCTATCGTGATCCAGTTGGCAGCTCCGTACTTAATAGTGCCGAGAAGAAGATTCATCAGCAGAAGTATCACTGACAATCCTATCAGCACAGGTTTCAGTCTGCGTGTCCTGTCAAGATCCCTCATATACAGGCACATAAATATCATCAGCGAAAGGCCGAGCATCATAGATATGAACTCTTTGGCAACATTGCCCGGGTTCCATGAAGACGTAACGGCAAGATTAATCGTAGTCATGAAGAAAGCGATCATTTCCATCTCAAATCCGCTGCTGCCCATAGCTTTGAAAAATGTCACATATGCCCACATGACAGCGCACAGCAGAAGGATGCATATCACCGGACTTGCTGTCAGATCCTCTCCCATGCCAATTATCAGCTGAACTATCGTCAGCAGCTGGAACAGTGTGATAGCAAGTAATATTTTCCATGGCGCAACCGGCTTTTTGTCCAGCCTGCGCATCTTCTCATTGTTCCGGCTCTCTTCAACACTTGAAGGCGCCACGGTACAGTGAACTCCGCCCATGACGATTTCATCACCCGTACTGATCTGATATCTCCTTCCGGGCTGCAGCTTGAATCCGTTTACGGCTGTCGTACTGCTTTCGCTCAGCACTTTGAGAATCCACTTGTTGTCATCTCTTCTCCCAAGTATCGCATGGTTATTGGAGACGGTCCGGACCGGTATATTGATATCTGCGGATCTGCTCCTTCCTATGACATTCTCCCAGTGTGTGATCGGGAAATTGCCTCCGTTTTCCACGAGAAAGAACCCCCATATCTCAGGAGTGCATCTGGTAGTCAGCAGTGAAAAAATGGAAACCAGAAGGATATAGGCCGCAAGGACAACAAACACCCACCGGAGTACGGTGGTAGCTTCTCTGGCCAGTTCCGGATAAGTCTGCGCTATATTCAGTAATTTGTAAAGTATATTTTCCATCTAAGCGTAGTATACAACGAGAAGCGGCCTTTTTTTCTTTAAATCCGTTTATGTTCTGCGCGAAACAAAAATCCACGCAAAAAGCCGCGTTGCTGCGGCTTAATGATCTGATATCTTATTTCCACGAACTCTTGAGTCCCACTATGCTGTTGAAGACTTTCTCGTCATCTGTTGTGAGTTCAGAATCAGCGATGTAGTATCCCTTGCGGAAGAACTGGAACCTTTCGCCCGGCTGCACCTTGCTGACGGATGGCTCAGCATATCCCCATGTCTCAACCAGTGACTGCGGATCAAATTCCTGTTCACCGGTCTCCTCATTGGTCTTCATGAGGTAACCGTACTCTCTGATCCTGATCCTGACTGCAGAACTTGCCTCTACAAAGTGGATCGTTCCTTTGACCTTTCGACCTTCGAACCCGGAACCGCTGTGGGTCTCAGGATCATAGGTGCAGTGAAGAGCAAGGATGTTGCCGTCAGCATCCTTCTCGACGCTGTTACAGGTGATAAAGTACGCTCCTTTGAATCTGACCTCATTGCCAGGGAAGAGTCTGAAGTACTTCTTGACCGGGACTTCCATGAAGTCATCTCCGTCTACCCACAGTTCTCTGCCGAACGGGATCTCTCTTGTTCCCATCTCAGGCACCTTGCTGTTATTTTCAACGGTGCACATCTCGACCTTGTCTTCAGGATAATTGTCAATGATGACCTTGACAGGGTTCTTGACTACATTGATAGCCGGCACTTTAAGCTGGAGATCTTCTCTGACGCACTGCTCGAGCTGAGCGATATCGATCATCGTATCTGCCTTGGTTACACCGATGTCATTGCAGAACTTACGGATCGCCTCAGGAGTATAGCCTCTCCTGCGGATGCCTGCGAGCGTGCACAGTCTCGGATCGTCCCATCCCTCGACCTTGCCTTCTTCTACGAGCCTGCGGATGAATCTCTTGCTCATCAGCATTGTAGTGATATTGAGCGGCGCAAACTCGATCTGGCGAGGAGGGTTCGGCCACCAGCCTACCTCTCTTACTACCCAGTCATACAGTGGTCTGTGATCCTCGAACTCAAGAGTGCAGATGGAGTGAGTGATGCCCTCTATCGCGTCCTCGATAGGATGGGCAAAATCATACATCGGATAGATGCACCATTTGTCTCCGGTGTTGTGATGCGGCGCATGAACGACTCTGTAGATAACAGGATCTCTCATGTTGATGTTAGGGCTGGCCATATCGATCTTAGCCCTGAGGCAGACTTCACCGTCAGCGAATTCACCGGCTCTCATCTTCTCGAAGAGAGCGAGATTCTCCTCAACAGATCTGTTTCTGTAAGGACTCTCCTTGCCGGGCTCTTTGAGGGTACCTCTGTATTCTCTGATCTGATCAGGGGTAAGCTCGCATACGAATGCCTTGCCCTGTCTGATGAGTTCTACAGCGGCCTCGTACATAGTATCGAAATAATCGGATGCCCAGAGTTTTTCATCCCACTGGAACCCCAGCCAGTTAACGTCATTTTCGATGGACTTGACGAACTCAATATCCTCCTTGGTAGGATTGGTATCGTCATATCTGAGATTACATCTGCCGCCATACTTGAGTGCTGTGCCGAAATTGAGGCAGAGAGATTTTGCATGTCCGATGTGCAGATATCCGTTAGGTTCCGGTGGAAATCTTGTGACGATCTCCTTGTGCTTGCCGGATGCCAGATCTTCATTGATGATATCGTGGATGAAATTACCCGCCATATCTTTGTATTCTTCAGCTGTTGCAAATGCCATAGTATTACCCCTTTCAGGAAAAATCTCGTTAATGAAATTATTGTATCACAATGTACTGCTTACTAACAGAACGATTAAATAAAAAAGTCATTTATGGTATGATTAATATGTAGATGTTATCACTTGAAGTTAAGAGGTCAGAAATGGAAAAGTATCCTATTTATACGGAAATTAACAACTGCCGGGACTGCTATAAGTGTGTAAGAACATGCCCTGTCAAAGCGATCCAGATCCGAGATGCTCACGCTGAGATCCTTCATGACAGATGTACATACTGCGGTACCTGTGTCAATGAATGTCCTAACGGAGTCAAGGTAATCAGAAATGACATAGACAAAGTACAGATGGCTTTCCTGTCACACCGCAAAGTCATTGTCTCTCTGGCTCCTTCCTACCTGTCGGAATTTCATGGTTATGAAGACAATTTTATCAGAGCTCTGTATAAGCTTGGTTTTGATGCAGTCAGCGAGACGGCCATAGGTGCCGCTCTGGTGTCGCAGGCCCTTGATATGTATGTGACCGAGCATGGCCAGGCCAGCTTCATCTCCACAGCCTGCCCTTCTGTTGTTGAGCTGGTGAGAAAATACTATCCGGAGCACATCCCTAAGCTGGCACCGGTTCCATCACCGCTCCAGACGCACAGTGCCTACCTCCGGCATTTATACGGTGATGATATCGTGATCGTATTCATCGGTCCGTGTATTGCCAAGAAAGTCGAAGCAGACTCTCATCCGGGCTATCCGGATATTGCCCTGACGTTCCGCGAGGTCGAGCAATGGTTCGAAGAAGAGAATATCCAGCTTGACAATATGGATACCGGCGTTCCGGTAGAATTCGTGCCTTGCAAAGCGGGCAAAGCTTCGATCTACCCGATTGAGAACGGTCAGATCGAGACTTCCAAAATATGGATGAATAATTTCGTCGAACAGAGCGCCCTTTCTGTATCCGGTATCGAACTGATCATGTCCGGTCTGCGCGGAACACATACGGATGATTTCCTTGAAGCTCTGAACTGCGACGGAGGCTGTATTAACGGGCCGGGCACTTCACGGACAGACTCTGCTGTCGTCCGCAAGAAATCTGTCGCAGCCGCAGTAATGCAGAGGCTGACCGAGCCGGAAGTATTCGATGGAGATGCTGATTTTGCGCGCGAAGTCCTGAACAAAGGCTATGGAATACTCAATGCTGAGCTGCCTCAGGCGGCTCCTGTGAAAGGTCTCGACTTCAGTGAAGAAGAGATACAGAAGGCTCTGCAGAAACTCGGCAAGAATGGTCCGGAGGATGAACTCAACTGCGGCGGCTGCGGTTATATGACATGCAGAGACATGGCCAAAGCTCTTCTCGCGGGCTTTTCAGAAACTGAAATGTGCGTCACCAAGATGCGTAAAGACGCAGAAAGCAAGGTCGATATCCTGCTCTCTACCATCCCGCACGGAGTGGTTATAGTTGACAACGAGCTGAACATCGTTGATCTCAACAAGAGATTCGTTGACATCTTCGAAGAATATCCTGAGGGATTCCTTGATGCTGAGGGCCTGAGATCATTCAGAGGCTCTCCGGTGTCCATGTTCGTTCCTTTTGCAGAGAAATTCCGCGAGCAGTTCTATATGAACAAGCCTGCCCAGTACAGATTCAAGCATGAGGGCAAGGTCATGCGTATCACATTCTTCCTGGTAGAGACAAAAACTCTTCTCGGTGCTATGTTTGAAGACATTACCACACCGATCATCAGGCGTGAGGCTGTGATTGAAAAAGCTGAAGATGTCATTGTTAAATCTCTGAATACCGTTCAGCAGATTGCTTCGCTGCTCGGTGAGAATGCTGCAGAAACAGAGATCGTACTCAATTCCATCATAGATGAATTCAATGTCCATGGAGACAGATCGGCAGACTACGGTCTCGTAGAAGACGAAGGCGGTGGAAACGATGAATGATCTTTGTATAGATATCGATTATCAGCAGATATACAAGCATGGCCAGCGTATAGGAGGCGATGTCTTTCTCCTCGACAGGAGTCCCGGTTCCAACATTATTACCGCAACACTGTCCGATGGTCTGGGCAGCGGTGTCAAAGCTAACGTGCTCGCGTCGCTTACGACGCATATGGCCAACAAGCTCTCCTTCTCCCCGATCGATCTTGACCATTCGGCAGCGATCATAATGGATACTCTGCCTATAGACAAGGAGAAAGGCATCAGCTACTCGACTTTCACCATAGCCAAGGTAGTCTTCTCTGATGATAAGTCTTTTATCAGGGTAAGCGTCATAGAATATGACAATCCGGAAAGTCTGCGTTTTTCAGACAGCACACCGGTAGACCTGAAGAGAAGAGCGACCGTGCTGAACAGGAAGAATGCTGTCAAACGTGAAGTCGTATTCTCATCGCAGTTCGACATGAAAGTCGGAGACAGGCTCATTTTCTTCAGCGACGGCGTGGCCCAGTCGGGTGTCAGTCTCGGAGAGATACCTGCCGCATCCGGCAGGCCGTCTGTATACGGAGCAAAAGCTCCGGTAAGACCCGTCCGCAGCGAATCAGGGGTCGGCGCCATGGGCTGGGGTGAGGCGAACGTCAGGAAGTTCGTTGCCGATGTTATAAGCAAACAGCCGGAAATATCCGCACGTATGCTTTCCAGAGAGATCGTGACGCAGGCATATAAATTCGATAAATACAAGGCAAATGATGACATCACCTGTGTTGTCATATATGTCAGACGGCCACGGCGTACCCTCATCGTTACCGGAGCGCCGAGGAGCAAAGATTCTGATAAAAGGCTCGGTGACATAATCCGGAACTATGAAGGAAATGTTATAGTATGCGGCGGTACGACAGCAAAGATCGTTGCCAGAGAACTCGGCAAGGATGTCAAGGCTGATCGTTCCCCTTCCGGAAACCTGCCGCCTGCCAGCATCATCGAAGGCGTCGATCTGGTTACTGAAGGAATGCTTACTCTCTCAGCTGTAAGCGAACGCCTGAGGAAAAAGGATCTTCTCAAGAATATGCCGGAAGACCCGGCCAAACGCATCATCAAGATACTGAGAGAAACCGATCAGGTGCAGTTTGTTGTAGGCACCAAAATCAATGACGATACTGATGATCCTACCACAGCTGCCAAAATCGGGGTCAGATTCCCTCTTATAGACCAGATGACCCGGTCGCTTGAACAGAATTATCTGAAAGAAGTCGAGGTCAAATATCTGTAGTCCTGATCAGCAGAAATAAAATCAGGCTTATAGGACAAAACGTGTTGGTAAAAACCGCTACAACAGTTGAAATTTCAACCGTTGTAGCGGTTATATCTTTTTTGAAAGAAGATACAGGGTGGACAAAATGTGTTGGTAAAAATCGCTGTAGCCATTGAAATTTCAATGGCTACAGGCGCTATATCTTCCTTAGGAAGAGTGTTTTGGAGGAAGATGCTATGAAACATGTTATTTGTCCAGTTTGCGGAGGCGTTTGTACCAAATATGGAAAGACTAAAGCT
>JBGUJM010000007.1:0-4739 GCA_045113935.1 Anaerovoracaceae bacterium
CAGATCAGCATGATGGAAATGGTGCTGGATGTAGACGACATTTGCGAAGAGATGAATGCTATTCGCGAACAGGTCGCTGAAGCTTAATAAAGCTTTCTATAGGGAGCGGATCGCCTGTACGGTATCGATCCTCCGGTATAGGTGCTCCGTTCCCTCATAAATAACAACTATTATTATCATGGAGGTGAGCCACATGAAAACATATGATATCGTGATTATCGGTGGTGGTCCGGCAGGTCTGGCTGCAGGTCTTTACGCAGGAAGAGCCAAGATGGACACACTGATCATCGAAAAACAGAAGTACGGCGGACAGATCGTAATCACAGATGAGCTTGAGAATTATCCTGGCTCAATAGAGGGAGAAACAGGTCCTTCACTGATCGGCCGCATGGTTGCTCAATGCGATAAATTCGGATGCGAAAGAGTTGAAGACACAATCACCGATGTTGAACTCGAAGGTGATGTTAAGGTAATAAAAGGATTAAAAGGTGAGTATCAGGCTAAGGCAGTCATCATAACCGGCGGTGCAACACATACCACAATAGGCTGCCCGGGTGAAAAAGAATTTACAGGTAAGGGCGTATCATACTGCGCAACCTGTGATGCAGCTTTCTTTGAAGATTTCGAAGTATTCGTAGTCGGCGGCGGAGACGCAGCAGTTGAGGAAGCTATGTATCTGACCAAGTTTGCCCGCAAGGTCACACTCATCCACAGAAGAGATGCTCTCAGAGCTGCAAGATCCATTCAGGAGAAGGCATTTGCCAACGAAAAGATGGAATTCATGTGGAATACTACAGTTGAAGAAATCAAGGGAGATGGAATCGTTCAGAGTATGGTAGTCAAGGACACCAAGACCGGCGAGACAAGAGAGATCTTCGCTGATGAAGAAGACGGAACATTCGGAATCTTCGTATTCATCGGTTTCAAGCCGCTTTCATCGATTTATGAAGGCAAGATCGAGATGGAAAGAGGATATATCATCACGGACGATGATATGCATACCAATATCCCTGGTGTATTCGCTGCAGGAGATATCAGAAAGAAGAGCCTGAGACAGGTAGTAACTGCTGCTGCCGACGGCGCCATCGCTGCAACACAGGCCGGCAAGTACATTGAGGAGCTTGCGGGCACAGCATATAAGTACTAATCAAACAGCTATTCATTTGATCTATTCAAGGAGGACAGAATAATGTTGGAAGTTGATAAGAAAACATTTGAGGAAGAAGTACTTCAGGCACAGGGCTATGTAGTAGTTGATTTCTATGGCGATGGATGTGTACCATGTCAGGCACTCATGCCGCACGTACATGCACTTGCTGATGAATACGGCGATAAGCTCAAATTCGCAGCACTGAATACATCCAAGGCAAGAAGAGTTGCAATCGGACAGAAAGTAATGGGTCTGCCTGTTATCGCTGTTTACAAGGACGGCGAGAAGGTCGAGGAGCTCGTAAAAGACGATGCTACACCGGAAGCTGTTAAGGCAATGGTAGAGAAGTACGTATAACATAGTACTGGATTGATAGCATAGGAGATAAATACTATGAGTGATTATGCAGTATTGAAAGGTGCGAGCTATACACTCGCGCACACCCCGGATATGGTCATCCATGATGGAGCGACTCAGGTAACTGAGAGAGTCGTTAATCCGGATGGAGACTATCTCAAAGAACTCCCGAAACACATCAGAAGCTTTGAAGATGCTGTAAGATATGCACCTAATCAGGCATATATCGGCAACATGAACAATGAGGAGCTCAAATCAATCGAGTTTCCATGGTTTGACAAGCTGACTGACATTACTGACAGAACCGGCAAGTATGGTGAGATCATGCCTGAGGACGAGTATTACGGTCTCATGCAGATCTGTGACACATTTGATCTTGTCGAGCTTGAGGCTGGTTTTGCCGCTTCCGTAAAAGAAAAGCTCGCTGCTCACGGAATGTTTACTGATGAACAGGTTGCTATTCTTGATAAGAACGAAAAGTTTAATGACGAGAGTCTTGCCGCGGTAGTAGCTGACGGCGGATGCGGACTTTACTTCAACGATAAGCTGGTCGGTGTTGTAAAGAAGGCACATGATGTAGATGTCAATCTCTCGGCTCATGTTATGCTTGAGAATATTTCATCTAAGGCGACAAGTGTTCTTTCACTGCTTCATCTTATTAGGGTAACCGGCATAGATCCTGCAGACGTTGATTATGTTATCGATTGTGCTGAGGAGGCCTGCGGTGATATGAACCAGAGAGGCGGCGGTAACTTTGCTAAAGCTGCTGCTGAAATCGCCGGACTTACAAATGCGACAGGATCCGATACAAGAGGATTCTGTGCAGGTCCTGCACATGCTTTGCTCAATGCTGCGTCATTGGTAAAGGCAGGGACATTCAAAAACGTAGTTGTGACCGCCGGTGGTTGTACCGCTAAGCTCGGAATGAACGGCAAGAGCCATGTCGATAAGGGGCTACCTGTTCTTGAAGACTGCCTTGCAGGCTTTTCGGTCCTGATCAGTGAGGACAACGGCACTGATCCGATCATCCGTACTGATATCGTCGGAAGACATACTGTTGGTACAGGCTCATCCCCACAGGCGGTCATCAGCTCGCTCGTAACTGACCCGCTTGATGCTGCAGGTCTGAAAATAACTGATGTAGATAAGTTTGCTCCTGAAATGCAGAACCCGGATATCACTAAGCCTGCGGGTGCAGGAGATGTCCCGGAAGCTAACTACAAGATGATCGGAGCTCTCGGCGTCAAGAGAGGCGACATCGAGAAAAAGCAACTTGCAAGCTTCATCGTTGAGCACGGAATGAAGGGCTGGGCTCCTACACAGGGTCACATTCCTTCAGGCGTACCTTTCATGGGACCATGCAGAGACATGATGCTTGATGGCAGCATTAAGAGAGCGATGGTTATCGGAAAGGGAAGTCTCTTCCTCGGAAGAATGACTAATCTGTTCGACGGAGTATCCTTCGTTATCGAGGCAAACAACGGACAGAGCGATGGTGGCTCGGGCGTATCCGAAGAGGAAGTAAAGAGCCTTATCGCTAATGCACTTAAGGATTTCGCAGCCGGACTTCTGGCAGAGTAAAGGAGGGCATCATGGCTCAGAATATACAGAAACTGATCGCTGAGACCTTTCTTGAAATGGCACAGGGACTTGAAAGCGGCAGCTATGGCAAGCGCCCTAAGATAGCACTTACCGGAATGGGAAGTGAGCATGGCGAAGAAAACTCAATGGCAGCAGCAGTTATGGCTGCGGCTGAGGGTATCGATGTTTATTACATCGGAACACTTGAGGCACCTGGCGTCATTACCGTGAAAGTAGCTGATGACGAGGAAGGTCACAAGAAAATGGAAGAGCTCCTTGAAAACGGCGAGGTTGACGCTGCTGTTACAATGCACTATCCGTTCCCTATCGGAGTGTCGACAGTAGGAAGAGTAGTAACGCCTGCAAGGGGCAAAGAAATGTTCATAGCCAACACTACCGGTACTTCAAGCGCTGACAGAATAGAAGGCATGATCAAAAATGCTGTCTATGGAATCATAGCAGCAAAGGCATGCGGAGTAGCTGATCCGTCTGTCGGTATCCTCAATGTTGACGGAGCAAGACAGACTGAGAAAGCTCTGAAGGAACTCGCTGACGGAGGTTATCCAATCAGATTCGCAGAGTCCACCAGAGCAGATGGCGGATGTGTAATGAGAGGAAATGATCTGCTTCAGGGCGCACCTGATATCATGGTCACAGACTCCCTTACAGGTAATGTGCTCGTTAAAATGATGTCCGCGTTCCAGACAGGAGGCAGCTTTGAGGCTTCCGGTTATGGTTATGGTCCTGGAATCGGAGAGGGCTATGACAGACTCGTCATGATCATTTCAAGAGCATCCGGCGCACCTGTTATCGCGGGAGCGATCCGCTATGCCGCACAGCTTGTCAGAGGCAAAGTTTTCGAAGTAGCTGCCGGAGAATTCGCAGCTGCAAAGAAGGCCGGACTCGACAAGATCCTTGCTGCAAGAAAGGCAGCAGCAAAGCCTGCAGCTGCAGCGGAAGAGGAGGTCAAGGCACCTCCGGCTGAAATCGTAACTGCACAGATTGCCGGTATTGAGGTCATGGATCTCGAGGATGGAGTACAGGCACTCTGGAAACAGGGAATCTATGCTGAGAGTGGCATGGGCTGCACTGGGCCTATAATCCGTGTCAGTGATGCTAATCTTGCAAAGGCAAAAGAAATTCTTGAAAAAGAGGGCTTCATCGGCTAGTTCCGGGAACCTCCAATAATACACGGACTGCGCTGTCCTCCCGGAATATAAAACAGGGCAGTGCGGTCCAATCTCCTTTTTACTGATGGGGGTAGATAGGTGCTGGTGTGCCTCGCGGTCTTCAAAACCGTTTGCAGGGGGTTGGAAGCCTCCCGGGTGGGTTCGATTCCCACATACTCCCGCCAAGGTTATTGCTGTGTTTCTGTTACAGGAACAGACACCATTCAGATAAATCCCGGGGAGGGAAAGATATGTACAAAATTGTAAGAAGGAAGGCACTGAGGCCGACTGTCACGCAGCTTGAGATCGAAGCGCCTCTGGTAGCGCGCAAGGCAAAACCGGGACAATTCATCATCCTGCGAGTCAACGAAGAAGGTGAGCGGATCCCGCTGACCGTAGCCGGAGTGAATCCTGAAGAAGGAACAGTGAAGATCATCTTCCAGGTAGTAGGAGCAACGACAGAGCTTCTGAACCACAAGATG
>JBGUJM010000008.1:0-4112 GCA_045113935.1 Anaerovoracaceae bacterium
CCAAAAAGTGATGGGGTATCGCCAAGCGGTAAGGCAACGGATTCTGATTCCGTCATGCGCAGGTTCGAATCCTGCTACCCTAGCCAAATGCAGAGCTCCGAGGAGAAATCCCCGGAGCTTTGTCATTTAGCGGAAAACCCAGTAATACCAACGATTCCAGCCGTTTCAAAACGACTGACCCAGAGGCCGCTCCTACTGATTGAAACTACGTTTTCAGGAGATTTATCTCCCAAATGGGAGATGAAATAGGAGATTTTTGAGCCTGCTTTCCGAAGCAAAATACCAGTACATCATCATCATCATTTTTTGAGGCCTTTCATGCTCGAATCGACTCATATCCGGATCGGCGCGGTTCGCATAATTGTGGATCGCGCTTTTTTCATTTACACTGCAGAAAAAGGGACAGGATAAGGAGGTGCAGCCATGTCAAAGACGAAATATCGATTCACATATGATGAAGTCAGAGTCATCGTGATCGCCCTGGTGGAACTGAAGAACCAGCTGATTGCCGAGGGAAGATATACTGACGCAGTAGATGAGCTTCTTGTGAGGTTCGTTGATTAGAAATCCTTTCAGCCGGATATCGGAATACATTGCTCTGCATGCTCTATGCGGAGCTTTTGTTATTTCAGAATACCGGAATTACGGAGAAAGGATTAGTTATGGCAACTACAAATGAAACAATGAAAGTTATTGCAAACGGAGTCGATAAGAAGGAAGAACCGGAAATCATCATGGGCGGCAAAGTAATCGCTGTAGAGGTGCCGGATGAACTGGCGGAGATCTTTGAGGGAATTATCGGCTCACTGATTGAGAAGAGTGAAAGCGCAGAGGCAGAATCCCCAGAGAATAACGACAGCAACGGTGGAGACTGGGACGATGATGAAGAGTTAACAGAAGCAGAAGAACTGGCAGCAGACATCGCCTACTGGCTCGCACATCGTGCATCAGACAATTTGATGAAGGTTGCGAAGGAAGAACAATTATCTACAGAGTCGATGCTGGCTATCGTGAAATGTTTTGAGAAAACGGACTCTGAGAGCCTTGTTTCCATGTTAAAAGTGATTTTCCTCAGTCATGGAATGATCGACGTGGCCGCTGAGCTGTATCTTCTGGATATCTGCAAAGACTATTTGGAGGATGTGGCTTTTTTCTTTGAGGACGCCTTTTTCGATACGGATGCCATTGATTGGTATTCCATAGAGAATCTGCTCCGGGAAAAAGCAAGAGAGTAGAACAATCAGCTGAATTAGGAGGACCGTATGAGTGAATGTAGGACAATCGCTATATGTAATCAGAAGGGAGGCGTCGGGAAGACCACCACCGCTGTGAACCTGGGCGCAGGCCTCGCAAAGGCAGGAAAACGTGTACTGCTCGTGGATTGCGACCCGCAGGGAGACCTGACACAGTCACTTGGTTATCAGGCAGACGAATTGGATCAGTCTCTCGGCAGACTGATGTATCTGGCAACACAGGACTGCAAGCCCGTTGTCGGGGATACCATCCTGCATCATGAAGAGGGAATGGATCTTTTGCCTTCCAATCTGGACCTTTCATCTATGGAAAGCCAGCTGGTGAACGCCATGAGCAGGGAGAAACTTCTGGCGCTGCTTTTGAGGGATGTGAAGAAGGACTACGACTATATATTACTGGACTGCTCACCGTCTCTTGGAATGATCACCATCAACGCGTTGACAGCAGCAGACAGTGTGATCATCCCAGTACAGACGCAGTATCTGCCGGCAAAGGGCATGACACAGCTGCTGAGAAGCATCAACATGGTCAGGACACATACCAATGAGCATCTGAAGATCGGCGGCATCGTCATGACGTTGGTGGACGGCAGGACGAATCTGGCAAAGGAGGTCATCAGCACCATCCGCACCAATTACGGGATGTCAATCAAGATATTTGATACACAGATACCGGTTGCTGTGAAGGCAGCCGAAGCGGCAAAGGAAGGCAAAAGTATCTTTTCCTATGACGCAGGCTCCCGTCCGGCGCAGGCTTATGAGAAACTGACGAAGGAGGTGATGAAGGATGCCGAGAGAGAAAGAAAGCACAATAAAGCTGCCGTCGCTCGATGATCTGTTTTCCTCACAGGAAGAGCGGGATGACGCAAAGCTTAAGCGCATCTATGAGATTCCGCTGACTGATATCGATCCTTTCCCGGATCATCCATACAAGGTCAGGAATGATGAGGAAATGAAGAATCTGGTGGAATCCATCAAAGAAAACGGAGTCATTACGCCTGCTATCGTCAGGAAAAAGCGCAATGGGAGATATGAAATGCTGTCCGGGCACCGCAGAATGAGAGCGTGCATGCTCGCCGGTATAGAGACGTTACGGTGTGAGGTCGTGGAATTGAGTAAGGATGAAGCCACGATATTTATGGTGGAGTCCAATATCCACAGGAACACCGTGCTCCCAAGTGAGAAGGCTTTTGCGTATAAGATGAGGATGGAGGCGATGAACAGACAGGGCAAGAGGACTGATTTAACTTGTGCTCCACTGGGGCACAAGTTGGGAGAAAAGTCCAGAGATGTTCTGGCGAGGGAAAGTGGAGAGAGCAGAGAACAGGTTCGTCGATATATCCGTCTCACTGAGCTGATTCCAGAGCTTCTGACTCTGGTCGATGAGAAGAAGATCGCCATGCGGCCTGCGGTTGAGATCTCCTATCTTCCCAAAGAGATGCAGGAGATCCTTGCAGACTGCATCGATATGGAGCAGTGTACGCCATCTCACGCCCAGACCATTCGTATGAGAAAGCTGCTGGATAAGGGAGAGCTCACTGCGGATGCCATTGAAGATATCATGCTGGAGGAAAAACCGAACCAAAAGGAGCGGATCGTGCTTCGCGGCGAACGCTTCAAGGAGCTGTTTCCACCCGAACTGCCACCGGCAAAGCGTGAGGACTATGTAGCTGCAGCCATGGAATACTATAGCAGGCACAGGGCAAAACAGAGGAGCAGGGATGATGCCAGATAAGGAAATCACAGTGGGAGCACAGATTCCTGGTCCTTCCCTATAACCCAACCTGTTTAAACAACCAGTACTTACTGAAAAAAGAGAATATATAACTAAGACAATTCAATACAGGCAGCATCAACGTCGGAGAGATCCGGCGTTTTTTGTTTGCCGGAAAGGGGAAGCATGAAAGAGAACAGAGAAAACGAAGAAACCATCATCTGCAGATGCGACGACGGCATCTACGTAGCGCTGTCAGAGGAAGCGGCGTCCCGGATCGCCTGGGTCCTGACCGGGGCCATCGGAGTCCTGACCCTGCCGTTCATCATTCTGGCAGTCATGATCTGAGAGAGGAGGAAGCAATGACAGATTACGTAAGAACCAACAAAACGAAACGGATCCTGACCATGGGAATCGCCGTCCTCATGGTCTTCAGCCTGTTTGCGGGGCTGATCACGGATCCATCCTATGCTGCCTTCACAGGCAAGAAGGGCAGCAAATACACCGTATGGGACGGCGGACAGATCACATACGGGTCCGGAAACGGCGGATACAGCAATTCCAGAAAGTGTGACCTGGACGATGATCTGGGCACCCGTTATTCCTACTGCGTACAGCCGTCCAAGGCGTCACCGGGAACAGGCACCGTGACTGTAGATAAGGTCATCACAGACGATAATGACACAGGCAAATGGAACGCACTGCGAAACGTCGTCTACTATTCACCGTCCTATCCCGGTTATGACAACAATGTGAAGAACGTCAAGGAGACCTATTACACCGGTAACTTCAGCAAGGACTGGGGTATCGCGCACCTTGCGCTGTCATATATCTATGCCGGACGGCCATCCGATATGGCGACCTGGGGCGGAACCCACGCATCAGATCTGGGAGAGGTCTGGACAAAGGCAAAGAGACTGGGTGATGCCATGTGGTCGCCAGATTCCGCAAAGGATGACGCTGTTCCGGACAGCTTCAAGGTATTCATCTGCTATATGTCCGGCGTACAGGATATGATCGTCGGATATATGGAAGCACCGGGCTATATCAACATGAAAAAGGCGTCCAACAGAACGTCCATCACGGACGGCAACGCCTGCTACAGCATCAAAGGCGCGGTCTACACCGTCTATGACTCTGACGGA
>JBGUJM010000009.1:0-14671 GCA_045113935.1 Anaerovoracaceae bacterium
GTGCAAGCAGAGAAACTACAATACAATGAAGAACAAGAGAAACAATCCTGACAGGATCGAGCTCATGAAGTATTGCAAGTTCTGCAACAAGGAGACTCTCCATAAGGAGACTAAGTAATAACTCAGGTAACGGAGAACGGGCATGGCTAACAACAAGAAAGACGGAGGCGCTGATAAGCTCGCAAAGCAGACAGCACAGGCTTCCGCTAAGAAACAGAGCCAGAACAGCAAGAAGGGCGGCCTTCTGGCCTATCTCAGAGGTGTCAGACAGGAGTTCCGCAAGGTCGTATGGCCTACAAGGGAAGAACTGACAACCGATACTATCGTGGTCATCGGCTGCGTAGTATTTTTCGCTGTTGCGTTCTGGCTGATAGACACGGGATTCCTTGCAGCGCTCAAGGGTATCCTGGGTATAACATTGTCTTAATTATCAGGAGATAACAGATGGCAGACATGGTTTACATGGAAGATAAGGAGAACGTATCCGAAGCATCAGAGGCTGCTGAGAAGACAGTCAGGACATCAGTCTCGCCTCTCGAAGGTGAAGGCCTCAGAGGAGACGGAACGGCCAAGTGGTATGTCATCCACACCTATTCCGGCTATGAGAATAAGGTCAAGAACAGCATCGAGAGAATGGTCGAGTACCGTGGCATGCAGGATCTCATTCTGGAAGTCGTGATCCCGACCGAAGAGCGGATCGAGATCAAGGACGGTGTCAAGAAGGTCAAGACCCGCAAGCTGTATCCGGGATATGTAGTCATCAAGATGATCGTCAATAACGAGACCTGGTATCTCGTCCGTAACACAGAGGGTGTTACAGGATTCGTCGGACATGGTTCCGATCCGATTCCGCTGACCAAGGAAGAGATCGTAAGGATGGGTATCGAGAAACTCAAGATCGACCTCGATATCGAAGTGGGCGATACAGTACGTATCATCGGCGGAGTATTCGAAGGCCAGCTGGGTATTGTCGAGGCTGTCAACCCTGAGAAACAGATTGTCAAGACAAGGATCTCCATGTTCGGAAGAGATACACCTGCGGAAATCGAGTTCTCACAGGTCAGCAAGCTTAAATAATCAAATAATATGATCTGACCGGATAACACATCCGTTAAGATATAAATATTGAGGAGCCTGGGAGACCCCTCAGGAAAGGAGACATCAATGGCAAAGAAGATCGACGGCTATATCAAGCTTCAGATCCCTGCCGGCGGCGCTACACCTGCACCTCCAGTCGGACCTGCTCTCGGACAGAAGAGTGTTAACATCATGGACTTCTGCAAGCAGTTCAATGCTAAGACTCAGGATCAGCAGGGAATGATCATTCCTGTAGTTATCACTGTATATACAGACAGATCATTCACATTCGTATGCAAGACACCTCCGGCTGCAGTTCTTATCAAGAAGGCAGCAGGCATCGAGCATGCATCCGGAACACCTAACAAAGTTAAGGCCGGTTCCATCACACTCGCACAGGCAGAAGAGATCGCTAAGACCAAAATGCCGGACCTCAACGCAGCATCCCTCGAAGCAGCAACAGACATGATCAAGGGAACAGCTCGCAGCATGGGAATCACGGTAGTTGAGTAATGACGTGGGAGGCATATGCCGTTAGCACCACAAGGAGGAAACAATGAAAAGATCAAAGAGATACGCTGAGCTCGCAAAGGCTTATGACAAGCATGAGCTCGTAGACGTAGAAACTGCAGTTAAGCAGATCAAGAGCTTTGAAAACGCAAAGTTCGACGAGACCGTTGAGATGCATTTCCGCCTCGGAGTAGACGGAAGACACGCAGATCAGCAGGTAAGAGGCGCTATGGTACTTCCTCATGGCACAGGTAAGACCAAGAAAGTCCTGGTTTTCGCCAAGGGACCTAAGGCAGAGGAAGCACAGGCAGCAGGAGCTGACTTCGTAGGCGCAGAGGACATGGCTGACAAGATCAGAAACGAGAACTGGTTCGAATTCGACGCAGTAGTCGCTACACCTGATATGATGGGTGTTGTAGGACGTCTCGGTAAGATCCTCGGACCAAGAGGACTCATGCCAAACCCTAAGTCGGGAACAGTTACAATGGACCTCACTAAGGCACTCGAGGACATCAAGGCTGGTAAAGTTGAGTACAGACTTGACAAGTCCAACATCATTCACTGCATCATCGGAAAGAAGTCCTTCACAGAACAGCAGCTGACAGAGAACGCAAACGCTCTCATCCAGGCTATCGCAAAGGCTAAGCCTGCAGCAGCAAAGGGACAGTATTTCAAGAGCATCACGATCGCAGCTACAATGAGCCCTGGTGTAAAGATCAACCCGGCAACAGTAACTCTGTAAAAAGAAACAGAGACATTATTACACAAAACAGAATATCCAACCTGAGACAGCGGGTGCCGCAAGGCTTAATTTCCCGCCGAGGTACAATTCATAAATTGGACCCCGCAGTCTGTCTCACAGAAAGCGGGGTATATTTGTACCTGCAAGACAACACTAGGCGAAGGGATATCGCCGGAAAGGAGAAATAATGTCTGAAGCAGCAAAGCAAGCTAAGCAGGTCGTAATCGACGAGATCAAGGAAAAGTTTGAAAACGCTTCTTCCGTAGTAGCAGTTGACTATCTCGGACTTACAGTAGAAGAAGCAGACGCGCTGAGAGCCAGCCTCCGTAAGGAAGGTGTAGGTTACACAGTATATAAGAACACTCTGATCAAGAGAGCTATCAGCGGAACTGACTATGAGTCGTTCGGCGAGGTTCTCAAGGGATCAACAGCTCTCGCATTCAGCGGTGATGATATCACTGCAGGAGCAAGAGTACTTGCCAAGGCCATCAAGGAGTATAAGAAGATGGCGTTCAAGGGCGGCGTAGTTGAAGGTCAGGTATATGACAAAGCCATGGTTGAGGAGTTCGCAACGATCCCATCAAGGGACGAGCTCATCGCAAGATTCATGGGAAGCATCCAGAGCCCGATGACAAAACTCGCACTTACCCTCAAAGCAATCGCAGAGAAGGAAGCATAATTTACAGAATTTTACGGATTGCGGTCCTCTGACCGCGTAATGAATATTTGAAAAGGAGAAAATACAATGGATAAGACTCAGATCATTGAGGCTCTGAAGAGCATGACAATTCTTGAGATCAACGATCTCGTAAAGGCTCTCGAAGAAGAGTTCGGCGTAAGCGCAGTAGCAGTAGCAGCACCTGCAGCAGGCGGTGCAGCAGCAGCTGAAGTAGAGGAGAAGACAGACTTCAACGTAATCCTGAAGGAGATCGGTCAGGAAAAGATCAAAGTTATCAAGGCTGTAAGAGAAGCTACAGGTCTTGGACTGAAGGAAGCTAAGGCTCTCGTAGATTCTGCACCTGCAGCAATCAAGGAGAACGTAGAGGCAGCTGAGGCTAACGCACTGAAGGAAGCTCTGGAAGCAGTTGGCGCTGTAGTAGAACTCCAGTAAGAGAACAGCAATTATCCGGCCGCTGACTGCTGACGCAGTAAGTGGGGGATGATACGATTCCCGCCTGACTATTGCCGGCGGGGATAAAAACACAAATTGGGTCATGCGATATTGACCCGAACCACGCAATAAAATGAGCCCCGGCTTCGAGGCTCATTTCGTGCGTTTTGAGAATGCGTTTTCCGGCTGAAAATGCACAAAAAACCGCAAAAAATCGAAAAAATATTGCATTTATTTCAGAACAACAATCACTTTGATCATTTTACAAGGAGTGAAACACATGCCACATCCAATACAAGTTGGTAGAAAAGAACGTATGACATTCGCCAAGATCCATGAAGTTTGCGAGATGCCTAACCTCATCGACGTGCAGACGAAGTCATACAAGTGGTTCATGGAAGAAGGCCTCAGCGAGGTTCTCGAGGATGTATCGCCTATCCGTGATACAACCAATACTCTGAGCCTGGAGTTTGCAGACTATCACTTCTCAGAGACACCTAAGTATGACCAGGAAGAGTGCAAGGAGAGGGACGCAACATATGCCACATCCCTCACTGTTAAGGTCAGACTGATCAACCGCGAGACCGGCGAGATCAAGGAACAGGATGTCTTCATGGGAGATTTTCCTCTCATGACTGAGAAGGGTACATTCGTCTACAACGGAGCTGAGAGAGCTATCGTTACACAGATGGTACGTTCGCCGGGACCTTACTTTGATGTTGCCACAGACAAGTCCAACCAGAAGCTGTTCAGCTCACAGGTCATTCCTAACAGAGGAGCATGGCTCGAGTATGAGACAGATTCACAGGGAATACTGTATGTAAGAGTTGACAGGACAAGAAAGCAGCCGTTGACTTCGTTCCTCAGAGCGCTCGGAATCATTGATCCGGAAGCTCTGGCTCTCAGCAGCAATGAGGATATCATTGCTATCTTCGGCGAGGACGAGAGACTTCTCAGGACCCTCGAGAAGGATACTACCAGAAACAGCGCAGAGGGACTCAGAGAACTGTACAGAAGACTGAGACCGGGAGAACCGCCTACAGTTGAGAACGCAAGATCGATGCTGATGGCTCTGCTTTTTGACGAGAGAAGATATGACCTCGCCAAGGTCGGCAGATTCAAGTACAACCGCAAGCTCGGTATCCACAACAGACTCGTAGATGCTGTTGCGGCAGAGGATATCATCGACCCTAATACAGGAGAGATCCTTGTGGAAAAGGGCGGAGCTATCTCGCGCAGCATGGCTATGACTATTGAAGATGCCGGCGTTGAGTCAGTTTATGTATATGCCAAAACAGAAGGGCAGTCGGAAGTCATGACTAAGGTCATCGGCAACAATTTCGTCGATCCTTCCAAGTATCTGCCGGATATCGATCTGACACCTTACAAGCTTTCAGAGAAAGTCTTCTATCCGGTTCTCATGGACATTATTGCCCAGGCAGACGGAGATGAGGACAAGCTCAGAGCGGCTATCGCAAACAGGAAGAAAGAACTTTCACCTAAGCATATCATTCTTGAAGACATCATTGCTTCGGTCAGCTACTTCCTCAACCTGAATTGCGGAATAGGCGACATCGACGATATCGACCACCTCTCCAACAGACGACTCAAGTCAGTAGGTGAGCTCCTGCAGAATCAGTGCAGGATCGGTTTTGCCCGCATGGAGAAGACTATCAGAGAGAGAATGACTACTGAGAATTCAACACCTCAGCAGCTCATCAATATCAGACCTGTAACCGCCGCGATCAAGGAGTTCTTCGGTTCTTCACAGCTGTCACAGTTCATGGACCAGAACAACCCTCTTGCGGAGCTGACACACAAGAGAAGACTGTCAGCCCTCGGACCTGGCGGACTTTCAAGAGAGAGAGCCGGCATGGAGGTCAGAGACGTACACTACTCACACTACGGCAGGATGTGCCCTATCGAGACACCTGAAGGTCCTAACATCGGACTGATCGGATCGCTCACTACATACGGCATCATCAATGAGTACGGTTTCATCGAGACTCCTTACCGCAAGGTAGATAAGGAGACCGGAATCGTCACAAGCGAAGTAAAATATCTTGCTGCGGCTGATGAGGATCTGATGATCGTTGCGCAGGCAAACGAGCCGCTTGACGAGGAAGGTCATTTCCTCAACAACAAGGTCGCTGTCAGAGGCATCAAAGGTGAGATCACCATGGTACCTAAGGGTGAAGTCGACTACATGGACGTATCACCTAAGCAGGTAGTTTCTGTAGCTACAGCCATGATCCCGTTCCTCGAGAACGACGACGCCAACCGTGCGCTGATGGGATCCAACATGCAGAGACAGGCAGTTCCTCTGCTCGTTACCGAGGCTCCTTATGTAGGAACAGGTATCGAGTACAAGGCAGCCTGTGATTCCGGAGCAGTAGTACTCTGCAAGAGCGCGGGTACTGTAACATATGTCGATGCCAACAAAGTCAGAATCACAAGAGATGACAACGGCATGGTCGACGAATACAGAATGCTCAAGTTCAAGCGTTCCAACCAGGGTACATGCATCAACCAGAGACCTATCGTCAGCTATGGCGAGCATCTTGAGGCAGGCGAAGTCGTCGCTGACGGTCCTTCGACCAACCTCGGTGAGATCTCTCTGGGCAAAAACCTTCTCATCGGATTCATGACATGGGAAGGCTATAACTACGAGGATGCTATCATCCTCAATGAGAGACTCCTCATGGACGACGTTCTCACATCCCTGCACATCGAGAAGCACGAGTGCGAGGCAAGAGACACCAAGCTCGGACCTGAAGAGATCACAAGAGATATTCCTAATCTCCCTGGCGAGATGCTCAAGGAACTCGACGAAGAAGGTATCGTCAGGATCGGAGCGGAAGTCAGATCCAACGACATCCTCGTCGGAAAGCTCACACCTAAGAGCGAGACTGACCTCACACCTGAGGCAAGGATGCTCCGTGCGATCTTCGGCGAGAAGTCCAAGGAAGTCAGAGATACATCCCTCAAGCTGCCTCACGGCGAAGAGGGTATCGTAATAGACGTAAGAGTTTTCGACAAGACCAACAGCACCGAGCTGCCTCCTGGAGTCAACAAGATCGTAAGAGTCTATGTTGCTACCAAGAGAAAGATCAACGTCGGAGACAAGATGGCAGGACGTCATGGTAACAAGGGTGTTATCTCCAGGATCCTGCCGCAGGAGGATATGCCGTTCAAGGAAGACGGTGAGCCGCTGCAGGTAATGCTCAACCCTCTGGGCGTACCTTCACGTATGAACGTAGGACAGGTACTTGAAGTCCACCTCGGTCTGGCTGCCAAGTCCAAGGGCTGGTACATCTCCACTCCGGTATTCGACGGAGCAAGCGAGAAAGACGTTATCCAGATGCTCAAGGAAGAAGGCTATCCTGAGACAGGTAAGCTGAGACTCAGAGACGGACGTACAGGCGAGTATTTTGACAGCCCTGTTACAGTAGGCTACATGTACATGCTCAAGCTCCACCATCTGGTAGACGACAAGATCCATGCAAGATCAATCGGACCTTATTCCCTCGTTACACAGCAGCCTCTCGGAGGAAAGGCTCAGTTCGGAGGACAGAGATTCGGAGAGATGGAGGTATGGGCGCTCGAAGCTTACGGCGCCGCATACACACTGCAGGAGATCCTGACAGTCAAGTCCGACGATATCATCGGAAGGACCAAAACATACGAATCGATCATCAACGGCGTCAATATTCCTGAACCTGGTATTCCGGAGTCCTTCAAGGTACTCATCAAGGAACTCCAGTCACTCGCTCTTGATATCAAGACCAAGGCCGGCGATGACAGCGAGATCAAGATCAGAGAGACATCTGAATATGACGGAGCTCTGACACTTGACAGAATGCTCAGCGAGACCGACAGGAAAGCTGAGAAAGAAAAGAGAGAACATGAGCAGGACAGAGTCGCTGAGGAAGAAGCGGCCCGTATCAATGCTGAGGAAGACGATGACGTCATGACTGACGAAGAGATCAGCGGACTGTCAGCATTCCTTGACAGCATGGCTGCTGCCGCACCGGCAGAACCTGACATGGACCTCACAGAAGCAGTTGAAATGGAAAGCCTCGACGAGCTTGCGGAAGCAGAGTCAGAAGAGACTTTCGCAGAGGAAGAGTAAGAGAGGGGAGGAAATAATATGATGACAGACAACAATCAGGATCTGAGAAATATTGAGTCCCTTCAGATCAGACTCGCAAGCACAGAGGAAATGCTGAGCTGGTCCCATGGCGAGGTAACCAAGCCTGAGACCATCAACTACAGATCCCTCAAGCCTGAGTTCGACGGCCTCTTCTGCGAGAGGATTTTCGGACCTACCAAAGACTGGGTCTGCGGATGCGGCAAATACAACAAGATCCGTTATAAGGGACTTATCTGCCCTTACTGCGGAGTTGAAGTTACCAAGGCTAAGGTCAGAAGAGAGAGAATGGGACATATCCAGCTCGTATCTCCTGTATCGCATATCTGGTACTTCAAAGGCATTCCTTCAAGAATAGGTCTTGTCCTCGACATGACACCTAAGGAACTGGAGAAGGTCCTGTATTTTGCGTCTTATGTAGTTACAGACCCGGGCGACACCCCGTTCCAGTACAAGCAGGTAATCGAAGAGGAAGAATACAATGAGGCGCGCGAGATCTACGGTAAATCCTTCCAGGCAGGAATGGGAGCGGAAGCGATCAAGAAGCTCCTCTGTGATATCGATGTAGACCAGATGGCTCACGATCTCAGAGAGCAGATGGCTACCGCAAGCGGCCAGAAGAAGATCAGACTCGTCAAGATTCTCGAGGTCATCGAGGCATTCAAGCAGTCCGGCAACAGACCTGAGTGGATGATCCTCGACGTGATTCCTGTGATCCCGCCGGAACTCAGACCTATGGTACAGCTCGACGGAGGCAGATTCGCTACATCCGACCTTAATGATCTGTACAGAAGAGTAATCAACAGAAATAACAGACTCAAAAAGCTGGGAGAGCTCGGAGCACCTGATATCATCATCCGTAACGAGAAGCGGATGCTGCAGGAGTCCGTGGACGCGCTCATCGACAACGGACGCAGAGGCAGACCTGTACAGGGAGCCGGCGGCCGCAAGCTCAAGTCACTCTCCGATATGCTCAAGGGAAAGCAGGGAAGATTCCGTCAGAACCTCCTCGGCAAGAGAGTAGACTTCTCCGGACGTTCCGTAATCGTAGTAGGACCGGATCTCAAGTTCTATCAGTGCGGACTTCCTAAGACAATGGCTCTCGAACTCTTCAAGCCTTTCATCATGAGAGAGCTGACAGAGAGAGAGATCGCTCAGAATACCAAGCAGGCCAGACTGATGGTAGAGAGAGCCGATACAGAAGTATGGGATGTTCTGGATTACATCATCAAGGATCATCCGGTACTCCTCAACCGTGCCCCTACACTGCACAGACTCGGTATTCAGGCATTCGAGCCTGTACTGGTCGAGGGCAAAGCCATCAAGCTGCATCCGCTCGTATGTACAGCGTTCAACGCTGACTTCGACGGTGACCAGATGGCCGTTCACGTTCCGCTGTCTGTAGAGGCTCAGGCAGAGGCGAGATTCCTCATGCTTTCAGTCAACAATATTCTGGCGCCTAAGGACGGATCACCGATCACTATACCTACACAGGACATGATCCTCGGAAGCTACTACCTGACACATCCGGGCAGTGTTGAGAGAAACCGTCCTGCTGAAAGAGGTGACGGCAAGTGCTTTGCGGACTATGATGAAATGATCATGGCTTATCAGGCAGGTGTTATCGGGATCCACGCCAAAGTCAAGGTTCGCTGCTATGCATATGAAGGCGATCCGGGCAAGCTGGTAGAGTCGACAGTAGGAAGATTCATCTTCAACAAGGGACTTCCTCAGGATCTCGGATTCGTAGACAGAGAGAAAGATCCTTATTCACTCGAAGTGGACTTCCTCTGCGAGAAGAAGGCTCTCGGTAAGATCATCGCCGCCTGCTTCAAGGTACACGGCAATACCGAGACAGCCCTGATGCTCGACTACATCAAGGATACAGGCTATCACTACTCGACAGTCAGCGCTGTAACGATCAGTATCTCCGACATGGAGATCCCTGCTGCCAAGGCAGACATCGTCGGTGCTGCAGAGAAGGAAGTCGATACTTATGAAGCTCTCTACAAGCGCGGACTTATGTCCAACAAGGAGAGATACGATAAAGTCATCGCAACATGGAGAAAAGCGACATCTGATACAGCTGACGCTCTGATGGAGAATCTCGGCACCATGAACAACCTGTACATCATGGCGAATTCCGGAGCGAGAGGTAACAAATCCCAGATCAGCCAGATCGGCGGCATGAGAGGACTGATGGCCAACGCAACAGGTCATACTGTAGAGATCCCTATCAAGTCCAACTTCCGTGAAGGTCTGTCAATACTGGAGTACTTCATTTCATCCAACGGTGCCCGTAAGGGACTGACGGATACAGCTCTGAGAACAGCTGACTCAGGATATCTGACAAGAAGACTCGTAGATATTTCGCACAGCATCATCATCAACGAAGAAGACTGCGGTACTGAAGAGGGTATCGAGATCCGCGCGTTCATGGACGGCAAGGAGGAGATCGAAAAGCTCTGGCAGAGGATCGCGGGCAGATATGCTATCGAGGATGTACTTGATCCGCAGACAGGAGAAGTGATCGTCGGTAAAAACGAGTACATTACTGACGATCTGGCGCTTGAGGTCGAGAGACGCGGTGTCAGCACGGTCAAGATCAGATCCGCTATGACATGCCGTGCCAGAAGTGGTCTTTGCGCTAAATGCTATGGCAAGAATATGGCTACCGGCAGAATGGTTCTTCCTGGCGAGGCTGTCGGAATCATCGCAGCTCAGTCCATCGGTGAGCCGGGTACTCAGCTGACAATGAGAACATTCCACACGGGCGGCGTTGCTGGTTCCGATATCACTCAGGGTCTTCCGAGAGTAGAGGAGCTGTTTGAGGCACGTAAGCCTAAGGGTCTCGCAGAGATCTGCGAGTGCGACGGAGTCGTTACTGCTATCGAGCCAAGAGAAGACAATAAAACTGACGTCATCGTAAGGGAAGAAGGCGGCGAGAGGAATTATGTCATTCCGTTCGGCGCAAGAATCAACGTTGAAGTCGGACAGGAAGTCAAGGCCGGAAGCTCTATCACAAGAGGACCTCTCGATCCGCATGATATCATGAGGATCAATGGCGTACAGGGTGTATACGAGTATCTCCTCAAAGAGGTACAGAGAGTATATAAGACCCAGGGTGTAGACATCAACGACAAGCACATCGAGATCATCGTCAGCCAGATGCTTTCCAAGTACAAGGTAGAGAAGCCTGGAGATACCGGACTTCTGCCTGGCGGACAATATTCGAGAAGAGAGCTTGAGGAAGCCAATAACAAGGCTGAGGCCGAAGGCGGCGAACCTGCTACTGCAGCACGTCAGCTTCTCGGTATCACCAAGGCAGCTCTTGCGACATCATCGTTCCTGTCGGCAGCGTCCTTCCAGGAGACAACAAGAGTACTGACAGACGCGTCCATCAAGGGCAAAACTGACAGACTTGAAGGTCTCAAGGAGAACGTAATGATCGGTAAACTCATTCCTGCCGGAACAGGCATGAAGAGATACAGCAATCTTGAAGTAGATTACGGCGCAAATGACTGGATGATGCATTCATCTGACATGCCGAGGATCTATGAGGATGTACCGGCAGAAACGGCCGCAGCTGATGCAGCAGATGCACCTGAGACTGAGGAAGAAGAAAAGCCTGTTGTTTACGGCGAAACTTATATTCCTGAATAAGTAATTTATTGCTGGCAAAGTATTGACTTTTCAATGCTTTGCCAGTAAAATTATGGGGTTCGAGCCACGCTTTGCGTGCGCGAAAGAACACAAAAATTTCAGAAGAAAGGAGAAAAGAATGCCTACTATTAACCAGTTAGTACGTCAGGGAAGACAGAGCTCTGTTAAGAAGTCAACAGCTCCTGCTCTCGGTAAGAACATGAACACACTTCGCAAGACTCTTACCAACGTTAATTCCCCTCAGAAGAGAGGAGTATGCGTAGCAGTTAAGACTGTTACTCCTAAGAAGCCTAATTCAGCCCTGAGAAAGGTAGCCAGAGTTCGTCTGACCAACGGAATGGAAGTTACAGCTTACATCCCTGGTATTGGACACAACCTGCAGGAGCACAGCGTTGTTCTTGTAAGAGGCGGCAGAGTTAAGGACCTCCCTGGTGTCAGATATCACATCATCAGAGGAACACTCGATGCTTCCGGTGTTGCAAACAGAGGACAGGGCCGTTCCAAGTACGGCGCAAAGAGACCTAAGGTCAAGAAGTAATTTTTTATCACCAAAGTACATATGGCATTCTTTTATATAAAGAGCGCCACGGGGACTGACCGGTGAGTAAGACAGCTGAATCTGCTGCCTGAAGAAGATCGCCGGAGCAGTCAACGAGTACCTATTCAATTCCAGAAGGAGGGAAGAGAAGTGCCAAGAAAAGGTAATACACCTAAGAGAGAGGTTCTTCCTGATCCTGTATATGGCAGCGTTGTAGTTGCCAAGCTGATCAACAGCATCATGCTCGACGGTAAGAAGGGCGTTGCTCAGACTATCGTTTATGACGCTTTTGACAGAATCAGAGAGAAGACAGGAGAGGAACCTCTTGAGGTATTCGAGAAGGCTATGAACAACATCATGCCTGTACTCGAAGTTAAAGCAAGAAGAATCGGTGGTGCGAACTATCAGGTTCCTATCGAAGTCAGACCTGAGAGAAGACAGACTCTCGGACTCAGATGGCTGACAAGATACACCAGAGCCAGAAGTGAGAGAAAAATGTCCGACAGACTGGCAGGAGAGATCATGGATGCTGCAAACAACACCGGATCATCCGTCAAGAAGAAGGAAGATACCCACAAGATGGCAGAGGCCAACAAGGCGTTCGCACACTTCAGATTCTAATCTGCATACACATATGATGCAGATACAACTGATGATAAGTATGTAGAAAGGAGGAAATAATGGGAAGAGCTTTTGAGCTTGAGCACACCAGGAACATTGGAATAATGGCCCACATCGATGCCGGCAAGACCACTACAACGGAGAGAATTCTCTTCTACACCGGCAGGACCCACAAGCTGGGTGAGACCCATGAGGGCGCGGCTACCATGGACTGGATGGAGCAGGAACAGGAGCGCGGCATTACCATTACTTCCGCCGCTACTACTGCTCAGTGGAAACATACAAGGATCAACATCATCGATACACCGGGACACGTTGATTTTACCGTAGAGGTAGAGAGATCGCTGCGTGTTCTTGACGGAGCCGTAATGGTGCTCTGCGCCAAGGGCGGCGTTGAGCCTCAGAGTGAGACTGTATGGAGACAGGCCGAGAAATACGGAGTGCCGAGAATGATTTTCGTCAACAAGATGGACATCCTCGGAGCCAACTATTTCAGGGTGCTGGACATGATCCACGACAGACTCAAGGCCAATGCTGTGGCAGTCCAGATCCCGATCGGATCAGAAGCAGATTTCATCGGTATCATAGATCTGATCAAGATGAAGGCAGAGATCTATCATGACGATGATCTGGGCAAAGTATACGAAGAGATGGAGATCCCTGAGAACATGGTCGCCGAGGCAAAAGCCTGGAGAGACAAGATGCTCGAATCCGTAGCTGAATGTGATGAGGATCTCATGATGATGTACCTCGAGGGAGAAGACATTCCGGAAGAGGATATCAAAAGGGTCATCCGCAGTCAGACGATCAAAGGTGAGATGTATCCTGTATTCTGCGGCTCAGCCTATAAGAATAAAGGCGTACAGCTGATGCTGGACGGAGTAATCGACTACATGCCGTCTCCTCTGGATATTCCTGCTATTAAGGGCGTCAACCCTTATACGCAGAAAGAAGAAGAGAGACCGGCTGATGATAACGGCCCGTTCTCAGCACTGGCATTCAAGATCATGGCAGACCCGTTTGTGGGCAAGCTGGCATTCTTCAGAGTATATTCCGGAACTATCAACGCGGGTTCGCATGTGTACAATGCTACGAAGGACCGCAAGGAGAGATTCGGAAGGATCCTGCAGATGCATGCCAACCACAGGAGCGAGATCGAAACGGTCTATTCCGGAGATATCGCTGCTGCAGTCGGCCTCAAGTTCACCACAACCGGCGATACTCTCTGCGATGACAAGCATCCGGTCATTCTCGAGTCTATGGAATTCCCGGATCCTGTAATAGAGATCGCTATCGAGCCGAAGACCAAGATCGGTCAGGAGAAGATGGGCCTCGCACTTGCCAAGCTGGCAGAGGAAGACCCTACATTCAGGACCTATACCAATCCTGAGACAGGCCAGACGATCATAGCCGGAATGGGCGAGCTCCACCTTGAGATCATTGTCGACAGACTTCTCAGAGAGTTCAAGGTCGAGGCGAATGTCGGAAAGCCTCAGGTTTCATACAAGGAAACAGTCACAGGCAAAGCAGACGTCGACTGCAAGCACGCCAAGCAGTCCGGCGGAAGCGGCCAGTACGCTCACGTCAAGATCAGACTTTACCCGAGAGAGCCGGGTGAGGGCTTTGAATTCAAGAACTCGATCGTCGGAGGTGCGATTCCTAAGGAATACATCCCTGCCGTACAGAGCGGTATCGAAGAAGCCATGCAGGCAGGTCCTCTTGCGGGATACAATGTCGTTGATGTCGGCGTAGAGCTGTATGACGGATCCGCCCATGAAGTCGACTCTTCAGATATGGCATTCAAGATCGCGGGTTCCAAGGCTTTCAAGGAAGCCATCATGAAGGCCGGTCCTGTACTCCTTGAGCCTATTTTCAAGGTAGAAGTCACGGTTCCTGATAATTACATGGGAGACGTCATCGGCGATATCAGTTCAAGAAGAGGACGTATCGAAGGTTCGGACATCATGAATGGTGCCGCCATCATCAGAGGAATGGTACCGCTTTCGGAGATGTTCGGATACGCGACAGATCTCCGTTCAAGAACTCAGGGCAGAGGCGTATATGTTATGCAGTTCGATCACTTCGAAAAACTGCCTGACAGTCTCGCGGAGAAAATAATCAGATAATAACAACTTAATTTTCATTCTCATAATTATTTATAAGGAGATGCAAAATGGCAAAGCAGAAATACGAGAGAACCAAACCGCACATCAACATTGGTACAATCGGCCACGTTGACCACGGCAAGACAACTCTTAC
>JBGUJM010000010.1:0-29193 GCA_045113935.1 Anaerovoracaceae bacterium
TACCTTGCTGAAATCGATCTCTACGCGCTCCTTTTTGGCGCCTGCGCCCTTTCCTTCCGGCTTCATTGTCGGGAAGAGCTGGACGTCTCTGATCGTTGCGCTGTCGGTCAGCAGCATTACCAGTCTGTCAACTCCGATACCGATACCACCTGTCGGAGGCATACCTACCTCAAGAGCGTTGACGAAATCTGTGTCCATCGGATGAGCCTCGTCATCGATTCCCAGATCGAGCTGTCTCTGCTGCTCAGCAAATCTTTCGTACTGATCGATAGGATCATTCAGCTCGGAGAATGCGTTGGAAAGTTCCCAGCCGTTGATGTAGGACTCGAATCTTCTTGTGATACGAGGGTCCTTAGGGTCCTTTTTGGCAAGCGGTGATACCTCAAGCGGATGTCCGCAGACGAAGCATGGTCCGTCCAGAAATCCCGGGATGTCTTCACAGTAATCCTCAAACATCTCGGCAATGAGCTTTCCTCTTGACCAGTCTGCCTCGTTTTCGAATGTCATGCCGTACTTCTTGGCCGCTTCGATAGCCTCTTCATCACTGTCGATCTTATCAAAAGGAATTCCTGTAGCATCGATGACAGCCTGAGTCATGTCGATCTTTCTCCATGGAGGTGTTACATCAAATTCCTTATCACCGTACTTGATGACAGGAGTTCCGTTAACTGCCATGGCGCACTTGTATGTTACCTGCTCCATGAGATCCATCATGGTCTCAAGGTTGACATATGCCTTGTAAGCCTCCATCGATGTGAACTCAGGGCTGTGATTTTTGTCCATTCCCTCATTACGGAACACCTTGCCGATCTCATAAACTCCGTCAAGGCCGCCTACAATGAGCCTCTTGAGATGAAGCTCAAGCGAGATACGCAGAGTCATGTCGATATCAAGTGTATTGTGGTGAGTCAGGAAAGGCCTTGCAGCAGCGCCGCCTGCGATATTGCCGAGGACCGGAGTCTCGACCTCGATCAGGTCATAGTCCTCCTCGAGAACACGGCGCATAGTGCTGATGATCTTCGCTCTCTTGAGGAATGTATCTCTCACATCCTCATTCATGATAAGATCCACATACCTCTGGCGGTATCTCAGATCTGTATCTTTGAGGCCGTGCCACTTGTTCGGCAGTACCTGCAGCGACTTGCAGAGGAGCTTTACTTCCATGGCTCTGATGCTGATCTCACCGGTCTTAGTCTTGAAAACGACTCCGCTGGTTCCGATGATATCACCGACATCATAAGTCTTGAAGATGTTGTACTCTTCCTGGCCGATGTTGTCCCTGGCAACGAAGATCTGGATCCTGCCCTGCTTGTCCTGCATATCGATGAAGGCGACTTTGCCCATGCGGCGGAATGCCATGATACGTCCTGCGACTCTGACTTCCTGATCCTCCATCGCGTCAAAATTCTCTTTGATGTCTCCGGAGTGTGCCGACACGTCAAAAGTCTCCACCAGATACGGGTCTCTGCCCATAGCGCGGAGTTCTTCGAGTTTTTTCCTCTTGATCTGTCTCTGTTCGCCTATTTCCTTTTCGGTCAGTTCGCGTTCTTCCGCCTGACCTGCCGCATTGTTGTTCTGTGGCTTGTTCTCTGACATTATCTCTTGACCTCCAGTACTTCATACTTAGCGATTCCGTCAGGTACAGCAAACTCGGTCTTGTCACCTGCCTTGAGTCCGATGAGGTGCTCGCCTACAAGAGATGCATTGGAAAGCTTGCCGTTGAGCGGATCAGCTTCGGTAGTACCTACGATCTTGTAAGTAGCAGTAATGCCGAGCACGAGATCTCTGACTGTAACAGTACGTCCTGTCTGAACAGAGTCATCGCCTTCCTCGGTCTCGTCAACGATAACCGCGGTGCGCAGGATCTCTTCGATCTCAGAGATCCTCTCTTCAGTTTCAGCCTGAGCGTCCTTAGCTGCATCATACTCAGCATTCTCGCTGATATCTCCGAGCGCAATGGCTTCCTTGAGTCTCTCAGCATTTTCTTTACGCTTGACAGTAATCAGCTGTTCAAGTTCCGCATTAAGGTTATCAAAACCTTCTCTTGTCATTTCATGGATTTTGTTGGCTGCCATTTCTTTTCCTTTCAATCTGATGAGATTATATTATAATTCTTGAAATTATTGTCTTCTTCAAAGCAGGACCCCGATTTCTCCTGTCTCGTACTTTGTCACGTTTTCGCTCATGCTGAGATGCAGCAGAGCGGAGTAGTGAAGCTTGAATGTTATCACATCTCCGACCCGGACCTTTTCCTTGCAGTCCTCTATGTCGAGAATCGTGTGATCCCCCGAGCACCCGATGACTTCCGAGCCCTCGAGCTGCGGAAGGATATCGCTTATATCGCCGAAATCCGCTCCGCCTATCGCGAGCAGCGCGCGTCTGCGGTCGCCTCTGTCACGGTATGTCGCCTTTTTGCCGAAAGCGTTGACGCCGAGTTCACCGATCGGATGTGTAGGCTTGGTCCTGACTTCGATGACTTCCGCCTCGAGGGTGATAGCATCATCGTGAAGGGTATTCAGTTCCTTCCTCTTGTAGATCCTGCATGTCTCCTCGAGGGATCCTACGAAGGCAGCGCCTCCGATCCTCAGCATATTGACTTTGTCAGGCATCACTCCATCGAACACAGGCATCAGGCTGGATGTCGCACCGCCGGAAACGATCTCAAGCGGCCTGCCGATCGCGTCCTCTACAGCCTTTGCATATTCTGCAAGCTGCTGCATCTTCTTACCGGTCGGGATGACAGATCCGTAGCATCCGAGATTGGTGCCTATTCCGGCGAGATTCAGCCCGGTCAGTACTTCCTCTGTATATTTTGCTACATCCACAAGCTCATCGAGATCGAAGAAGCCTTCTCTCAGATCACCGAGGTCCGCCATGAGTATGACGTTATGGATCCGTCCTGCCCTGATTGCCGCCTCATCGAGAGCCTTGAGTGTAGAAAACTCGCTCTGCAGGCTGTACTCGCATACCTTGACCATCTCATCGAGTTCCGAGAGCATAGGTACGCGGATCATCAGCATCGGGATTTTCACTCCTGCTGCTTTGGCTCTTGCGAGCTGTTCGAGACGGGAACTTGCGATCCATTTCGCACCGCATGCCTCATAATCAAGGGCAGTGCTGGCCAGACCGTTGGTGACCTTGAACACGCCGGCAACATCGATGCCTGCTTCACTGCACCACCCGGTCACAGTTTTCATATTGTCCCGGAGCTTTTCATGGTCGATGATCAGAGCCGGTCTTTTTTTCATAATCGGTCCTCCTTATGACACGTGAATGGTTCTCCTGTCATTCTGCCTTAGTCGGCGAGTTTGTTCTCCTCGACGAATCTTCTGATCTTCATTCCGGTCGTCTTGTTGAACTCGCCCTTCTTGAGAACTATGTGTTTTACCCTCTTCCAGTCAGGCCACTCAGCATTGAGTCTGTCTATCTCACTGCTGATCAGCGCGAGCACTGCACTCTCATCGTCTGCGTTGTCACCGAGAGTCTCTCTGACATTCTCTCTGTCAGGTCTCAGTGTGACATAGATACCTCTGAGCATCCTGTCCTCATTGTTCTCGTCAGCCCAGACCATGCACTCTTCGACATAAGGGCTGCGGCAGATCTTCTCTTCGAGTTCTTCAGGGAAAACATTTTTCCCGTTGGCCGCGATGATAACATTCTTCTTGCGGCCTGTGATGTATATGTAGTTGTCCGCATCCAGATAACCGATGTCGCCGGTATGGAACCAGCCGTTTTCCATGCATGCCTCAGTTGCCTCAGGATTCTTGTAGTATCCCATCATGACCTGCGGTCCTCTGAAGCAGATCTCACCGTTTCCGTCCTCGTCCTTATCTACGATCTTGCATTCCGTAAACTGGAAGAGTTTGCCGGCGCTGTCGTTTCTCATGTATTTCCACTGGTCAGGATTGAGCGCGACCATAGGTGAGGTCTCGGTAAGACCATATCCCTGCAGACAAGGAATTCCCATGCTGCGGAAGAAAGCGAGCACCTTAGGGTCCACTCTCGCGCCGCCGGCAATGAACATGTCGATGCGTCCGCCGAACTGAGCCATGATCTTTCTGGCTACCGGCTTAGCAACATTGATACCGATCCTGCTTGTGACATTATTGATCGCGAACAGTGTATTGACCAGTTTGTCCTGACCCTGTTTCTTAAGGGTCTTCTGGATCGTGTTATAGAACTTCTCATAAATCAGCGGTACTGCCAGCAGGAATGTAGGTCTGACTGCCTGCATATCCTTGGTGATATACTTGAGGCCTCTGCAGAATGCCATGGAAGCTCCCATGAAGCACCCTTCAAGCATGGTGCATGTGCACTCGTATGTGTGATGGATCGGCAGGACACTGAAGAATATATCCTCAGGGATGACTTCGAGATAGGTCTGCGCTATCAGAATGTCCGTGCAGAAGTTGCGGTGTGAAAGCATGACGCCCTTGCTGACTCCGGTCGTTCCGGATGTGAACAGGATAGATACCATGTCAGAAGCTCTGACTCTGGCATCGAGAAAACTTCTGTCCCCGGACTGAACTGCTTCGATTCCATCCGCTCTGAGGATGTTCCATGAGTACAGTCCGTTCTCCGGATCTTCATGTTCCTCCCTGTTGATGCCTATGACCACTTCAAGTCCTGTCTTACCTGCAGCCTTGATATCCTTGAAAATATTGTAGTATTTGTCCTGACAGCAGATGACTGCCTTGATATCTCCCATATCGCAGAGATTTTCAAGTTCTGCCGGTGAGAGCTCCTTGTCCAGAGGAACTACTACGCCTGTTCCGCCCGTAACTGCCCAGTAGGACTCTGCCCACTCATAGCAGTTGGCGCCAATGATGCCGATATGCGCCCCCTTGAGACCAAGTCCCATGAGAGCTGTTCCCAGTCCTCTGACATCCCTGCGGACTTCATTATATGTAAACTCAGTAAACTCCTTGTCGCCGGGCATGATCTGGTGGTACAGCACTTTACCGCCCCAGATGTCCGCGCTCGACTCGAGCAGATACTTGAGGTCAGGAACGGCTCTGCCGATCCTGTACATGACCTCAGGCACATTGCTGTCAGTGATCGCATTGACATAGCTCTGCATGTCAGCCATTTCAGCGTCCTTGAGTTCTCTGTATTCGTCTTCAGTTAACTTGTCCAGATCTGCGTCAGCGTACTTCTGCAGAACACTTTTGTACTCTTTATCCATCTATTGTTTCCTTATAAATTGTATTTCCCTATATTCCCTTCAGGCATGCGCCCCTGACACACCCGAACCATAAAATTTTACCATTATAAAAGCCGGCGGTCAATGCTTGGCATAAGGAAGGACCCCTCTGTGGCATAAGGAATGTCAATGGTGAGGCCCATCTGTCCTCCGGACTGATGGGCCTTGCTTCTCTTCCAGTATTTATTATCTTTCGAATACGCGGAGGAACTGTTTTGTCCTCTCTTCCTGCGGATTATCGAATACATCGCGCGGGTCGCCCTGCTCGACTATGACACCGCCGTCCATGAAGAGGACGCGGTTGCTGACAGCTTTTGCGAACGGCATCTCATGTGTGACGACCACCATTGTCATTTTTTCCTCTGCCAGCTGGCGGATGACTTTGAGTACTTCGCCCGTCAGCTCCGGATCGAGCGCTGAGGTCGGCTCATCAAAGAACAGGATCTCAGGCTTCATTGCCAGAGCTCTCGCGATCGCGACTCTCTGCTGCTGTCCGCCTGACAGCTGATACGGATAGGCATTCGCTTTGTCCGCAATACCCATCTTACCGAGCAGTTCCATAGCATTTGCTTCCGCTTCTTCCTGACTCATATGCTGTACATGTATCGGAGCGTCGGTAATATTCTTCAGAATGCTGTAGTGCGGGAATAAGTTGAACTGCTGGAACACAAGGCCGCAGTATCTGCGGAATTTGCGCATCTCATGATGCGGCACATATACCGCGTTGCCGTCTTCGTCCGTGTGAGCTGCTTTCTCTCCCATATAGATGATCTCGCCGCCATCGATCGTCTCGAGAAAGGTCGCGCATCTCAGCAGTGTTGACTTGCCTGAACCGGAAGGACCTATGATACTGATGACCTCTCCGCTGTCTACGCCAAAACTTATATCCCTGAGCACTTCCAGCTCACCGAAATGCTTCTCTATGTTGTTCATTTCCAGGATCATGCTGCGTCCTCCTATTTATAGTAATCCATCGACTTCTCGACCCTCTTCATGACGAACTCAACGACATAGTTGGCCACGAAGTAGAATACACCGGCTATGACGAAAGGCATAAACGAGGTCTGGGAAGCAGAAATCTGCTTGGACAGCGAGAATACCTCCTGATAAGCCAGGGTGAACGCGAGCGATGTGTCCTTGACGAGTGTGATGACTTCATTCGTAACCGAAGGCATGATGATCTTGATCACCTGAGGCAGTATGATCTTCATAAAGGTCTGAGTCTTGGTGTATCCGAGGACTTCTGCTGCTTCATACTGACCGACCGGGATCGATTCGATACCTCCGCGGTAGATCTCTGCAAAATACGCTGCGTAATTAAGGACAAAACCTAATATAAGCGCAGGAAATCTCCAGTTGCCTATATTCCATCCGAACAGATAGAACGGTCCGAAATACCAGACCAGCAGCTGGAGCATCAGAGGGGTCCCTCGCATGATTGAAATGTATCCGCTGATGAAGCCTCGTACCACTGCGAATTTTGATTTTCTCAGGAGCGCGACTATCATTCCGAGCGGAAGTGAGCCGATGAGCGTCAGGATGAAGATCAGAAGAGTCTTCACCATACCTCCGCTCATGGTAGAAAGCATAGTAGTGAAGGTCACTTTGTTACCTCTTTCAAAAGATGTGCCGCGGGACAGAGCCCGCGGCACTGCAGTTTATTATCTCAGTTAGTCCTTATTACTGGTTGATCATTGACAGATTGCCATAGATCTCTTCGTACTTCTTTCCGATCTCATCCATCTTGCCGTTCTCTGCAAGAGTCTTGAGTGACTCATTGACTATGTCACGGAGTTCTGTGTCATCTGTGCGGAATCCGATCGCGTATACTTCCTCGCAGATATCCTCATCCAGATACGCAAGGCCCTCGATCTTGGTCATCTGATAGTCACCTGTAGTAACATCGATAGCGATAGCATCGATGGCTCCGGCTTTGAGGTCATTGATTGCAGTAGCATATGTGTCATATGGCAGGGTTTCAGCGAATGTGTCAGCAAGGCTCTTGCAGCCGCCTTCTGCATCCTCTGTCTCGAGCATTTCCTGTGCGGATGTGCTGCCCTGTACACCTACCTTCTTGCCTGCAAGATCAGCAGTTGTCTTGATCTCTGACCCGTCAAGGACCATGATCTTGATGGTATTGATCGAGTATGGCTCACTCCATGCGAATTTGGCCTCCCTGTCCGGGCTCTTGGTGAATCCCGACCAGATACAGTCAATGCTTCCGGAATTCAACTCAGCATCCTTGGCATCCCAGTTGATCGGAACTCCTTCATATTCCCAGCCGTTCAGTTCACATACAGCCTGTGCCAGCTCTACGTCAAATCCTGTAGTCTCGCCGTCATCTCCTATATATGAATAAGGAGGGAAATCCTTGTCGAAACCGTGCTTGAATACAAAACCTTCACCGTAATCAACTGCAGCAGCTTCACTTTCACCATTATCAGCGCTTTCACCGCTGTCCGATCCGCCGCAGGCCGTAAATGCCAGCAGTGTGAAAATCATAGCAAACGCAAGCGCAAGTACTGTAAATTTCTTCTTCATAATTATATCCCCTCATGTTTTTCTCGTTGTGCTTTAGCATGCTAAAGCACTAAATCAGCAAATCAATAGTACCAAATATCCTGAGTACGGTCAACCATTATCTTGAATTACTTTCAAAACAAAACTCCCTTATTCAGGGAGTTTGACTACATCTATCCATTCGAGTGCTCCGGATATCTCGAAAAGCTCATCCGGAGTGAACTCTGCCGCTGAATTGGATGATCCGCATGCCGGGAAAACCGACTCGAATCTCTTCATGCTCTCGTCGCAGTAGATGCGCACATCATCGCGCGTCACTCCGAAGGCGCATACACCTCCGATCTCATGATTCGTGTATTGCGGCACCTCTTCCGGCGAAAGCATTTTGGCCTTCTCTCCGAAATACGCTTTATATTTCTTGTTGTCGACTCTGGCGTCTCCCGCGACCTGGATCAGCACGCCGCTTCCGTCTTTGAGCTTGAAACTCAGAGTCTTGCAGATCCTCGCCGGCTCCGTCCCGACAGCTTTGGCCGCCAGTTCTACAGTCGCGCTGGATACGTCGAATTCCATGATCCTGTCCGCGCAGCCCTTTTTCTCAAGGTACGCTCTTGCAACTTCTATTGACATACTATTTCCTCCCAATCCCGGTATATCAGGGTATGCACCCTCTGAAACATGTTTATGCCGCCTGCTTTTCTCCGCGGGCCTTCATCACAACTATGCCGATGGCCAGACCTATCAGCGAAGGTACGATCCAGCCAAGTCCCAGATCGAAGAATGGGAAAATCTTCGCGCCGAGAGCTGTCATCGCCGGTATGTTCAAGGCCGTCTGGACCCCTTCAGGCAGAGTCTTGCAGAAATCGAACAGCGCGGGGATGAATGCGCCGAGAATTACCCAGCGGTATACGTGAGTGCTCTTGTGGAAATATTTTTCGCACAGTGCTGCCAGTATGAGGACTGTGACCATCGGATACAGAAGCATCAGCACCGGGACTGCATACTTGATGATCGCTGTAAGTCCTGCGTTGGAAATCACGAATGAGAATATCGTGAACGCGATCGTCCAGCCTCTGTAACTCATGCTGTGAGGAAACATGTTTGCAAACATTTCTGAACAGCTTGTTACCAGCCCTATCGCCGTCTTGAGGCAGGCGAATGTTATGGTCGTAGCCAGCACCAGCATACCCATGTTTCCAAGATAATGCCCGGATATCTGTGTCAGCGCTATACCTCCGTTATCAGAGATATCAAAGAGTCCTCTCGACTGAGCCCCCATAATAATAGTAAGAATATATATAACACTCATCAGAAGCGCCGTGAAAATGCCTGATCTGACGGTCTCCCTGGCTACATCATCATCACTGCCGATCCCCATGTTTCTTACGATCCTGATGATAATGATTCCGAAAGCCAGTCCGGCTATTGCGTCCATTGTCCCATATCCTTCTATGAAACCGTTGAAGAATGCTCCGCTCTGATAGGCCGCGTCCGGCTCTACCTGAGACATAGGCGCTCCCGGATCAGAAATAGCCACGATGACAAGTATGCCGAGAAAAAGCAGAAACAGGGGATTGATGATCTTGCCTATCCATGTTGTGATCCCGCTCGGCTTGAGAGAGAAGAACAGGACCACCGCGAAGAACAGAAATGTAAATACAAGCTGCCCGATCCTGAATGCTGACTCGCTGACCATCGGAGCCACCCCTGTCGTAAATGAAACAGTCGCGCATCTCGGAATAGCAAAGAACGGCCCGATCGTCAGATACAGCACTGATGTGAACAGAATGCCGAACCATCCGGATATCTTGCTGCTCAGCTGCAGCAGATCATCACTGTGGGTATTGCCCAGCGCAGCAACGGCAAGGATCGGAATGCCTACTGCAGTAATGATAAATCCTACGATAGCCGGCCATGTATTGCTTCCCGCAAGCTGTCCAAGATGCACCGGGAATATCAGGTTGCCGGCACCGAAGAACATACCGAACAGAGTGCTCGCAACAATGATAGTTTCTTTTATTGTCAGTTTGCTTTTCATATAATTGCAGTCAGCCGCATATTTGCCTTACGGCAATTATATCCCAACACCTGATGCGGTCATCTCCCTATTCGATTATTATATATTTAACTGCATGCGCAGGCAATCATAGTATTTTGTGATTCTATGTCCTGAATCTCGATAGTAAATTGAATTTATATGTGTTTTGTAGTATAAATATAAAATGTGCGCTTCTTTTAGGGTTCACAGCACAATTTATACAGGAAGGCTGTAATTATATGGAAAACAAAAGAAACTCTTTTTCAACTTCATTCGGATTCGTCCTTGCCTCTGCAGCAAGCGCGGTAGGTCTCGGAAATATCTGGCGATTCCCTTATCTCGCTGCCAAAGACGGTGGCGGCGTCTTTTTGCTGGTATACATAATTCTGGCACTGACGTTCGGTTTCACTCTGCTAATATCTGAAGTAGCGATCGGGAGAAAGAGCAGACAGAGCGCGTATACGGCATACGGTACTCTCAATAAGAAGGCCCGCTGGATCGGTGTGCTCGCAAGTGCTATACCGTTCATCATTCTCCCGTATTACGCTCTTATCGGCGGCTGGGTGCTCAAATACTTCACCGCTTTCATTACAGGCGACGCGCTGGCATCCGCAGAGGACGGATATTTTACGGGATTCATCACAGCATATATATCCCCGATCATATTTGACATAATCTTCCTCGGCGCCACTGCTTTCGTAGTATATAAGGGTGTAGAAAAAGGAATCGAGCGTGTTTCCCGCATACTGATGCCGGCGCTGCTGGTTCTGGTTATCGGCATATCAGTTTTCTCTCTGACCATTGAAGGCGAAGGCGGACGCACAGGGCTTGAAGGTTTTGCAGTCTATGTTATCCCTAATTTTGCCGGAATGAGTTTCAAAACCTTCTTCTACATAGTGGTCGATGCAATGGGTCAGCTGTTCTACAGTATCAGCGTGGCAATGGGTATCATGGTCACATATGGCTCATACTTCAAAAGAGACAGCAATCTTGTCAAATCGGTCAACCAGATCGAGTTCTTCGATACTCTCGTCGCGTTCCTCGCGGGCGTAATGATCATACCTGCCGTTTTCGCTTTCCTCGGAATGGAAGGAATGCAGAATTCCGGTCCGGGACTCATGTTCATCGCACTGCCTAAAGTATTCGCGAAAATGGGATCTATCGGCATCATTGTCGGAGCGGTATTCTTCCTGATGGTGCTCTTCGCAGCGCTTACAAGCTCAGTATCCGTCATGGAAGCAGTAGTATCCGGCTGCATCGACAGATTCGGCTGGAGCAGAAACAAAGCCGTCATGCTTGAAAGCATATTCGCGCTGATTCTCGGCATTATTGTATGTCTGGGATACAATGTCTTCTACTTCGAGGCAACCCTGCCTAACGGGACTACGGCGCAGATCCTCGATATCTTCGACTACATCAGCAATTACATACTGATGCCTGTAGTAGCGATCGGAACATGCATACTCGTCGGATGGGTGCTCAAGCCTGAAACGATTATCGCTGAGATCACACGCAACGGCGAGCATTTTGCACGCAAAAATCTGTATGTCGTAATGGTCAAGTACATCGCGCCGCTGCTGCTGACGATCCTTCTCCTCGGAGCATTCGGCGTATTCTAGAGACAAAGTCCGGGCAGTTCTCTGCCGGTAATAAGAAATCAAAAGACCGGGTCGCTGATCGTAAGATCAGTTGCCCGGCTTTTTAATTGCTGCTGATGAGCGTCCACATTAAAACGGCACGCCGCTGTCTTCCTATATCTCCCTGCGTCCCTCTACTGCTTTGAGAAGCGTGACTTCATCGGCATACTCGAGGTCTCCTCCCACAGGTATGCCGTGTGCTATTCTTGTCACTTTGATTCCCGCCGGTTTGAGCAGACGCGAGATGTACATTGCCGTAGCTTCACCCTCAATATTCGGGTTGGTCGCAATGATGATCTCCTGCACCGGACTGCCTCCCTGCAGCCTGGTGATAAGCGACTTGAGATTGATGTCATTAGGGCCGATGCCCTCTGCAGGAGAGATCGCGCCATGCAAAACATGATAAAGTCCGTGGTATTCTCTGATCCTCTCCATAGCAGCCACGTCCTGAGGCGTCTCAACTACGCAGATCACAGTCTGATCTCTTTCAGTGTCCGAGCAGATCCGGCAGACATCCTGATCTGTCAGGTTACCGCATACACTGCAGTATCTGAGCCCCTTCTTGGCGCTGACGATCGACTCAGCAAGCGCTTCCGCTTCCCGGTCCGATAGACTCAGAATATGAAAAGCGAGCCTCTGGGCTGTCTTGCCGCCAATGCCCGGAAGCTTGCTTAGTTCGTTGATCAATCTGTTTAACGCTCTTGGATACTGTCTCATATCTGCATGCAGGAAAAACTGCCGCCCGTCTTGTCAGGTCTAGAATCCCGGAATTCCGAGGCCGCCGCCGAATCCGCCTGTGATCTTGTTCATCTCAGAGTCAACAAGTTCTTCCATCTGTCTCATAGCCTCATTAACTGCAGCCATGACCAGATCCTGAAGCATTTCGACATCATCAGGATCAACTACATCCTTGTCGATGACCAGCTTGGTGATCTCCTTGTTGCCGTTGACAGTTACTTCGATAGCTCCGCCGCCTGCAGTCGTGGTGATCTCTCTCTCTGCGAGTTCCTCCTGAGTTCTCTCCATCTCCGCCTGCATAGCCTGCAGCTGCTTGAGCTGCTTCTGCATATCGCCGCCGCCTGCTCTGTTCTTAGGCTTCTTGCCCGCTCTCATTCCTTTGCCCATGTGAATGTCACTCCTTCTTGATATTAATCTTAGCCTGTGATCTCCGGCTTGATGCCGAAGAGGCTCTCGACATCTGATGCGATGTCACTGATATTGGTATCTGCGTCTATGATCTTGTCGGTTTCCTGCTCAGCCGTCTCTGATATACTCGCTGTCTGTCTGTCCGACCCCGGGTCTCCTGCTCTCAGTGATACGAAGATATCATTTCCGTACAGCCCCTTGGCCGTCCTCATAATATCTCCGAGCTTGTCCTCCGCAAGTCTGAGTTTGCCCGGTCTGACGGTCACGATCAGCTCGCCCGCGTCAAATTCTATTCCCCGGGATGCCCTGCCTATAAGACTGACAAAACTCCTGTCAGTCCTCGCTATGGCATCTACTATGTTGTTCCACATCGTGTCAGGACTGCCGGCCTGCTCACGCGGCAGAGGCTCTATCATGGTCACAGGCTCGTCGTCCGGTACTTCTGCCTTGGTCTGCGGTTCTGAAACTGCCTGCCTTGCTTTCGCAGGTGCCGGCGTTGCTGCAGCCGTCCGTGATGAAGCTGTCTGGAAAGCAGCTGATCCGGTCTGCTGGTCGGTGCTGACCGGCCGGATGTTCAGATCCGGCAGACCGGCTGACAGACCGCCGGCAAGTCTGACGGCTGCTGTCTCGAGAAGTATCCTCGGCCTGTCGGAATACCTTCCTATATTAATATACTCTGATATGAGTCTGATAGCGCGCTCGATGGATGCCAGATCGATCTTGTCCGCCTGAGTTTTAAGGCGTACGAGGTTTTCAGTTGATGATCCGATAATGCGTCCTGGTTTCGCTACATATTTGACAACCATGAGGTTACGGTAGTGACCAAGCCAGTCCTTGAGGATCTGCTTGGCGTCCTTTCCGCGCCTGATGATCTCATCGATATAAATGAGAGCTTTGCCGGTGTCCCCGCTTGCAACAGCTCCGGTCAGCGCCAGGAAGAAATCCTCTCCTGCTGCTCCGGTGTATTCAAGAACGAGGCTGCGGTCAAGGTGCCTGTCGCCTGCCGCAATACATTGCTCCAGAATACTCAGTGCATCTCTTACAGATCCGTCGGCTCTCGAAGCGATCGTGATAAGCGCATCACGGGTAGCTTCGATACCGCGTTTTGCGCAGATCCTCTCCATGCCTGCTACCAGATCCTCTTCGGTGACGCGCTTGAAATTAAGCTGCATACACCTTGAACGGATCGTCGGACGGACTTTCTGCGGATCGGTCGTCGCCAGAATGAAGATCGCGTGCTGAGGCGGCTCCTCCAGTGTCTTGAGGAAAGCATTCTCAGCTGCCTGCGTCAGCATGTGGACTTCGTCTATGATATAGACCTTGTATCTGCCGACAGTCGGCGGATACTTGACCATGTCGATGATAGCTCGGAGGTCATCCACTCCATTGTTGGAAGCCGCGTCGAGCTCGATACAGTCGACAAAACGTCCATCCCGGATGGCTTCGCAGTTCGCGCACTGCCCGCAAGGGATCGTTCTGTCATCTCCCAGATCTGCCTGTGGTGTGCCGGGCTCCCCCTCCATGCAGTTGACGGCTTTGGCAAGTATTCTGGCCGTACTTGTCTTGCCTGTCCCGTGTGTCCCGGAAAACAGATACGCCTGGCTTACCGTGCCGGTCCTGATCTGATTCTGCAGGATACGGACGATATGTTTCTGCCCTATTATGTCTTCGAAAACTTCAGGCCTCTCAGCCCTGTAAAGTGCCAGCTGCATGGTATCTCCTGTTTATGCCTATGTATCAAAAAACCGGCTTGGCGGTCTGCAGTACGCAGAGGCTTGTCTGCGGCACACAGCACGGGCCGCTTAATGCTGCTGCCTCTCGGCCCTGACATGGTTCACGGTGTCCTGTTGCGCAGGGCCCCCGCGCACTGCAGGCCGCCCGCCGGCACGCATGATTATAACATAATCTGTATGTGCATAACAAGAAAAGATGATTCAGATAATCAAAACGGCATATATATCCTGTCGCGGTATGATCGTTTTTCACTTGATATAATTTGCGGCGATGTGATATATTATAAAAGCTAAGCGGGGCATACACTCTGCGACATAATGAAAAGTTATCGGGAATACGAATCACATGCATCCGCTGTAGATTCCGGGTTCCCTTTTTTTATAAACTGTATCTGCGGCGGACAGCAGTTCAGTGATCCGTTGCGGGTATATCAAGGAGGTAAAACTTCACTATGAACACTAACAAGAGGTGGCTCTATCTGTGCACAGCAACTCTGACGTTGCTTTTCCTCGGACTGATCTACGCATGGTCCATATTCAGAACGCCTTTCAGCGAGCTTTTCCCTGACTGGTCAATATCCCAGATGTCACTGACATTCACGATATCCATGATTTTCTTCTGCCTCGGCGGATTCGCCGGCGGTCTCATGAGCAAGAAACTCAGCGTCAGGGTCAGGTTCCTCATCTCTGCTGTGATGCTCTTCATCGGATTCTTCGTTGTATCGCTGGTCGATCCGTCCAGGCCTGCATCCAGCCTGACGATGCTCTACATATTCTATGGAGTATTCGGCGGCGGCGGCGTAGGTGTCGCATACAATACAGTCATCGGTACTCTCAATAAATGGTTCCCTGACAAAGTCGGTCTGGCTTCGGGTATCATGCTGATGGGATTCGGTCTCGGAGGTCTCGTGCTCGGATCGGTCGTCAATGGAATGATCGGCTCGATGGGTCTGCTCACAGTGTTCAAGATTCTCGGAATCGTAATCGCCATCGTCTGCGCGGCAGCCGCATTTATCATCAAAGCGCCCGGCGCAGATGACAGTGCTGCCCTCGCCAGACTCGCAGCCGCTTCACTGCCTGCGGCCAGGTCACAGTCTGCTGATTCAGGCAAAGGCGCGGACGCGTCACGCAAAACTGAATACAGTGCCGGCGAGATGCTGAAAACTGCCAGATTCTGGTTCTTCACACTCTGGGCTATCCTGCTCAACTCGGCCGGTCTGCTTGTCATCAACAGCGCCGCCAACATATCCGTTGCATTCGGAGGTACAGCCGTACTCGGCATGATAGTGTCTCTGTTCAACGGTGCCGGCAGAATTGTTGCCGGCAACAACTTCGATAAGTTCGGCCGCAAGACAGCAACCATAGTAAACACAGCATTCATGCTCGGTGCCGGCGCTATACTTACACTGGGCGGTATGTCCGGAAAGTACATCTTCATCCTTTGCGGACTCGTCCTGGTCGGTCTTGCGTACGGCGGCTGCCCGACGATCACATCGGCATACATCAACAAAGCTTTCGGTCCGGCGAACTTCCCGACCAATTTCAGCATAGCTAACTTCAGCCTCATCCCTGCGGCAACCATCGGACCGATGATCTCATCGGCCCTGCTTGAGTCCGCAGGCGGCAGCTACAATACCAACTTCTATGCGATCATCGGATTCTCTGCCGCCGCCCTCGTGATGTGGATACTCCTCAACATTTCCAGCCGTACAGCAGAGTAACAGCAGAGCAAGAAAATATGCATTTAAAACGCCTGTTATGACGATTTCAAGTCATACAGGCGCTTTTATTATATGTCATTATATGTCAGACACGTATCATGCCGGCAGGTTGGTAAAGGCCTTGTAGATAGCCCTTACGGATCTGCGATAGTCATTTTCACTGACTCCGAGCTGTACGCTGATGCGGTCCGGCGCGTGGTCGACGAAGCGGATATTGACATGCTCGCTTGAGAGCGCTTCGAATATCTTGACTGCAACTGACACAGTACCTGTGATATTTCTGCCGACTACCGAAATAGTAGCAAGACCGGTCGAGATATCAACGTCATCAGCACCGGTAACTTCTCTGAGTTCATCGATGATCTCTTCTCTGTTGTCTCTCACTGCCTCAGCATCAACGATCAGAGCCACCGAGTCAAGACCGACCTGCTGTCCTGTGATAGTGATACCGAAATCTGACATCACTCTGTCTATCTTAGGCATGATGCTGTGGTCTTTATTGAGACCATCGCTCTCTATCAGGATCGAGGCATATCCTGTCCTTCCGGAAATGCCCGAAATCTTGATAGGCGACTCATAGAAGTCCGCGTTCTGCACGATAAGTGTGCCCGGCTTGTCCGGCTCCTTGGTGTTCTTGATATTGATCGGAATCCCGAGTCTCCTCACAGGGGCGACCGCATCTTCATGCAGTACCTCAGCGCCCCTCAGAGCCAGTTCCCTCAGTTCGCGGTATACCAGGATCGGTACAGTCAGAGGATTTTTGACGATCTTAGGATCCGCCATCATCAGTCCGGTGACATCAGTCCAGTTTTCATAGAGGTCAGCTTTGGCAGCTTCCGCCACAAGAGCACCTGTGATGTCCGAACCTCCGCGGGCAAAAGTATAGATCCTTCCGTCTTCATCTGATCCGTAAAAGCCCGGTATCACGACTTTGTCATGATGACGCAGCTCTGCCGCGATCATGCCGCGTGTTTCTGCTCTTGAGAAAACACCTACGTTGTCGAATCTGATGATGTCTGCAGCGTCTACGAAGTCGTATCCTATGTAATCGGCCAGGATCCTTGCGGACAGGTACTCTCCGCGGCTGGCAAGGTAGGATACCATCATTCTGCTGCCCGGATTCATCTTCGCGACTGCCTGATGTATTTTATCCATCTCGGCATCAATATTTACATTGACCCCGAGACCGGAAACGATTTCATGAAAACGGTCCGCGACCAGTTTAAGGTCTTCATCATATTTATCCGGGTTTTTACCTGCCTCTATGAGCAGATCCGTTATCTTGCGCTCTTCTGCCCGTCCGCGCTCATGCGTTACCTCTGCAGAAATGACGCCGGAAGGTCTTTTGCCCGGAGCAGAGACAACTATCAGCTTCCTTGCGGGATCTTTGCTGATGATATCCGCGACATTCCGGTATTTGTCTGCATCCGCCAGAGATGTCCCGCCGAACTTGCACGTGGTCAGGTCTGATTTGTTTCTGAGAACAGGCGCGAGATCTTCATTGGAGATGAGCCGGATATCATACGGCGTCGACTGATACACGAAATAGTTGAGCCAGTTGGAGTATATGAGGTTGGCGCACGAACGCCAGGTCACCAGAGGCTCCCTGGTATCATCGTCATCAGGGAAGTAATTTTCCGGAACAGTCGGGTTGATTCCCGCATTTTTGTCTCTGAGATATTCCTTGAGCAGAGTATCCGCATCGTATTCCGAATGACCGAATACGAAGATCTGCCTGTCATTAGCGGACTTAACGCAGAACACTCCGGCTTTGTCCGAGCTGGACAGGATCTTGAGCTCAGGTATGCTCTCGATGTCTTCCCTGAGAACTGTGGTGTTCCTTGAATGCGGAACGTTGAATTCATCGTCAAAACCGCGGAACAGCATGCCCTTGGTGTAGTCGAGGTGATGCTTGTATACGCCCGAAAGTTTCTCAGGGAGCATGTGTTTCTGTATTCCGTAGTGGTAATACAGAGCTGCCTGCGCTCCCCAGCATATATGGAAGGTGCTGTGGACATGGGTCTTGCTCCACTCCATGATCTCGCAGAGCTCATCCCAGTAGTCGACTTCCTCAAATTCCAGCATCTCAACAGGCGCGCCGGTGATCACCATTCCGTCGTAGTTGCGGTCTCTGACTTCATCGAAAGTCTTGTAGAAAGCGATCATGTGATCCTCTGAAATATTCGTGGCCTTGTGAGACGCGGTCTGGAGAAGTTCCAGCTCGATCTGAAGCGGCGTGTTGCCGAGCAGTCTGGTCAGCTGTGTCTCGGTCTCGATCTTGGTCGGCATCAGATTAAGAAGGAGAATATGAAGCGGACGCATGTCCTGAGTGATAGCCCTTGTGTCAGTCATCACGAATACATTCTCTTCGGTCAGCGTATCTATCGCCGGCAGATCATTAGGTACTTTTATAGGCATGTACCAGTCCTCCTGTTGTCCATAGCATTTGTGCAATAATAATAAACTATAGCACTCCTGCAGGGTGTGGGCAATAAAAAACTGCTGTACTCATTGTGAATACAGCAGTTTGTGAATTTTGTGTTTTATGCTCTGTCTACTATACGAGCTCCAGATATACGACCTCTGCGTTGTCTCCCTGTCTAGGTCCAAGCTTGAGTGTTCTTGTATATCCGCCGTTGCGATCCTGGTACTTAGGTGCGATCTCGTCGAACAGTTTTGTCACAACATCCTCATCGAATACGTACTCGAGCACCTGTCTTCTTGCGTGAAGGTCTCCCTTCTTGGCAATGGTGATCAGTTTCTCAGCCTGACGGCCTGCTTCTTTGGCTCTCATATCGGTAGTTGTGATCCTACCCTCTCTGAAAAGATCGGTTACCAGGTTCCTAAGCATGGATTTTCTGTGTGCAGAATTTCTGCCCAGCTTTTTATAACCCTTCATCGATACTACTCCTTTCGATTATTCTTCTTCACTTGGCTTGAGGGAAAGTCCCAGCTCAGCCAGTTTGTTCTTGACTTCTACCAGCGATTTCATACCGAGGTTTCTGACCTTCATCATGTCCTCCTCAGTGCGCTGTGTGAGTTCTTCGACAGTATTGATCGAAGCTCTCTTGAGGCAGTTGAATGAACGTACAGACAGTTCCAGTTCCTCGATAGCCATGACCAGAGCCTTCTCCTTGCGGTCCTCGTCCTTCTCGATCATGAACTTCATGCCCTCTACTTCAGAGCCGAGTCCGATGAACAGGTCAAGGTGCTCCTGAATGATCTTGGCGCCGATAGATACTCCCTCTTCAGGTGAGATAGAACCGTCAGTCCAGATCTCCAGAACGAGTCTGTCAAAATCTGTGACCTGTCCGACTCTTGTATTCTCAACCGTAAAGTTGACCTTTTTGACAGGTGTGTAGATGGAGTCTACTGGGATAACTGCGATCGGAGTATCAGCAGTCTTGTTCTGCTCTGCAGGAACATAGCCCTTGCCGGTCGCAATGTTCATCTCCATTACCAGAGTTGCATTGTCAGCGAGTGTCGCGATATGCAGATCCGGATTGAAGATCTCTGTGTCTGAATCGATGATGATATCAGCTGCCGTAACTTCCTTAGGTCCTACAGCATTGATGATCGCTCTCTTGTCCTCATTGCCGTCGATCCTGACAGCAAGTCTCTTGAGGTTGAGGATGATTTCTGTTACATCTTCCTTAACACCCGGAATTGTCGAGAATTCGTGAAGAATTCCATCGATCTTGACCGAAGTGATAGCTGCACCCGGAAGAGAACTGAGAAGAACTCTTCTCATGCAGTTACCGAGAGTTGTTCCGTAACCTCTCTCAAGCGGTTCGATTACGAATTTACCATACTGACCATTTGCATCAACTTCCTTGGTAATTGTTGGCTTAATAATCTCGATCATTCTCTTCCTCCTGAATATTCAATTGTTAATAGATCCGATTCTTCTGCAGTATACAGTATGATGCATACCGCACATTCTATTATCTTGAATAGAACTCTACGATGTAGTGCTCTTCGATCGGAAGATCTACATCTGCTCTCTCAGGAGTCCTGACGATCTTGCCCTCAAACTTGTCGAGGTTGAGGTCGATCCATGCAGGTGTTGTGATGATCATGTCCTTAAGTTCGTTGAACTTAGGGGATGACTGGGACTTAGCCTTAACTGCCACAACATCTCCGGCCTTGAGTTCCATTGAAGGAATGTCAGCCTTCTGTCCGTTAACGGTGAAGTGACCATGATTGACAAGCTGTCTTGCTTCTCTTCTGGTTGCTGCAAATCCCATTCTGAATACAACATTGTCGAGTCTGCTCTCGAGCATGATGAGGAGGTTCTCACCGGCTCCGCCAGCTCTCTTGGAAGCCTTATCGAACAGGTTGCGGAACTGAGTCTCGCTGAGTCCGTATGTGAATCTTACTTTCTGCTTCTCACCCAGCTGGATGCCGTATTCGCTCTTCTTGCGGCGTCTTACTGCGCCATGTCTCTTGGACTTCTTGTTTACACCAAGGTACTGTGGTTCAATACCAAGAGCTCTTGCTCTCTTCAGTACAGGTCCTCTATCTCTTGACATTTTCTGTTACTCCTCCTTCCCGATTAGACTCTTCTCTTCTTAGGCGGTCTGCAACCATTGTGCGGGATAGGTGTGATATCCTTGATCATGGTTACCTTGAGACCAGCGGTCTCGAGCGCTCTTACAGCAGAATCTCTGCCGGAACCAGGTCCCTTGACGTAGACTTCTACAGTCTTGAGTCCGTGCTCCATTGCTGCCTTAGCTGCAACTGTTGCTGCCTCTGCTGCTGCGAACGGTGTGCTCTTACGGGAGCCTCTGAATCCGTTCGATCCTGCGCTGGACCAGCTAAGTGCGTTTCCGTCCATGTCGGTCAGAGTGATAAGTGTATTGTTGAAGGTGGACTGGATATGAGCCTGGCCTCTCTCAACGTTCTTACGTTCTCTTTTCTTTCTTCTTACTACTTTCTTAGCAGCCATTGCTTATACCTCCTTCCCCTTATCTCTTCTTTCCAGCCAGACGCTTAGGTCCCTTGCGGGTTCTTGCGTTAGTCTTAGTTTTCTGTCCTCTTACAGGCAGACCTCTTCTGTGTCTGATACCTCTGTAAGAACCGATCTCCATGAGTCTCTTGATGTTCAGGGAAACTTCTCTTCTGAGATCACCCTCTACCATGTAGTCAGCATCAATAACTCTTCTGATCTTACCAGCGTCTTCTTCTGTCAGATCCTTGACTCTGATATCAGGGTCAACATCTGCCTTCTTGAGAATTTCTCTCGATGTGTGCAGACCAATACCATAGATATATGTGAGACCGTATTCGATCCTCTTATCTCTTGGCAGGTCAACTCCGGCAATTCTTGCCATTTGGTTCCTCCTTTCCCATCTTCCGTCGCCGTTCCGGGGGCGATATAGACGGGTGTTCCATGAAATTTAAAGCGTTTATCCCGCGGATCCCGGTCCCGCGGCGCTTATTGACAAGCTATGCAACAGGATCTTTCCCTGTTGCAATCGTGCAAATGCTCAAGGCATAATAATCCCTTGAGCGCGAACACCTTATAGTACCATTTTTGTCCTATAAAATCTTGTATTTTTTCCTGTGCGTTACTTTGTCAGCGATATGATCCGTCTGACTAGCCCTGTCTCTGCTTGTGCTTAGGATTTTCGCAGATAACCATTACACGGCCATGTCTCTTGATAACCTTGCACTTGTCGCACATTGGCTTAACTGAAGCTCTTACCTTCATTGCTATATCCTCCAATTACTACTTCTCACGCCATGTTATTCTGCCACGGGTAAGGTCATATGGTGAAAGCTCGACCTTGACCCTGTCGCCCGGCAGTATTCTGATGTAGTTCATTCTGATCTTTCCCGAGATGTGTGCGAGCACTTCGAACCCATTCTCGAGCCTGACCTTGAACATTGCGTTAGGCTGTGCATCAACAACTGTGCCCATCGCCTCTATGGTATTATTCTTAGCCATTAATTCCCTCCTCTTACAGAGTTAAAATTTCAGGTTCACCATCGGTGATCAATATTGTGTTCTCATAGTGAGCGGACTTGCGTCCGTCCAGTGTCACTACTGTCCAGTTGTTGCCCAGAGTCCTGCATTCGTAGGTCCCCAGTGCCAGCATTGGTTCTACTGCCAGCGTCATGTTGCGTTTGATCTTGGCTCCCGTACCCGGTCTGCCGTAGTTAGGGATCAGCGGATCCTCATGAAGCTTGGATCCGGTACCGTGGCCGGTATAGTCCCTGATGACACCCATGCCGTTCTTTTCCGCATATTCCTGTACGCCATGGCCGATATCGTGGATGCGGTATCCTTCCATTGCGTACTTGATGCCCTCAAAGAAACTCTGACGGGTGACATCTATGAGTTTCTGATCCTCTGCACTGATGGTGCCGACTGCAAAAGTGCGGGCAGCGTCACTGTTATATCCATGCCAGGTGCCGCCTATATCCACACTTACGATGTCGCCTTCCTTCAGTATTCTCGATGCAGAAGGGATGCCGTGGATTATTTCTTCGTTGACAGACACGCAGGCTGCAGCGGGAAAACCGCCGTAGCCTTTGAATGTCGGTGTCATTTTATGCCTGAGATATCTCTGTTCGACAAAATCGTCGATATCCTTGGTCGAGATCCCCGGTCTGACAAAATCTTCCAGGTCGTGGAAAAGTTCCGCAGTGACCTTGCAAGGTTCTCTCATCAGGTCGATCTCGCGCTTGGACTTAATGATGATCATTATTCTCCGAGCTCCTTTACGATCTCTTCGAATACTATACTGTGATCCTTCTCAGCATTGAAGTTTCTGAGAGCGCCTGTCTTCGAATAGTATCCGATCAGAGGAGCTGTGGACTCCTTGTATACAGCGATCCTGTTTTCAGCTGTCTCGACTGTATCGTCCTTCCTCTGTTCAAGCTCTCCACCGCATTTGTCACAGATTCCGTCTACCTTAGGCGGAATGTTCTTAATGTGGTATCCTGCTCCGCACTTCTTGCAGATTCTTCTGCCTGTCAGTCTCTCGATAAGTGTATCGTGACCGACTTCGAAATTGATGACTGCGTCGAGTTTCTGTCCGTTCTCCTCGAGGAACTTGTCAAGCTGTTCAGCCTGGAAAATAGTTCTCGGGAATCCGTCAAGCAGATAACCGTTTGCACAGTCTTCCTGCATCAGTCTGTCCTTGACAAGGTCTACTACCAGCTCATCAGGAACGAGCTGTCCGGAGTTCATGTACTCCTGAGCCTTCTTGCCAAGCTCAGTGCCTTCCTTAATATTCTTACGGAAGATGTCACCGGTCGAGATCTGAGGCACATTGTACTTATCTACAAGCTTTACTGCCTGTGTGCCCTTGCCTGCTCCCGGAGGTCCTAATAAAACCGCTCTCATTTTTCACTCCTATCCACGCTGATCAACAGCGTTTTCTGAAATCATTTTTCTGCCGCGCCTGTATGCATACCGCGGCAGCGGCTTCTTTACTTCAGGAATCCCTGATAATTTCTCATCAGCATCTGATTTTCAAGCTGCTGCACTATGTCGAGTGCCACACCTACCATGATCAGCAGTGAAGTTCCGCCGAAGCTGAAGTTGAACGGCGTGAACACGCTGACGATCGTCGGGATGGTTGCTACTGCTGCCAGGAAGAGACCTCCCGCAAAGCAGAGCCTGCTCATGATCCTGCTCAGATATTCGACTGTCGCGACTCCGGGTCTGATTCCCGGAATGAAGCCGCCGTTCTGTCTCATATTGTCAGCTACATCTGCCGGATTGAACATAATCGCAGTGTAGAAATATGTGAAGAATATCGTCAGAACGATGTTGAGTGCTCCGTATACCCACACTCCCGGATTGCCGGAAGGTGACAGGTATTTTGTCACGAAATCAGTGAAAGCTGAGTTTGGTGCAAAATATGTAATTGTCAAAGGGAACTGCAGAAGCGATATCGAGAAGATGATAGGGATAACGCCTGCCTGGTTGACCTTCATAGGAATGTGGGTCGACTGGCCGCCGTACATCTTTCTTCCGACTACACGCTTTGCATACTGTACCGGGATCTTCCTCACGCCCTGCTGCATCATGATGATCGCCATTGTGATCAGAACTGCAGCAATGATGAGAACGATCACCGCTACGATCGATACTGCTCCGTCTTTGATCTGTGTCGCAACGCTTCTGACTGCGGACGGCAGTCTGCAAACGATACCTGCGAAGATGATCATTGAGATTCCGTTACCGATACCATACTCATTGATCTGTTCGCCGAGCCACATCAGGAATGCTGTGCCCGCTGTCAATACAATGATGATAGTAATCATATTGAATGGACTCTGGTCGACAATAGCTCTCCTGAAGAGACCTACTGTCAGACCGATGGCCTGAATAAGACCAAGGGCAACAGTCATATACCTTGTGATGGTCGCCATCTTCTTACGACCCTCGGTTCCCTCTTTGGCGAGACGCTCAAAGTAAGGGAACGCGATAGTAAGAAGCTGGACAATGATCGATGCGGTTACGTATGGGGTGATACTCAGCGCGAAAATCGTGAAGTTGCTGAACGCACCGCCCGAGAACAGATCGAACAAGTCGAGGAGTCCCGTTTCTCCGCTGAACATCTGCGCAAGATACTCTCTATTGATGCCCGGAACCGGAATGTTGGATCCGATCCTGAACACCAGCAGCATAAGAAGTGTAAAGATAATCTTCTGTCTGATTTCTTGTATTTTCCATGCCTTAGAGAATGTCTTCACAAGTTCCATCAGATGACCTCTGCCTTTCCGCCTGCCTTTTCAATCTTCTCAGCAGCGCTCTTGCTGAACTTGTCAGCCTTGACGGTGAGCTTCTTGCTCAGCTCGCCATTGCCGAGGACCTTAACACCATCCTTGACCTGCTTAACCAGTCCGGCCTTGCAGAGTGCCTCGAGATCGACTACAGCGCCGTCCTCGAATCTGTCGAGATCCTGTACGTTAACTTCAGCATATTCTTTAGCCCAATGATTAGTGAATCCTCTCTTAGGGAGTCTTCTGTAGAGTGGCATCTGACCACCCTCAAAGCCGAGTCTGACTCCGCCGCCACTGCGGGAGTTCTGACCGTTCATACCTCTGCCGGCAGTTGTTCCCTGACCGGTACCCTGGCCGCGGCCGATCCTCTTAGGTGCCTTTGTGGAGCCCTCAGGCTTTTTCAGTTCATGAATTCTCATGGCCTTTGCCCTCCTTACAGCTCTTCTACTTTGAGCAGATGTGAAACCTTGTTGATAGCTCCTCTTGTTGCAGGAGAATCCTCAAGCTCTACCGAGTGATTGAGTTTCCTGAGACCAAGAGCCTCAACGGTCTTTTTCTGCCTAGGCTGACAAGCGATTGGGCTCTTAACCAGTGTGATTCTAAGTTTTGCCATTTCCCTTGCCTCCTATCCGATAATTTCTTCCGGTGTCTTGCCACGGCGCTTAGCAACTTCCTCAACGGTTGTCAGGTTCTTAAGACCTTCCATAGTTGCTCTGGCCATGTTGCCGGTATTGCTTGTTCCGAGGGACTTAGCTCTTACATCCTTGATGCCGGCAGCCTCGAGTACTGTACGAACGGAGGATCCTGCGATAACTCCGGTACCCTTTGCTGAAGGCATGATGAGAACCTTGCCTGCTCCGAACTCACCTACTGTCTCATGAGGAACTGTAGTTCCGACTGTAGGTACATAGATCATTTTCTTCTTGGCATCCTCTGTAGCTTTTCTTACTGCTTCAGGAATTTCGATAGCCTTACCAAGGCCCATTCCTACGTGTCCTTCGCCGTCGCCGACTACTACTGTTACGGAGAATCTCATATTACGTCCGCCCTTAACAGTCTTTGCAACACGTCTGATGTCTACGATAGTTTCTGTAAGCTCGAGCTTGGATGCGTCAATTCTAGTCTGCATTCCGTGTCCTCCTTCTAGAATTCCAGGCCGGCTTCGCGTGCCGCGTCAGCGAGTTCCTTAACTCTTCCGTGGAAAAGATATCCGCCTCTGTCAAAGCACACTTCCTTAATGCCCTTGCTTGCAGCCTTCTCTGCGATAGCCTTACCAACCTTGGCAGCAGCTTCCTTGTTGCCGCCGTAACCGATCTCAGCCTTGAGATCCTTATCGACTGATGACGCGCTTACAAGTGTCTTGTGGTTGACATCGTCGATGATCTGTACGCTGATGTTTGCGTTGGATCTGAATACGCACATTCTTGGCTTCTCAGGAGTTCCGAAAACGTTCTTGCGAACTCTTGCATGTCTTTTGAGTCTTCTGTCATTTCTGCTTAAATTTGCCATTTTCTTTCCTCCTTTCCTTACTTAGCTGCGCTCTTGCCTTCCTTCTTATGTACAACTTCTCCATCATAGAGGACGCCCTTGCCCTTATATGGTTCAGGTGGTCTCCAGGCTCTTACGTCAGCAGCGTAGTTTCCTACCTGTGCCTTGTCGATGCCCTTGATCAGGATTGTTGTAGCATCAGGAGTCTCTGTTGTGATTCCTTCAGGATCAACGAGCTCGATAGGATGGGAATATCCCAGCTTGAGGACAAGCTTGTTGCCCTGCTTAGCAGCGGAATAACCAACACCTACGATGGTGAGCTTTCTCTCATAGCCCTTGGTAACTCCCTCAACCATGTTGTTGATCAGAGTTCTTGCCAGACCATGCTGTGATCTGTTCTGTCTTGTGTCATCAGATCTTGTAACCTTGAGGCTTCCGTCCTCGACAGATACGGTCATTCCCGCGCCGATCTTTGAGCAAAGTTCGCCCTTAGGTCCCTTGACCTTAACAACGTTTCCATCTTCTACCGTTACTTCTACGCCGGCAGGGATGGCTATAGGTCTAACACCGATTCTTGACATTTTGTCTACCTCCTACCAAACGTAACAAATAACTTCTCCGCCTACTCCGAGTTTGCGGGCTTCCTTGTCTGTGATGACTCCCTTGGAAGTCGACAGGATAGCGATGCCGAGGCCGCCGAGTACCTTAGGGACTCTGTCTGCCTTAGCGTAAACTCTCATACCAGGCTTGGATATTTTCTTGATTCCGTAGATCGTCTTTTCCCTTCCAGGACCATACTTAAGATCTACCTTGATAGTACCCTGCGCATTGTCAGAAACTACTTCATAGCCACTGATGAATCCCTCGTCGAGAAGAATCTGAGCGATGCTCTTCTTCATCTTTGAAGCCGGGATATCAACGCTTGCGTGACCTGCAGTATTGGCATTTCTGATTCTTGTCAGCATATCTGCAATTGGGTCTGTCATTGACATAACAGTAATTTCTCCTTTCTTAACGTGGTTCCCTTCCTTAGATCCTTCCTTCTGCCGCGCGGCATCCGGAAGAAGGGCCTGCGAAAATTAATAACGATTGTTTTACCAGCTTGCCTTCTTAACACCAGGGATCTCACCCTTGTATGCAAGCTCTCTGAAGCAGATACGGCAGATTCCATACTTCTTCAGAACGGAATGTGGTCTTCCGCAAACTTTGCATCTTGTGTAAGCCCTTGTGGAATACTTAGGCTTTCTTGCCTGCTTAACTTTCAGTGAAGTCTTTGCCATATTCTCCTCCTATATTAATTGTTGCTCTTCTCAAAAGGCATTCCCATGAGCTCGAGAAGCGCAAGTGCCTCCTCGTCAGTCTTCGCTGTTGTTGTGAAGACGATGTTCATGCCCTTAATGGTCTCAACGTCATCATATACGATCTCAGGGAAGATGAGCTGCTCTTTGAGTCCCATCGAGTAGTTGCCCCTGCCGTCGAATGAGTTTCTGCTGAGTCCCTTGAAGTCTCTTACTCTCGGAAGAGAGAGGTTGAACAGCTTGTCAGCGAATACGTACATTCTGTCACCTCTGAGTGTTACCTTAGCTCCTACAGGCATTCCCTCTCTGACTTTGAAGTTAGCGATGGACTTGCGTGCTTTGGTAACAACCGGTCTCTGACCTGCGATCAGAGCGATTTCCTTGACTGCGCTCTCGAGGACCTTGGCATTGTCCTTAGCTTCGGAAAGACCCATGTTGATGGTGATCTTAGTCAGCTTTGGAACTTCCATAGGGTTGGAGTAGCCGAACTTGTCCTGCAGTGCCTTGAAAACTTCGTTTTTGTACTTGTCTTTAAGTCTGATTTCCATTCTTTGCTCCTCCTTTCCTATTTGATGTCCTTGCCTGTCTTCCTGGAGACTCTTACTTTCTTGCCGTTCTCGTCGATCCTGTGGCCGATCCTTGTTGCTGACTTGGTCTCCTTGTCAAAATACATGACGTTGGATGCATCGATAGGACCTTCAATGTGCTTGATCTCGGAAGCGGATGTTCTTGTAGCTTTGGCATGCTTAGTCTGCATATTGACGCCTTCAACTACGACTTTGTTCTTCTTAGGGATCGTTCTGAGGACTGTTCCGGTCTTACCCTTGTCCTTACCAGCGATCACTACTACTGTATCGTCTTTCTTAATCTGCATCACTACACCTCCATTTACAGTACTTCTGGTGCCAATGACACGATCTTCATAAAGCCGTTATCTCTCAGTTCTCTCGCGACAGGTCCGAAGATACGTGTACCTACAGGGTTCTTGTCGTTCTTGTCCTTGATGATAACTGCAGCGTTCTGATCGAACTTGACGTATGAACCGTCAGCTCTTCTTGTGCCGCGCTTTGTTCTTACTACAACTGCCTTGACTACGTCGCCCTTCTTGACAGCGCCGCCAGGTGTAGCGTCCTTAACAGTACATACGATGATGTCTCCGATGTTCGCGTACTTACGGCCTGTTCCGCCAAGAACTCTGATGCAGAGCAGTTCCTTAGCTCCAGAATTGTCGGCAACTCTAAGTCTTGTTTCAGTCTGAATCATTTTCCGTTGCCTCCTTACTTAGCCTTTTCTACGATCTTGACAAGTCTCCATCTCTTGTCCTTGGACAGAGGTCTTGTCTCCATGATCATAACCTTATCGCCGATGCCGCACTCGTTGTTCTCGTCATGAGCCTTGAACTTAACTGTTCTCTTGACGCCCTTTCCGTAAAGAGGATGTCTAACGATGTCTTCAGTAGCAACTACGATAGTCTTATCCATCTTATCGCTGGTTACGATTCCGATTCTGGTCTTTCTTCTGTTTCTTTCCATTGTCAGTTTTCCTCCTTTCCCTATGCGTTCTTGTTAAGCTCATTCTCTCTGATGATGGTCTTAACTCTTGCGATATCTCTTCTTACTTCTCTCATCCTTACAGGATTCTCCAGCTGTCCTGTTACGTGCTGGAATCTC
>JBGUJM010000011.1:0-4796 GCA_045113935.1 Anaerovoracaceae bacterium
GGCGATCTGCGTCTCGGGCTGGATTATGAGAATCACACATCGCATCCCTCAAAGGGAGAAATGCTGCTTTATCCGGGCGGCATCAGTGAAATGGAGATCATCTTGGCTTATGGGAGATGTTGTTTCTCCAGCATGCACGGACAGCTTTCGGGAAATCACTCCCTGACGATCACAGAAGGACTGGATGATCTGTATGATTTCGGCCGCAAGATCCTGTACGAAGGCGCGCAGCCAATTGAGATCACCGTTATCGAATAAAGTCCGGAGGCGGGGCTGCCGCACTGTTCAGTGCAGCAGCCCCCTTGATATTATTTCTTGCCCACTTCAGAATCAGCCACTTCCGGATCAGCCTATGCTGATGGAGACGTTCATTTTCTTTGCAAGTTCCAGAACACGGGCTGTATCTTCCCGTGTCATGATAAACGGCCGGATCACGACATCACGGGCAATCAGAAGCTCCACATGCGGAGCTTTTTTGCTGTAGTCCGGATGCAGGGATGTGATTTCATCCCAGGTCCAGAGGTTGTGCATGGTCCACCTGCCGAACAGGGTGTACTGGATGTCTACACCGTCCTTGGAGATGATCTGCTCCTTGGTGAAGAAGCAGGCCAGAATGACGAGTATAACAATCGGGAGGTAGGACCAGTGCTGCGTTACGATCGTGCGCCACAGCATGAGGCACGCCAGAATAACGAACAGGACCGTGAGCCATGTTTTTCTTTTTTTGATAATGCGTTTGTATTCCATTATTCGTTTGTATCCTCTCCGTTCTCTTCTCGGATTTTCGCGAGGGCTTCCATTGCTTTTGCATGAGCGTCGTCCGGTGCGCCGGCAGGGTCGCCTTTTCTGAGTTTGCCGGTGAAACCGGTTCTGCTGCCGTCTGCCCAGAAAATATTCACCTTCATTGCGCTTGTCACAAGGGCGAATACCGGATTGATCAGGTTCATGAAGCAGAACGGAAGATAGGCCAAAGTGCTGACCCCCAGGATGTTGGAGTGATATGCGCCGCAGGATGACCATGGGACGAGCGGTGACCAGAGTGTGCCGCCGTCTTCCATAGTTCTGGAGAGCATATTTCTGCCAAGACCCATTTCATCATACTTATCCTTGTACATGGCAGCCGGGATGATCAGACCCAGATACTGGTCGCACATTGTGGTAATACAGAACATGCCGGTAATGATCGTAACGAGAACCAGCTGGAAGACTGTTCTGACTTTGTGGATCAGGCCGCCGAGGATCGATTCGACCGCGCGGATCGTCTGGAGGATCCCGCCGAAGCCGACGGCGATGATGACAAGATTGTTCGTCCAGAGCATACTGTCCATTCCGCCCTTGTTAAGCAGACTGTCGCAGAGCTCATTGCCTGTTTCAGCTTCGTATCCATAGTGCCACATAGTGATCAGGTCGGAGAAGTTCGCGTGCTGGAATACGACAGCGAATACTCCGCCAAGACCAGAAAGCAGCAGGATGCCCGGAAGGGCAGGTACCTTCAGGATCGCGACAACGAAAATCGCGATGAATGGAATCAGCAGCACCGGATGCATGAACTCATAGTGTTCCACGATGGCATTGGACAATCCGTTTGCGACTTCAGGATCATAATCACCGGAAGCCTTGATGCTGATGATGGCATACAGAATGATCGCGATGCACAGTGAAGGCAAGGTCGTCGTCATCATGGCGCGGACATGGTCGAACAGACCGGTCTGCGCAGTACCCGCAGCGAGATTCGTCGAGTCTGACAGCGGTGAGAGCTTGTCTCCGGTGCATGCTCCGGAGAGGATCATACCTGCAACCAAGGCAGGGTTCAGGCCCATCGTTGCGCCGATTGACATGAATGCGATGCCGAGGGTGGCAGTAACTGTCCAGGCAGAGCCCAGGGCAATGCCTACGATAGAACAGAGAATGCATGCAAGGGGCAGGAACATTCCGGGCGCAATGATTTTGAGACCATAGTAGACAACGGCCGGAATGGCGCCGCTCCATTCGAAGGATCCGATGAGGCATCCGACACACAGAATGATAATGATCGCCTCAAGGGACTGGCTGACAGCGGAGAGAGCTCCGGCCAGCATTTCTTTGTACGTGAATCCGTATACTCTGCCGACAATCATTGCGACTACGCAGGCAATGAGTACAGGAATGTGTGGATCCTGACCCCAACCCAGTACATAGTTTGTGATCATGATCACAAGAAGCACCAGAATCGGGAGGATCGCCGGGATCTTGCCGGGCATGCGCCCGGATGACATTTTTGGTTCTGACATTTTTAACCTCCTATCGTCAAATGAGTAATAACGTATTGAGATAAGAGAACTAAAAAAGCGGCTGTTCCGAAGCAGCCGCTTGATAATCCCCACCAAAAGGGAGTGCCTGATACGCATCATAAAATGCAACACCCATTTTGATTTTATCAAGGATAGCGCTCCGCAAATTTTTGTTGTCTCCGTTTTTCGGATATTTCTTTGCGACAGTCGGACAAATCTTATTTCGTCCGCCCAGCAGGATCCCATATGCAGGGGAGATCCGCTTCGGCGCCTGTCCCTTTCACCGCATCTGTTCTGCACAACACTGTGTGCGGTTACTGATGACAAAACGCATCCTCTATCTCAATGAACCGATGGTATATCAAAGGCAATCCCCTTGTCAAGCATTATTTTTGATATTGCCGTTCGATATCAGAGATCGTTCACCTAGAATTACATATCAGATGAGAAGTTAGTGAGCTCACAATTGAAATTATGAGGAAATGCTGCTCCAAATGTTGTATAATATATCCGTATTATTATCTTGATTGAAACGATCGGAGACCGGCTGGTGCAGTCTGGTTTTGCGGGAGCTTAGAGCATGAGAAAGACTGTCATTATTATTGTAAACGTGGTCATCATGGCCGCCATATTGATCTTCGTAGTACTCTACTCCGGATCTGAAAGCAAAAACTCTTATCAGAGACAGATAGAGCACTTTGAAGACTCAACGGTCACCATGGAGCATGTGACAGAGAACTATCTGGAAGGCGAGCAGAGGATCTGTGATGTATGGGCGCGTTATATCAACAGCCAGACCATGACCATGGAAGAGGCTGCCGAATATATCCGTTCTTCGCATGTGCTTGAAAGCACCTCGGCGCATCTGATTTCTCTCGACACACTGACAGGACTCTCCACGCGTCCGAAACAGGGTACGGACGACGACTATGCTGTTTCCTATAAAAAGGTAGCGCTTTTGGAGAACACGGACTGGATCGATGAGATCGGGAAATCGATCAATATAACCCGCGCTTACACCAACCCGATGAATGGCGAGCAGTCGCTGGCCTTCTGCAACATGGTGAAACTGCAGGATCCGGATAGCGAAACGTCTGAGGATGCCGTCCTGCTGCGGGTCATTCCCGTATCGATGCTGGAACAGAAATGGGTCTTTCCGCAGACCGAGCTGGCAAACGCGGAATTATCCGTGATCGATGCGAATGGTGATTATATCCTGAAAGGAGACAGTTTTAAGAATTCCAACCTCTTTGAGTTTTACAAATCTTATAACGCAACAGATCCTGAATCATTGAAGGCATTGTCCGGCAAGATTACTTCATCGACAGGTTTCGTTCCAATGACCAATTCGCATGAACAGGAGTGCATACTTGCGTTTACCCCTGTCTCGGCATATGCTGGTTGGACGATGTTGGGTCTCGTGCCGGCGAAAGATCTCGATGTCGATACGCAAAACTGGCTGCTGATTGGGGTTGTTTCTCTCGGTTTGCTGATTTTATTCCTCTTTGACCTGCTCAGCACACTCAGCTTTAACAAGCGGCTGCAGATCGCGGCCAGAGAAGCTGAGTCTGCGAACAAAGCAAAGACAGACTTCCTCTCGACCATGTCCCACGATATCCGCACGCCGATGAACGCCATCATTGGTCTTACGACGATTGCCGAGAAGAACCTCGGGGATGTGGAGTCGACAGAGGAAAGCCTACGCAAAATCAGTCTCGCCAGCAATCATCTGCTGACACTGATCAACGACATTCTAGATATATCGAAAGTGGAAAGCGGGAAACTGAAACTGAGTCCGCTGACGTTCTCCATTGTAGAAACGGTCGAGAACCTTGTAACTGTATCACAGCCGATGATCAAGGAAAAGAATATTGAATTCAGTTTCCACATCAATCAGATGGAAAAGGAATATCTATATACGGATCAGCTCCGTCTGAATCAGATCTATATCAATATCCTCTCCAACGCGATCAAATACACAGAACCCGGCGGACGTGTCAGTGTAGAGCTGCGTCAGGAAAAGAGCGACAAACCGGGATGCATACGGCTGACCTATGTTGTTGCGGATACGGGCATCGGAATGAGCCCGGAATACATGGCAACCATGTATCAGCCTTTCTCACGTCAGATCGACAGCCGCGTCAACAGCATTCAGGGAACCGGTCTTGGTCTGGCCATTACAAAGCAAATGGTCGAACTGCTGGAAGGAACGATCGATTGCCAGAGCGAACAAGGCAAGGGGACGACATTCACCGTCGTCCTGGATATCCCGGAAGCCGACAAGCAGCGGGATAATATGCAGCTTGATTCCATTGATATTCTGATCGTGGATGACGATGAAACCATGCTTGAGATAACGGGTGACACCTTGGAGTCTCTTGGCGCATCCGCGGAGCAGGCGCGAAACGGACTGGAAGCGCTCGGCATGATCGAACACAGACATCTTGCCGGCAAGGATTACAATGTGATCATTGTTGACTGGAGAATGCCTGAAATAGACGGCCTTGAGACGATCAGGCGTATCCG
>JBGUJM010000012.1:0-21383 GCA_045113935.1 Anaerovoracaceae bacterium
AACATCACTTACAATGAATGTAGGGCAGACGATCAAGGTCAGACCTGACTACGAGTATCCGGTGAAAGACTACAATAAGAGACCGAAGCTCTATCCGAACCAGATGCTCTATGATGTATCAGACAAGACTATCATCTCTATCACGAAACCAGACGGATCGAAATACACCGGCGGAATGATCGACGGAGTGGCAACGATCAAGGCTGTGAAAAAGGGAACGACACAGATCGTATTCAGAGCACCGAATGGAAGGACACAGGTCACGAAGATCACAGTAAAATGATACGGAGATCCCGTTAAGGAGAGCAGGGGAGCCTATATATTCAGGCTTCCCTGTTTTATTTATTGTCCGTATTTAGGGGGTGAAGATCTTGGCCTGGGAGCAGAGGAAAAAGCATCCTCTAGATCGGAGGCCAGAATGAATACATGCTTCAACAATGCGCTTGATAATGACGGTAATGGTGTTGGTGTTGATCAAAGAACTATCGGCAATGTCCAGATCGGCACATTGCAAGCGGACTCAAATTCGTATGTTCTGCTGTTTTTTTACTTTGATGAAACATAAGCCTGGCAATTGCTATGATAAAATACTTTGCTATGTTACAATTATTTAAAAGGAAGGTACATGTTCATTATGTGTTTCAGAAGGATCGGACATGCTGCATATAAAAGCGTCTGAAACCGCCGCAGAGTAAGCCGATCCCGTGCCGCGTCGCAAAAGCCCCTTCCTTTTTTTATTTGGATGGATCCGGCTTGAAGCAGAACATTGAAAAAACTAAAATCAGCCCAAACGCTGCCGCATCGACAGCATCCGAGCTGATTTTATTTCACAATTGAGAACTTCTGTTATGTTGATCTATGGAACAGATGAAAGGATATATTCCGGAGCTCCCGGAACTATGCCCTCTGCTGCTTTGCTGAGCTCCGCCTGAAAGTCCAACTCACAGCCTCCCGGAGGCTTCTCAACAGTCTCGGCCTCCTCTCCGGATCTTCCCGAAGCTTCCCTGCAGCATCTTTCCTGACAAATCACAGCCGATCTATTGAAGCCCTTATTACAACGATTATTCTGTGCTGAGTATGATAGAATACATACAATAGCAGGATAAACAGGCACGGAGAATGCCTTGCGGTATATATAACAGGAGAACAAGAAATGATCAGGAATGCAAGAGGAATAAATGATGCTAAAAAAATAATGCATCTGCTGATAATGATTGCAGCAACAGTATTATTGAGTCTGTTGCTCACTGCATGCTCTTCTGGTTCTGTGGATAGCAGCAATAGTGCTTCCGGATATCCGGCTTTGGATAAATCTAAAATCGACTATGATATAGATATAGAGGATAGGGAAAGCTACTATGCCACTAATGTTGAAGTAAAAATCACGGATATGTCCGAGGAAGAACTGAACGATTATCTTATTGATGTGAATGTCGATTATATAGGCAATGAAAATGTAAGTATAGAAAACATAATATTTTTCAGAAGTGATAATTATATTGTCGGAAGTCTTAAATCAGACCAGAATTATATCCAGATAGAACCAGGTCTATATGAGATAATCACATCGTCACAAGGCTCAATTGGTGAAATGGAAGCCTTGACACCCGGAAAAGAAATAGATCTGACCATTGATTACAATAGTAAAAGCATTACCTATACTGAAAATGATAAAGATGCTGACGATTCCAATTCCTTAAAGACAGCTACGGAAGACAGGTATATTGCTATGAAAGTTTACGTTGTAAAGACCGGCAAATCAGAATTGTTTTTCTCTTCGTTAAGAAAAGCAGAAAAGCGCGGTGATGATATCAGAACGATTTATCTTGACATTGACAGTCTTCCGCATGAGGGGTGTACACGGGAAGATCTTGAATGGTGGTCGGATGCCATTGACTCGTGGATAATAGAGTAGAGATGTGCTGCCATTAACTTTCAGAGGCGGATCTTTCTGAAGCAGCAAATTGTTAAATCCGGTAAAAGAAACCGCTTTTTTGAGGGGGGTATCAGTATGAGAAAGAATCTCGCGAATCTGTTGATTATGGTCTGCTTCTCTATGCTTGTTTGTTTTCAGCTGGCGGGGTGCGGACCAGGCAAAGCGGCCGAGGATATAGAAATCATAGACAGCGGCCTGAGTTCCAACGAAGAGGGCGACTATACCTATGCAATCGTTTTTGAGAACCACAGCGACAAGGTTATCAAAATGGCCATATTCGATGTCGATGCCTATGATGAAAACGGTGAAAAACTAAAACCTCTTGATCAGTGGTATTCTGTGGTGCGGACAGATAATGTGAGACCCGGTGAGAGAGGGGCCTGTACTTTGATGATGAAGCATAAAGAGCGGGAGGAAAATGGTGACGGAACGATGGCATTTTCCGGTGTTCCTGCGGATGTTCAGTTCAAACTCTCATCAGAAACATCGTTTAAAGACCCTGAAACCGAAGATGTGGACCTGAGGATCGTTGATTACGAATTAGTCAGCGATGATTCCCTCCTGCATAATGCAAATCTGTACGATGGTGACAGCATCGTCTTTAGGGTCAGGGTCGCCAATGAAGGCGAGGAAGATTTCTACTATGACCTTCAAGGTGAGGAAATGGATACGTTCCTATGCTGTCATGTTGTCTACAAAGACAAGGACGGTAAAGTGATCGGCGGCGCTAGTGATTTATATATGGCAGATACTCCAGGTGAAAATCACACTGTCCTTTCAGTCAAGGCAGGAGAAGAAGCAGAATGTTATTTTGAGGGTCCATACTGTTTCTGGCCGAGTGACAGTCAGGAACTGTATCTGGAAGCATATAAGTATTAGAAAAATTTGATGATCATGACTGTCTTCCGGGCATGAAAAAAGGAAGGGACTTTTGCGCGCGGTAACGTGACCGGCTTACTCTGCGGCAGTTTCAGATGCTTGTAGATGCAGACTGTCCGGCCATCCTGAAACATACTTGTGTATACCTTCCTTTGCCGGATATTATAGCACAAGTGGTATACTTAATGCATATGATGCGGTATGGAGCAAGTGTGATTTATGAACAAAGTGAAGATTTTTCTGGATGATTACAGAACGCCGCCGGAGATCCCTGGAATGATTGCGGCTGATAATTATGCTGATTTTCTGGCATTAGCCGATAGATACAGGGAATGTATAGAACTTGTTGACCTTGACTATGACCTCGGATATGACAGCCTGTTCAGCGGCTATCATGCTCTGAAGTATCTGAAGGAACAGGGTATCCGGCCGAAGCATATCAATATACATTCCACCCATTCGAGCGGGCGGGAAAAAATGCTCAGATATGCTGTTGCCAATTTTCCGGATGCTCTGATAACCGGCTGGGAAAGCATTTATTGAGGGAGACATTCTGACCGGTATGTTCAGGAATGCAGTAAAGACAGGATTTCGGACAATTATATATATCTTTCTGGCTGCGGTGCTGGCTGTTGTTGTGATAGCGGGTGAGCAGTCTTGTTTTGCCGCGGACGAAGACACGGTGCCTGTATGTTATACCACAGAAGAAGCAGGAAAGTCGCTCAGGGACGCGATGAAGCAAAGGCAGGGGACTGTTGTTATATGTCTTGTGACGGATACGGCTGCTTCAGACTCAGAAAATCTTATCAATGAGATTTTTGAACAGGCTCTGGTCCACACAGGTGATCCCTGCGAAGGAGATTATCTGAAATTTCAGTACGGGACATGTGACGCATCCGCCAGACCTGCATCGGCGGGAGATGAAAAAGCAGTTCTTATTACATATGCCATCAGCTACTACGACACTTCTGAACAGGAACAGCAGACAGAAGAGAAGATTGCTGAGATTATTGACAGCCTGGAACTGGATGACAAAACGGATGAGGAAAAAGTCAGAGCTGTATACGATTACTTATGTGAAAACGTTGATTACGATTATGACAATGCGGCAAATGAAGATTACCTGTTAAAACGGACAGCCTACGCTGCGCTGATCGACGGCAAAGCTGTATGCCAGGGGTACTCAGCAGCCCTGTACCGTCTGCTGCTCGAAGCAGGCATCGATAACAGGATCATATTCGGTACCGGGATAACATCTGCAGGCGACAGAGAAGATCACACCTGGAATATAGTGAAACTCGGTGACAGTTACTACAATGTTGATGTGACAAAAGGTGATGAGCTTGAGAATGACGACTGTTATCTCGCGGGCTCAGGGAATTTTGACGAAGACCACATCAGGTCCGAAGAGTACAGTTCAGAAGACTTCACGTCCGCATACGAAATATCCGGATCAGACTACGGAGAAGGTGCAGAAGGCAGTCTCGACTGCATAGGTTCGTTTCTGCTTCATATCAGGATGAATTTCCAGCGCCTTCTCGAAGCTCTGTGATACGGAAAAAATCATTGTCTGAAAAACATGTCATGTGATAGAATACGTGGGAATATGGCGGGCCATGTTCGTGGTTGCAAGTCCAGGCCAGATACGGGCAAAGGGACCCACGTAAGCAGCAGGCATGAAGCGGCTGTGATCATGGCGTATCTTAGAAGTAAGTCCTCCGGAAACCGGGTCAAGGCAAGTGTGGGGTCAAAGACCAGGTCGAGTGGTCCGCTGTTTTCAAAAAATATGTAAGGTAACACGATATATTCATTGACACTTAACTGTCTGTGAATATATTATTATAGAGGAATTAGACCGCAGTCTAAAACATAGTACACAGCAACTATATTTTAAGGGACTGATGTTTGGCGTATGGAGGCAGGATGCACGCAGTTACCAATATTCAGAAATACTCAATACATGACGGCGACGGCATACGTACTACAGTTTTCTTCAAAGGCTGTCATCTGAAATGCCTCTGGTGCCACAATCCTGAGACGCAGAGATTTGAGCCTGAACTGCAGATCGACACAGCCAAGTGTACGGGCTGCGGAAGGTGCGCGGCTGTATGCCCGCATGACGCTATTACAGTCTCGGATGAAGGCAAAGCAGTCATCGACCGCAGTAAGTGTACCGTTTGCGGCAAGTGTCAGGATGTGTGTCTCGGCAATCTTCGCATAGTTGTAGGCAGAGAATATACAGTCAAAGAACTCATTAAGATCCTGCTGCAGGATCAGATGTTTTATGAGCAGTCCGGGGGAGGCGTTACTCTTTCGGGCGGAGAAGTCATGGCGATGGATATTGATTATCTGCTGTCACTTGTAAAGGCTCTCCACCGCGAAGGCATCGATGTGACGATTGACACATGCGGACAGGCTCCGTACAGCAGCTATGAGGCAATTATGCCGTATGTCCATACTTGGCTGTACGATGTCAAGGTCATGGATGAAGAGAAGCATAAGAAATACATAGGTATGGGCAACAAGGTCATACTCGACAACCTCAGGAAGATCGCGGAAGCCGGCGCGAGGATATACATCCGTATACCTACCGTTAAAGAGGTCAACGGTGACAGAGAGTCCATGCAGCAGATCATAGATTTTCTCCGGGAGAACAACATACGTCCTCCGCAGGTCAACCTGCTGCCGTATCATAGTACAGGCTCGCACAAGTACGGCAAGCTGGGACGTGAATATCTCGCTGCCGGACTGACAGCTCCTTCTGATGAGGAGATGCAGGAGTTTGTAAAACAATGGAACGAAGCCGGCTTTGCCAATGTAAAAATAGGCGGATAGTACCACGGAATCTCATAAACAGACATTTAATCGTTATGTGTGTCAACAAGGCTATACCTTGACATAAATGGAGGAAAAACATGGAAGAACGCGGAATGAATGAAAGGATCAGGAAACTCAGGAAGGTCAGCATGGAGACTCAGCCGCATATTGATCTTGAAAGAGCTAAGATCGAGACTGAAGTCTATAAGAAATGGGAAGGCAAAGTATCTCTCCCGGTGCTCAGAGCACTCGTGCTCAAAGAGTATTTCAGCAAGAAGACTCTCTACCTCGGCGAGGGAGAGCTTATTGTTGGTGAAAAGGGCAAGGATCCGCAGTCTTCGCCTACATTTCCTGAACTCACATGCCATACGATCGAAGATATGTACATCATGAACGATCGCGCTGTTGTCAACTATACCGTGACGGAACAGGACCTCAAGGACCAGCAGGAGATCATTATTCCATTCTGGAAAGGCAAGTCCATGAGAGACAAGCTGATTTCCGCCATGACACACGAGTGGAGAAAATGCTATGCTGCCGGCATGTTTACAGAGTTCATGGAGCAGAGAGGTCCGGGACATACATGCGGAGGAAAGAACGTATTCACCAAAGGATATGCTGAATATAAGGAAGAGATCCAGGCTGCCATCGATGCTCTCGATTTTATGAACGATCCTGAGGCCGTTGATAAGAAAGATGAACTTGATGCTATGCTGATAGACTGCGACGCAGTCATGACACTCGGCAAGAGATATCAGAAACTGCTGAAATCAGAGGCGGAAAAGTGCAAGGATCCTGTCCGCAAGGCCGAACTCGAGCAGATGGCTGCTAACCTGGATGTCATCCCTGCGCACAAGCCACAGACTTACTGGCAGGCGATCCAGCTCTACTGGTTTACACACCTTGCAGTTACTACAGAGCTCAACCCGTGGGACGCATTCAGCCCGGGCAGACTCGACCAGCATCTCATTCCTTATTATGAAAAAGATGTCGAAGACGGCATTCTGGATGATGAGAGAGCGCTCGAACTTCTTGAGTGTCTCTGGGTCAAGTTCAACAATCAGCCGGCACCTGTCAAGGTGGGCGTTACCCTCAAGGAGAGCGGCACATATACGGATTTTGCCAACATCAACACGGGCGGTATCAAGGAAGACGGTACCAATGGCGTTAATGCTGTCAGCTATCTGATCCTTGACTGCATGGATGAAATGAGACTCGTACAGCCTAACTCCAATGTTCAGATCAGCAAGAAGACTCCGCAGAAATTCCTCAAGAGAGCCTGTGAGATATCCAGAAAAGGCTGGGGACAGCCGGCTTTCTATAACACTGACGAGATCGTGCAGGAACTCCTTAACGCGGGCAAAACACTTCTTGACGCACGTCAGGGCGGTTCATCCGGATGTGTTGAGACGGGTTCATGGGGCAATGAGGCTTACATCCTTACAGGATACCTCAACATTCCTAAGATCCTTCAGCTGACTCTGTACAACGGCTATGACAATCAGAGCGGCAAGCAGCTCGGACCTGAGACAGGCTATGCATGGGACTTTGACACTTATGAAGACCTGTGGGATGCTTTCGCGGCACAGCTGAAGCATATGGTAGATGTCAAGGTGCGCGGCAACAATATCATCGAAAAGCTTTACGCTAATTACATGCCGGCTCCGTGTCTGTCGATCGTTACCAACGACTGCATTCGGAACGGCAAGGACTATAACAACGGCGGATCCAGATACAACACAAGATATATTCAGGGTGTTGGCATCGGAACAGTTACTGACTGCCTTTCAGCCATCAAATACAATGTATATGACAATAAGAACTTCACCATGGAAGAGCTTATGTCCGCGCTGGATGATGATTTCGTCGGTCATGAGGAGATCCTCAACATGGTGCAGAACAAGACTCCGAAGTACGGAAATGATGATGACTATGCTGACGATATCATGCAGGACGTTTTCAGGCTGTACAGGGACGAAGTGACCGGAAGACCGACGATGTGCGGCGGACAGTATCATGTAGACATGCTGCCTACCACATGCCATATATACTTCGGCGAAGTCATCGGCGCTACAGCAAACGGCAGACGTGCCAGAAAGCCGGTATCTGAAGGCATTTCACCAGAGAAGTTTGCTGATACCAACGGCCCGACGGCTGTTATCAAGTCTTGCGCTAAGATGGATCACTGCTCTACAGGCGGAACTCTGCTCAATCAGAAGTTCACACCGAGCGCGATCGCGGGAGAGACCGGACTTGACAATCTCGCAAGTCTCATCAGAACATATTTTGCGATGGATGGACACCATATTCAGTTCAACGTGTTCGACAAGGAGACACTCCTCGAGGCACAGAAACATCCGGATGACTATAAGGATCTCATCGTCCGTGTAGCAGGATACTCAGACTACTTCAGGAATCTCGACAAAGAACTTCAGGACGAGATTATCAATAGAACCGCTCAGAGTTTCTGATAGCATAAATTAAGTAAATAAAAGAAAAAGCATCCCCTTTGCTCGAGTCCTCGAACGCATTGCAATATGGTAACTGCGTTCTGCGGGATTCTCGCGCCGGGGATGCTTTTTCTTATACTGATGCATAATACGCGATCATAAACTCTTCGCAAAATGAAAAGGCGCTGCTCGAGTCCTCGAACGCACTGCAATATGGTAACTGCGTTCTGCGGGATTCTCGCGCCGGGGATGCCTTTCCTTTGCGGGATTCCCGCGCGGGGAATGTAAAAACTTGATAAGTAATATCAAGCTTTTTACACTTGTGGTACACACAGACATCAAAATGTATGGTATACTTTACATGTGATATAGAAGGGACATCTATGGACCCTGTGTCATGCGAATATACAATACAAGGAGGATCGGATTATGAAGATTCAGATTTCAGCGAAGAATTACCCAATGAGTGAGAAGCTCAGTAACTATATCGAAAAGAAGCTCGGAAAGCTCGAAAAATATTTCAACGAGGATGTCACAGCGAACGTAGTAGTCTCCAAGCTCAGAGAGACTCCTAAGTTCGAGGCGACCATCAGTGCCAGACAGGCTGTATTCAGAGCAGAAGAAGCCAACGACAGCATCTATGATGCAGTAGATATTGCTACTGACAGACTTGCTAACCAGATGTCCAAGCTCAAGGGCAAGCTGGAAGCAAGATATAAGGAGAATAAAGCACTCAAGCTGGAATTCGTTCCTGAACCTGAAGAAGAAGAATTCGAAGATGAGCTGGCAATCGTCAGGAGAAAGCAGGTTGAGCTCGATCCGATGGTTGCGGAGGAAGCTGTTCTCCAGATGGAGATGCTCGGACATGACTTCTTCGTGTTCCTGGACATGGATACTGACGCGGTAAGTGTTGTATATAAACGTAAAGGCGGTGAATACGGCCTGATCGAGACCGACAGATAATAACAGGCAGGTCATGAGAACCTGCACAATACTATACAGTAAGAGGTGAAAGCCTATGGCCCAGAAGGATTGGGGTACCGATGATTTTCTGGATGAGTTTCTGGACTTCGACTACAAAAAGCCGGTGCCGGATCATCCGGACAAACAGCAAGGACTCCATACTGAAAGAAAAACGGAACAGAAAAAAGACAACAAAGGCTATGGACTCAGCGGCGATCCATACAAGGAATACGAGAGACTGAGACATGGCAGTGATACAGAGAAGAAAGCAGAGCAGTCCGCGGACGGAGGTCAGCGCGTTCTGCATTCTTCTGGTGCTTACGGATTGAATATTCCTGAGCCTCTGTCAGCAAAAAGAGGAAATACTCCTGCATACGCGCCATCCGGCAAGACAGATGCACACAAGACAGCGGCGGCATCCGGCAAAAAGGAGCCTGTGAAATCTGACATCATAAATGATGCGGACAAGGCGGCCGGATCGAAGCACAGGCATTTCCGCGCCTCGGAAATGGCGGCAGGTGCTTTTGAGGCAGCTAAGAAACTCATCACAACGGATGAAGACTATGCTCCGGAAGAGATTCCTTCTGCTGCGTCAGAGATAGCCGGATATAAGGAACCGCAGGTAAGACGTTCACACAAATTCATTGATACGGCGGAAATCAATCCTTCCGGTGTGGGAACCGGTCCTGCTTCGGCTGCCGGCAAAGCGGAAGGCATCGATGAACTCGCAGGCTTTTTTGATGTGCCGGGAGAGACGGGGCAGGGCGAGAGTGCTCATGCTGAAGGAATGACTCCGGATGAAGACGCGGCTCTGCGCCAGGCACAGGAAGAAGCATATGACAGATACAGAGGCAAGTATTCCGGGAAAAAGAAGAAAAAGATTCTCAACGTTGGCGGCAGTGGAAATGGTTCCGGCGGCAAACGTATAGGCGGAGTCTTTACAAAATGGCTTTCGCGCATATATGTGTTAGCTTTACTGATATTTGCCGGTATCATGACAGTCATGAATGTTCTGCCGTTCGGTATGCTGATAGCCCTTTATATCGTACTGGGCCTGCTGAGCATTATCATTATCGTTCAGTTGAGAAAGAAATCAGTCAGAAAGCTGGTCAAAGGGCTGGCTTCCATAACGGCAATACTGCTGATCGCGTTCTTTGGCGTCGGAACGGCATATGCGATGGGGACCCTGTCGTTCCTTGACAGCACCTCTGTCAAGAATGACAAGAAAGTCGGGTCCGTAACAAAAGAACCGTTCAACGTCTGCCTGACAGGTATAGATGTGTGGGGAACGATCGATGAGCAGGGCAGATCTGACGTGAATATGATAGTCACGGTCAATCCAAAGACAGAGCAGATACTTATGACATCCATACCGAGAGACTATCAGATCTATATGCCGGATATGGATTTCGCCATGGACAAGCTGACGCATACCGGATTCTACAGTGTGGATACGACAATGGCTGCTGAGGAGAATCTCCTTGACACCAAGCTCAACTACTATGTCAAGATCAATTTCTCGACCGTAGAAGAATTCATCGATGCAGTAGGCGGCATAGATGTCTATTCCGATTATGAATTTGTGCCTGTCAAGCTTGATGACTGGACAGTTAAGGAGGGATGGAACCATATGAACGGCGAGCAGGCTCTTGCATTCGCGAGAGAGCGTAAAGCCTTTGAAAGTGGTGACAACCAGAGGATCAAGAACCAGCAGGCGGTATTCGAGGCACTGATCAAGAAAGCTACCGGTGACAAAACTGTGCTGCTCAACTACAACAAGGTGCTGACTGAAATGAGAGATTACTTCCGTATGAGCTTCAGCTCGGGAGAGATCCGGCGTCTTATCAAACACCAGCTGGCACACGATCCGGAATGGAAGATCTACAAGAATACAATCATTGGCGGCGATGACCTGATGCCGACTTATACTACGGGAAACGCAAGAGCGTATGTAATGACTCAGGATGAGGACAGTATTGAGAATGCCAAGGCACTTATCAACGCGGTTCTTGATGGAAAGACACTCACTGAGGATGAAGACGGCAATGTGATCGTCGAAGGCGCTGAAGAAACAGAAGAAAACGGAGAAAACGGAGAAACTGAAGGACAATGATCAACGAACTGACGGGATTGCTGTTAAGTATCAAGATAACAGATATCATTGATATAGTTATCGTTGCATATATCCTGTACAGACTGCTGGGAATGATCAAGGAGACGAGAGCTCAGCAGCTGTTCAGGGGCGTCCTTTTGATTGTCGTTGTTTTTCTGGCTTCTGAACTGTTCGGCCTCAGTCTTCTCAACTGGCTGCTGACCAGACTCATTACTGTAGGTCTCATCGGCGTCATAATACTCTTCCAGCCTGAGATCAGACGCGGACTTGAGCAGATCGGACGCCGCGGCATCCTGACCAGACAGTTCAGGGATGTAGGCAGAGAAGAGATCTATGCTACTGTTCACAAGCTGGTCGACGCGATCGATGATTTCTCATCGACGCGCACCGGAGCGCTCATAGCCATAGAGCGTGAGACCATGCTCAATGACATAATAGAAACAGGAGTCATAGTTGATGCGGAAATATCTGTCAGGCTTCTCGGCAACCTTTTCTATGAGGGCTCGCCTCTGCATGATGGTGCGGTGATCATACGAGGCCTGAGAATACATGCAGCGAGCTGCGTGCTTCCGCTCACCAACAGGTCGAGTATAGGAAAGAACCTCGGCACAAGACACAGAGCGGGGGTTGGGCTCAGTGAAGTTTCTGACGCGTTCGTGATCATAGTTTCGGAAGAGACCGGTGCTATCTCGGTAGCGCGTAACGGAACCCTGAGACGTTTCCTCGATCTCAAGACACTCGAGAAAATGCTTCTCGATATCTATCTGCCGTCCGGAGAAGACGATGAGTCCCTGTTCTCCAGGCTGCTGAAGGGAGGTAAGAAGGATGAGTGACGGCGGACGCAAGATACTCAATATAATAATCGCCCTTCTTGTTTCTTTAGGTGCCTGGGTATATGTAGTTTATAACAATGACCCTATGACGGAAGTGACATATAAAGATATCCCGATCACTTTCCAGGGGGAAAATAACCTGGCCAACAAAGGCTTCGGAGTATCGCAGGTAAGCAGTGACACCATAGATGTCATACTGAGGCAGCCGAGGGTGCGTACCGGTGAGATTTCGGCAGAGGATATCGTGGTGATAGCTGATGTGGGTGATGCGGTTGAAGGTGAAAACGGGATCAGTCTTGACATAAGCGGACCTGAGAACACACAGGTGAAAGAGGCCAGCAAGCGGAGTATATCTGTGGAGGTAGAGGCTGCTGACAGTGTCGAGAAGGAGATAGTTATTGAATATCTCAACAATGCTACAAGCAATGAACCCGTAACTTCTGCGGCGTCTTCATCGAGAGCGACAGTGATCGGAGCTGCTTCAGAGATAGAGAGAGTTGACAAGGTAGCTGCTCAGCTGGAACTTGAAGCGACCGGAAACGAACCAGTCAACATAACATCTGTCCTGACAGCGCTCGATAAGGATGGCGATCCGATAGAACATGTTGTCATCTACCCTGCAGAGATCAATTTCTACGCATATAACGGAGCAACCAAAAGCGTATCTCTGATCGTCGATGCGAATCAGCCTGATGACGATTACGACAGGACATGGACAGCGCCTCAGGAGATCGTGATCAAGGGTTCACCGAATCTGCTGCAGAACATCAATCAGATCCACACTCAGGAAATCGATCTTAACTACATCTATGAGGACACTGAACTTGACCTTGAATATGATCTGCCTGAAGGGGTGTATGTGGCCAACGAATCACTGGGTCAGAAAATCAAAATAAAAGTGACCGAGAAAAAGACTGAGGATACTGAGGATACTGAAGAAGACGGAGAGACAGAGGAAGAGAACAATTAATGAAGAAGCTTTCTCTGCGATGAAGTACATTCTGAAATGAAAAATGCCGGAACCATTGCGGTTCCGGCTGCTTTTATGTCCGGAGGCTATTTCCAGAGCTCGACAGGGTAGGTCCCGTCAGCCTTGAGTGCGGCGAACTTTGCGACAACATCAGGTTTGTCCTCTTTGTATGTGACTCCGAACCACTTGTCCGAAGATGTGAGGACCTCATAGGTTGCACTTCCGTCAGCGATCTGCCTGTTGATAGGCGTCTGGATATAGTATTCACCTTTCATAGGGTTTTCAGCCATGATCTTCTCAAGGGCATCTGCAAACCCGTCCATGAGGATCTCCATATATTCGGATCCGAATCCCCAGAGATTCATGGATACCGGTGAGTCACTCGGAATGATTTCTTTCGTTCCGTCTGCATGAGTATCCGTGACCTTGCCTGCGAGAGAATTAGGAGTACCATCTGCGTTGAATTCAGGCTCCATGGCGACTTTGAGATGCTCTACGATGTCAGTCAGCCTGCCATCGGAGGCTTTGCATATTCCGCGGGAGACGGTACCGTTTTCAGAAAGCGTCTTTTCGATCTCGAATCCGACCATGCAGTTGTGTGAAGCATCCGCTTTGGTCATGAGAAAATCATAGATCTTGACAAAACCTTCTTTGCCGTAATAGTCATCCGCATTGATGACGGCAAAAGGAGCGTCGATGTAGTCCCTTGCTGCCAGAACAGCCTGGCCTGTTCCCCATGGTTTGGTCCTGCCTTCAGGGAGAGTGTAGCCTGCTGGGAGATCATTGCCTTCCTGGAAAGCATAGTACACAGTATACTTTCTGCCTGCTCCGTTCTCGATATGCTCTCTGAATACATCTTCAAAGTCATGTTTGATGATGAAGCAGACTCTGCGGAATCCAGCCTGCCATGCGTCATAGAGACTGAAATCCATCATGATGTCACCCTGCTCGGTGATTGGATCGAGTTGTTTGTTGCCGCCGTATCTGCTGCCCAAGCCGGCAGCCATAATTACCAGAATAGGTTCCATATTGAATTTATCCCTTCTTGATCATTGTGCTCTAAAGATTGGCACTGATTCTTTCGCGTACTTTGTCTTCTCCCATGATCTGCTGTATTGCCCAGACATCAGGTGAAGTTGCTCTGCCCATAAGAGCAATCCGGATCACGGTGCTGACATGGCCGACATGGCCCTTATATTCGTCAGGATGCTTCTTGTAGTCCTTAGGCTTGGCGGCATAGCCGAGATCAGTTGCGATCTGCCTGATCTTGCCGAACCATGCCTCATTGTCGTCGGTATGATCATATGTCTCAAGATATGATCTGAGTATCGTTTCCGCGTCAGCTGCAGCTTCGGCAGGATACTCGTCTTCTGTCCTGAACGATTCATCGAAGAAATATCCGATATATTCCATGATCTGCCTTGCGTAGACGAGATCTGCTCTCGGGCGGGCGTCATGTCTGCCGAGATCGAGGATAGCTGCCAGATGATCCATATCTCTGAAAACATATCCGTATTCCGGAGCGAATTCTTCAGACCACGACCTGAGCCATTCAGCCAGCTCGGACGCGTCTGTTCTCAGAAGCGTGTTCTTGCTGACATCGTTGAGTTTGTCGAGGTCAAACAGGGCTCCGCTGCTTGACATTTTCTCAGTTGTGAAAATGAAGTCCTCTGCCGGAGCATCCGGATTAGCGATCCGCCATTCCTCGTAGTTGGAGTTGAGAATAGTGAGAAGATATTCTCTGACTGCTGCCGGATGATAGCCCTGGCTCCTGTAGTAGTCCAGTGACAGTTCCGGATCCAGGCGCTTGGAGAGTTTGCGTTTGTTTCCGTCCTCGCCGATCTTCATCAGCTGCGCAGTGTGGCAGTATACCGGGAGATCCCATCCGAGATCTTCGAACAATTCGACGTGTATCGGCAGTGAAGGCAGCCATTCTTCGCCTCTGACGACATGTGTTGTCCTCATGAGGTGATCATCGACGACATGAGCAAAATGGTAAGTCGGTATGCCTGTCTGCTTGATGATGACTACGTCCTGGAAATTATCCGGTACTGACAGATCACCTCTCACAGCATCAGTGACAGTATGTCTGGCTGTCTCTTCCGCGCTCGCGTTCGGTACACCTGATGACTTGAGCCTGATAACGTAAGGCTCTCCCGACGCTATCCTGAGACCGATCTCCTGCTCGATGGAGAAGTCTTTGTCCCAGTCCCTGTATCTGGACCATCCGGCATATATTCCGGGAGAGATCTTCAAAGATTCCTGTTCTTCTCTGATCTCACTGATCTCTTCCTCAGTGAGGAAGCAAGGATAGGCGAGACCCTGCTCGAGGAGCTTTTTTGCAAAAGTGCGGTATATCTCGCCGCGGTGGCTCTGCGTATAATCACCGTAGCTGCCGATGTCGCCGTTCTCCGTCACACCCTCGTCAAACCTGATATCGAAGAAAGCAAGAGAGCTGATGATAGTCTCAACAGCGTTTTCCACGAATCTCTTGTCATCAGTATCCTCTATACGAAGGAAGAAAGTACCGCCGCTCTGATGGGCGAGCCTCTCATCTACGAAAGCTCCGTACAGGTTGCCGAGATGGATGAACCCCGTCGGGCTCGGGCCGAGCCTTGTGACCATGGCTCCTTCCGGCAGATCCCGCTCAGGGTACATTGCCTCATATTCTTCGGGAGTATGAGGGAGATCGGGATATATAAGATCTGCTAGTTGCTTGTTAGTCAGCATTTTAAGTTGTTCTCCTTGTGATGTTGATTTTACCGGAGTTATTATAACTTAAAGAGCCTCAGTTTTGCAAAAAACAGCGCAAAAATCGCACTAAAACGCCGAAAATATTTGACTGTTTATACAGAAGCGGAATATAATGTACGAGATTTCGGAAAAATAAAAAACAATAACTAAGGGAGGATACGTTAATGAAAGGAAACGTAATCGTTGGACAGTCTGGGGGACCTACAGCAGTAATCAATTCAAGCCTTGCAGGCGTGATCAAGGCTTCATGGAAAGCCGGTATAAGAAGAATATACGGAATGCATTACGGCATTGAAGGCCTTCTGAATGAAGATATCATAGATATAGAAGATTATGTAACAAGCTCGCAGGATCTGTCACTGCTCAAAAGGACACCGTCTGCTTTCCTCGGAACATGCAGATATAAGCTGCCGCCTGTAGAGGGCAATGAGGACCTGTATGAGAAGATCTTCGATATACTTGATAAAAAGAATATAGAGTATTTCCTCTATAATGGCGGAAATGACTCCATGGATACTATAAAGATGCTTTCTGATTATGCGACACACAATAACAAGAAGCAGAAGTTCATGGGAATTCCTAAGACGATCGACAATGACCTGCCGATGACAGACCACTGCCCGGGATATGGCTCAGCCGCAAAGTATATCGCTACATCCATGAAAGAGATCATCAGAGATAACGAGAGCTACGGCGTCAGCAAACCAACGATCTGCATCGTTGAGATCATGGGACGTCACGCCGGCTGGCTGACAGCGGCGGCAGCCCTTTCCAAAGATATCGACTGCAGCGGTCCGGACATGATATATCTGCCGGAAGTTTCCTTCGACGTTGATGATTTCATTGACAGGATCAATTATCTTGTAGAGAAGCAGAATAAGAAGTCCATCGTTATTGCAGTTTCTGAAGGACTCAAGCTGGCAGACGGACGTTTCGTATGTGAACTTGGCACCGTCAACGATCATATCGACGCGTTCGGACACAAACAGCTCGCCGGAACCGCGGCATATCTTGCTAATGTAGTTAAGCAGAGAACAGGACTCAAGTCGAGATATATAGAGTTTTCATCACTGCAGAGATGCGCTGCGCACCTTTCATCGCGTTCTGATTCAGATGAAGCATACAATGTCGGCTATCTGGCTGCGAAGGCTGCGTTCGAGGGAAATACCGGTAAGATGATCACCATTCAGGTACAGTCGAGAGAGCCTTATGTTGAGACATACAGCATGTTCGATATCCATGAAGTCGCAAACATTGAAAGGAAGGTTCCGAAGAACTGGATCATCAATGACGGCACATATATAAGCGATGAATATCTGAATTACGCAAGACCATTCATTATCGGCAGAGTGCCGCCTTATACTGCCGGAGGACTGCCGGTTCACCTCACGATGAAGAAAAAACGTAAATAATAAGTACGCATGAAAGCCCAGACTGCAAACACGAAAACACTGACAAGGCTTATGTTTAAACTGCTGCCTGCTCAGGTACTGCTGATGACCGTAAGTACCATCAACGGGCTGGTATCCAGTTTCTTTGCCACTAATTATGTCGGCGTTGACGCGATGACGGCAGTGGGCCTGTATGGCCCGGTCAATTTGCTGCTCGGTTCAGTGAGCACGATGCTCTTCGGAGGAGCGGTGATCCTGTGCGGAAAATACATGGGACAGAACGAAAGCGGGAAGATGCAGAACATCTTCTCGCTGGACATTGTTCTGTCTCTTTTGATTGCAGCCGCTTTCACCATACTGCTTGTGATCATGGCGGTGTTTGATCTTACGGGTTTCATGGCTCCGGATGCACAGGTACGTCCTCTGTTCAACAGATATATACTGGGACAGACGATAGGTATTTTGCCTTTTGTGCTGGGAGGCCAGCTGCAGGCCTTCCTGTTCATCGAACACAGGGAGAAAAGGGCAGTCTGGGCGAGCATCGTCTACATTGCTGTCAATCTGATGCTTAATTTCCTGTTCGTGAAGGTCATGAAGATGGAGGCCTTTGGTCTGGCTGCGGCATCCTCTCTGGGAATGTGGGCATTCTTCTTTATTGAAGCCGGATACTTCATCGGAGGGAAGTCTGTTCTCAGATTATCGCTGAGCCACCTCAACTGGGATGAGACCCGGAATATCATAGTAACAGGATTTCCGGGAGCGGCAACGAATGGATACCAGACGCTCCGGGGATTTATCGTCAACGGACTGCTGGCCGCATTTGTCGGAAGCGCCGGGATATCGGCATTTGCTGCCGCCAATAATCTTCTGGCTCTGTTCTGGGCTATACCTACCGGCATGCAGTCTGTCTCCAGGATGCTCATCAGCGTGAGCGTGGGAGAGGAGGACAGGAGAACTCTGACTGATGTCATGAGGGTGATGATCCGCAGGTTCGTTCCCCTGATGTGCGCGATCGCGGCATTGCTTATCGCATGTGCGGTCCCGCTTACACGCATATTCTTCCGTGATCCGGCAGAACCCGTCTTCATGATGACCGTATGGGCGATCCGCATACTGCCGCTCTGCATGCCGCTGGCAGTCGTAGCAATGCATTTTGTATGTTACGGACAGGCCGCGGGCAAGCATGGTCTTGTACATATCATGGCAGTGATGGATGGAGTGGTCTGCGTTGCGGGTTTTTCAGCTGTGCTGATTGGTTCCATGGGAGTCAACGGGGTCTATACCGCGAACGTTCTCAACGGTATCGTCATAATCCTCATAGTGATAGGATATGCATGGATCAGGGGCAGACGTTTTCCGCGCAATCTGGAAGACCTCATGGCGATTCCAGAAGATTTCGGTGTCTCCGGGGATGACAGAATGGACATAACTGTTGTGGATATGGATGATGTTGTGAGGATCTCACAGCAGGTCCAGGCATTCTGTGAGTCGCGCGGCATAGACAACCGCAGATCGCATCTCGCCGGGCTTGCGCTGGAAGAAATGGCGGGCAATATCGTCGAGCACGGTTTCAGCAAGGATAATAAAAAGCATTCCGTGGACGTCCGTGTCGTACGCAAAGATGACGATGTGATACTGAGACTCAGAGATGACTGTGTTCCGTTCGATCCCGGAGAGAGACTATCTATAGCGAACAGCGAAGATGTAACAAAGAATATAGGCATCCGCATGATATTCAGGATGGCAACGGATGTACAGTACCAGAACATTCTGGGGCTGAATGTACTGACCGTAAGAATATAGGAGGAGAGAGAAAAATGAAAGAAATGAAAGACATGAAATTCGAGACAAAATGCGTTCATGGCGCTTACAAGGCAGGAAGCGCTGAGCCACAGAATATCCCGATCGTCCAGAGTACAACATACAGATACTATAATGCTCATGATGTGGCTGAACTGTTTGACCTTGACAGCCCTAATCACATGTATGCCAGACTCGGAAGCCCGACAGTTGATCTGCTCGAGCAGAAAATGGCGCTTCTCGAAGGCGGAACTGCCGGAATGGCTGCTTCATCAGGACAGGCGGCAAATCTGATCTCGATACTCAACATTTGTGAGCACGGAGATCATGTACTCAGCGCTGCTCATGTTTATGGCGGCACTTATAACCTGTGGAACGTGACACTGCGCAGACTCGGGATCGAGGTCGAGTTCTTTGATCAGGACATGCCTCTTGAAGATATCGTGGCTCTTGCAAGACCAAATACCAAGGCTCTGTTCGGCGAGACGCTAGGAAATCCATCTCTGAAAGTTCTCGATCTTGAGAAGTTCGCCGCCGCAGCCAAGGCAATGAAGGTGCCTTTCATTGTAGATAATACTTTTGCCACCCCGGCGCTCTGCAGACCTATCGAGTTCGGAGCCAATATCGTCACTCATTCGACGACAAAATTCGCTGACGGACACGGCACCAGCATAGGCGGCTGCGTCATCGAGGGCGGAAATTTTGACTGGACCGTAAAGGATGACAACGGGAACCTCAAGTTCCCGAGCATGGCAGCTCCGGACGAGAGTTATCACGGGCTCAATTTCTATGAGAAATTCGGCGATGCAGCATTCTGCACAAGACTCAAGGCAGTACTCATAAGAGACCTGGGATGCACGATGTCTCCTATGAATGCGTATCTGACGCATCAGGGACTGCAGACACTCGATGTCAGGATGGAGAGACACGTTAAAAATGCAGAAGCGGTAGCGGAATTTCTGGTCAATCATCCAATGGTCGACTGGATCACCTATCCGGGCCTCAAGGGCGACAAGTATTATGACCTTGCGCGGAAATACATGCCGAAGGGAGCAAGCGGCGTAATGAGTTTCGGCGTCAAAGGCGGCAGGGAAGCAGGAGAAAAGTTCCTTGAAAATCTCGAACTCTGCAGCATAGTCGTCCATGTAGGAGATATACACACGAGCGTTCTCCATCCGGCAAGTACGACCCACAGACAGCTTTCGGAAGAAGCTCAGATCGCTGCCGGTATCGATCCGGGTCTGATCCGTTTTTCGGTAGGTCTGGAAAACACAGAAGATATCATCGAGGACCTCGGGCAGGCTCTTGATAAAGTCAGATAAGACAGATATAATTTAAATGCCGTATTGCGGCACATACAACATATCAACAATTCATTTTTTGCTTAACAGAAACAACAGGAGAATCAAAATGTTTGATAAACTGATTGAAAAGGTCAAGGCTGAGCCTAAGAAGATCGTATTCACCGAAGGAACTGATGCACGTATCCAGGAAGCTGCCGCAAGACTCCTCACGGAAGGACTTATGGGTGTTGTACTCGTCGGAAATGTTGACGAAGTCAAGGCTGCCGCAGCTGAAAAGGGATTTGATATCAGCGGCGCAGAGATCATGGATCCTGAGACTTATGCTGAAATGGATGAGATGGTGGCCAAGATGGTTGAGCTCCGCAAGGGCAAGATGACTGCTGAAGAATGCCAGGCAGCTCTCCTCAAGGGCAATTATTTCGGAACCATGCTCGTCAAGATGGGTAAGGCTGACTGCCTTCTCGGAGGAGCTACTTATTCCACAGCTGACACGATCCGTCCTGCACTGCAGCTCGTCAAGACCAAGCCGGGCGCTCACCTCGTAAGCTCCTGCTTCATCCTGAACAGAGACTTCGGAGATGAGAATCTCCGCACCATCGCAATGGGTGACTGCGCTGTCAATCTCGACTATCAGGACAGTAAGGACAAGGAAGGCAACGTTACCTTCACTGGCGCTCAGAAGCTTGCTGAGGTAGCAGTAGAGATCGAGAAGTGCGCTAAGACTTTCGGCATCGATCCTAAGGTCGCAATGCTGAGCTTCTCCACCAAGGGATCCGGCAAGGGCGGCACTGTAGCACTCTCAGCAGAAGCTACTAAGATCGCCAAGGAGCTCAATCCTGAGATGAAGATCGATGGTGAGATGCAGTTTGACGCAGCTGTATCCCCGACTGTAGGCCAGCTTAAATTCCCTGGTTCTGAGGTTGCAGGCTATGCCAACACATTCGTGTTCCCTCTCATCGAGGCAGGAAACATCGGATATAAGATCGCGCAGAGACTTGGCGGATATGCTGCTTACGGACCTATCCTGCTCGGACTCAATGCTCCTATAAACGATCTCTCCCGCGGATGCGATGCTGAGGAAGTTTATAAGATGTCCATCATTACAGCTGCACTCTAGGCGAAGGGAAGAGACTTTTGAAGAATAATATTCTTATTAAAGAAGTCGTGACTAAG
>JBGUJM010000013.1:0-64746 GCA_045113935.1 Anaerovoracaceae bacterium
CAGCTCCCTTAGAAGCTGCGTGAAATGGTGGTCTGTGGGGGGCTCGAACCCTCGACATCATGGTTGTGACCCATGCGCTCTCCCAGCTGAGCTAACAGACCATGCACACGGGACCTGACCTTCATGATCCGGTCTCCGCATAACATTATAGCACAATTCACGTCTGAATATGATAAAATATATTTCGGTAAGTTCGTATACTGACCGGAAAATATAGTCTGACTGAGTTTACAGCCAGACGGCAAAAGAGGATTATCGTGGAAATTAAAAAGATTTTTTTCGACTTGGATGGCGTTATGGCCGATTTTGACAGAGGCGTCTATGAACTATGCGGGATGGATGCATTTTCACATGAAGATGATCCGATGTTTAATGACGATATGATGTGGGCCAGGATCAAAGAAGTGGGGCATTTCTATGACAAGCTCCGGCTTATGCCCGGTGCCAAGAAACTCTTCGACGATCTGTATGCGAAATACGGGGACAAGTGTGAGATCCTCAGCGGTATTCCGAAACCAAGAAGAGGCATCACAACAGCAGGTCAGGACAAGATCAACTGGGTGCGCAGGATGCTTTCAGAAGATGTTGTTGTGAATATCGTGTATAAGGAAGACAAGCCGGATTACTGTACCGGCAGAGACTGCATACTGATAGATGACCTTCCGGCCAACATCAAGGCATGGGAGAAAATGGGAGGAACGGGAATCATCAATACCGGAGCTGAAGACACCAGAGAGATCCTTGAAGATATGGGCATTCTCTGATTGATCAGAGCGACCTGAATATGACCCTTCCGGTCATGAATACCTGCCCGCCGGTTACATCCACACGGATGATGCCGCCGGGCTGTTTTATTTGCGTTGAAACATCGCCTGCGCATATGTGTGCCCGGTAGTAACCCGTCGCGGTACTGCCTGTAGCGCATCCATGTTCCCATATCAGGGTTCCGGATCCCGGAACATATACGAGAGGGCGTATGCGCACCTCATCCGGTAACAGAAGCTGGTCCGGCCTGCCTGAATCACCGCTGATGAGCATCATGCCAAGCGCGGGAACTCTGAGTTCCTCCGCGAATTCCCTGACTGCGTTTTCCGCTTCTTCATCAGTGAAGTCCGATGCAGGGACCATAAGATGGGATATGCCTTCGAAATGGACGAGAGGATATCCTTTGAATGAACTGACACGCGGCACGGGCATGCTCAGCGTACCCTGATAAACAGGCATGACGCGACCGTTCTCCGTTATATCAGGAAGCCTCACGATCCTGACTTCAACAGGGCTGCCTGCGCCTGACGAGTCTACCGTGACGGTATCTCCATCTCCGGCGGCAAGACCATTCCGGTGGCACAGGAGAGCTGCCGTGCTCAGTGTCGCGTTACCGCAGAACTCATATGCCATCATTTCGAGACCGATCATTTTGCCTCTGCGGGGCATAACAAACCCGACCTGCTCGCAGGCCGGTTCTCTTGCGAACGCATCCTGTATCATGGCACTGCGGGTCTCAGGAGTGTACTGAGAGGTTATGAGCACCGTTATATTTCCCGTAGGGTCAGCTAAAACATAATCGTAGTTCATATCGCAATCATACCACAGAGAACTCTGATAAAAAAATTATTTATTACTCACTGGTTTTATGATATATTGATGCCGAGGATGGTATTCCTACGGAAACTATACCCTGCAAAACCGCATAAGTGTGCCGCAGCGCACAGACCGTAAGGCTGACCATCCTGATTGCTTTGTTATATGTGATCAGGATTTTTTGTGACACGGGGGTATTCTCATTATCACATCAGGGCGGCAGAGCCGTATGCGGGATTGCTCATGAGAAAGGAAAAGAGAAAATGAAAAAACCTGTTACCAGAGAAGAGAAGGACATTCAGGTCCGCAGGGAAGCGCGTGCTACACTCATCCTGTTCGCGATCTGTTTTGTCTGGAATGTAGTGTTCGCTTATGCGATCCCGGGCAGCATCAGACTCGGCGGCCTGCCTCTGTGGTGGCTTATCAGCACACCGGGCATGTTCGTCGTCGCCATTATCGGCGTTGTCTACCTCCTGAAGAAAGTCTTCGTGAATTTCAGTCTCGAGGATGAAGAGAAAGGAGGCAGGAGCAATGCTTAGCAAGAAGATGATCGTACTTATTATCCTGATTTGCTATCTGCTGTTCAATCTGTATATGGGAATCCGCGTGAGCCGCAGATCCGCCAGGGAAAATGCGGGGAAGGGCTTCATGGCGAACTACTTCGTCGGATCCAGAAGTATGGGAGGCGTTGTGCTTGCCATGACTCTGGTGGCAACCTATACGAGCGCAAGCTCATTCCTCGGCGGGCCGGGACTGGCTTCGAGCTTTGGAATGTCATGGTCATGGGTCGCCGGTGTTCAGATCGGCGCGACTTTCCTGACACTGGGAGTGCTCGGCAAGAAATTTGCCATGATCTCACGCCGAACTAATTCAGTCACCATAAATGACTATCTCAGGGCACGTTACGAGTCTCCTGCGGTAGTCATCATATGCGGCATAGCAATGGTCGTATTTTTCACGACTCAGATGATCGCTCAGTTCATCGGCGGCGCGACACTGCTGCAGACTGTCACCGGACTCCCTTACTGGGCCGGGCTGCTGCTGTTCGGAGCGGTAGTGATCCTCTATACCGCAGTAGGAGGATTCAAAGCGGTAGTCACAACTGATACGATCCAGGGTTTCATCATGGCATGCGGTACGTTCCTGCTGCTGTTCTTCGTTATCAGACAGGCTGGCGGCATGGAAAACATTATTACTACGCTGGACGCCGGCAACCCAGGATGGGATCTGATGGGCAAAGGCCAGTATGGAGCTGAGATCGCTGCAATGAGACCGGGGGCACTGATCTCTTTCTGGGTTCTGGTAGGAATCGCTGTACTCGGCCTGCCGCAGACAGCTGTCAGATGCATGGGTTTCAAAGATACGGAATCGATGCACAAAGCCATGATATACGGTACTGTGATCATAGGTATCCTGATGATAGGCATGCATCTCGCCGGAACACTTGCGTATCCGCTGCTGCCTGCGGAGGGACTTGCAAGCACCGATCAGGTGATACCGTATGTGGTAATGAACTATATGCCTGCATGGGCAGCCGGCCTGTTCCTTGCGGCTCCTCTGGCTGCGGTCATGTCCACGATAGACTCGCTTCTGATCCTGGCTTCGGCTACGATCATTAAGGACCTCTATATCCATTACATCAAGAAGGTACCTTTCGATGCCGCAGCTTCGGGAGACCCGGCATATGAAGGAGCTTATGAGAAGGTTCCGGGTTACAGTTTTGCGCTGACAGCTGTAATAGGAGCGATTGCGTGTCTGCTGGCACTCAATCCTCCTGATGTCATCGTCTGGATCAATCTCTTCGCTTTCGGCGGGCTTGAGGCGACATTCTTCTGGCCTATCATCGGAGGACTCTACTGGAAGAAGGGCAACAGCAATGCATGCCTGGCATCTACAGTTATCGGTCTCGCAGTGTTCATTTTCTTCAACAGAGTCAAGATCCTTCCGCTTGGCATCCACGAGATCATTGCCGGACTTGTGGTCAGCGGGATCGTGTATTTTGCGGTAGGAATGCTGACAGCAAAAGAACCTGATGAGGAAATGCTGAAAAACTGCTTCTAGACCCGGCCGCAGTCTCCTTTATGCAGCGACACTATTGAAATCAGGGCTGTAAGAGATTAGAATTACACAGTCACGCAAACTGATTCATACGAAGGGGATATACGATAACAATGAAGAGAGTTTTGACTATACAGGATATTTCATGTCTCGGCAAGTGCTCGACTACGATCGCGTTGCCGGTGATCTCTGCTCTCGGTTCTGAGACAGTTATTCTGCCGACGGCGCTTTTGTCGACTCACACAATGTTTAAAAACTTCACCGTCAGAGACCTGTCGGATCAGATCGGACCGATCACGGAACACTGGCTGAGTGAGGATGTGAAGTTCGATGCCATCTATACCGGATATCTCGGAACGATCGAGCAGATCGACCAGATGAAAGAGCTTTTTGCGAAATTCGGAGGAAGAGATACTCTGATATTCGTAGATCCTGTTATGGCAGACAATGGCAAGCTTTATCCTGCTTTTGATATGGCATACGCGAAGAAGAACGCGGAACTCTGCGGCGCTGCTGATATCATTGTGCCTAATATCACTGAAGCTTCATTCATGACCGGAATGGAGTACAGGGAAGAGAAAGACCATGATGAGCCTTATATCAAAGAGATGCTTAACAGGCTTGCTGAACTCGGAGCCCGTATCAATGTACTGACCGGTGTCTCAATGGAACCGGGTAAGACGGGTGTTATGGGTTTCGACAAGGAGACAGGGGAGTATTATCTGTATCAGAACGATAAGGTGAATGTTACATTCCATGGAACGGGTGATCTTTTTGCAAGCACATGTGTCGGAGAGATCATGCGCGGAAGAAGCTGGCAGGATGCCATGAGGATAGCCTGCGGGTATACGGCCCACACGATCGAGGTGACTATGAAGGATCCTAAGAAGCCATGGTACGGAGTGAACTTTGAGGAAACACTCAGGGATCTCATACTTGCAGAATAGTGTTGTGCCATTAAGGCTGGTCTTACCTGCACATCAATAAATACAAAAAAGCGCTGATGCCGTACCATACGGCTCAGCGTTTTTCTTGATTTTAAGGGACCGGACAGGACTGTCCCTGTATCATACATGTCAGATCTCTTCTGAAGGATCATCCTCCTCCCGCTCTCTGTTTCTGGCGTGAGCAGCGATCCTCTTGGATGTCCTCCGAAGTGCGCGCTCTGTAAAGAGGACTGCCAGTGTACCGATGATCGCGGCTTCATAGAAACTGATTCCTATCGCCAGGCCGATGCAGCCCGCAGCCCAGAGACCGGCAGCGGTCGTAAGTCCCTGTATCTTATGTCTGCCGGTGATAATTATGGATCCGGCACCGAGAAAACCTATACCGGTCACTACAGCAGCTCCGATACGGGAAGCATCTACACCTTCATAGAGAATGGCGGAGAACTGACCGATCGACATCGCGATCATGGCGCCGAGACATACAAGAATGTGAGTACGCATGCCGGCAGCAGCACCGTGAACATTTCTGTCATATCCGATGATGCCTCCGCAGATCAGCGCGAGAATCGTCCGTATCAGCATGGTTATTACATTCGGCTCAAGAAGCTCCGGATAACGCACTACCAGCATAGCCTGCCTCCTTTCCCGGTCTCAGATAATCCTTTTGATTATTCTAAACTCGAAGATAGCCAATTGCAAGCAGACAAGGCGGGAAAAAGCAAAAATTGTTAGCACTCTCGTGCAATGAGTGCTAAAAAATTGTTTACAAATGTATTTTCCTGTATTAAAATATACGTGGAAAAAAACAATACGCTGCATGGATGGGGGCATCCGCAGGCAGTGGAATAATAATTGTTAAATAATCAACTCCACAGGAGGTACACGAATGAATATAGAAAAATACACACAGAACGCACAGCAGACGGTGGTGGAATGCCAGAACATCGCTACTTCGATGGGCCATCAGATGGTTGATGGAGAGCATATCCATCTGGCTCTGCTGCAGCAGAAAGACGGACTGATCCCAAAGCTGCTCAAGAGCATGGGAGTCGACGAGAATAAGGTTACCGCTGATGTACAGGCGGAACTGGATAAACTCCCTAAAGTAAGTGGCGGCGGAGACACAATGTACGGTACAAGGCGGTTCAACAACATCTTCATGAACGCTGAGAAGATGGCTGAGCAGTTCACGGATGAGTATGTAAGCGTTGAGCACATTTATCTTGCGCTCCTTGCTGAGAACGGGACACCGAGCGCAAGGATCTTCAACAGATACGGCATTACAAGGGAGAGATTTCTGCAGGCTCTGAACAGCGTAAGAGGCAATCAGAGAGTTACCAGCCAGAACCCGGAGGACAACTATGAAGCTCTTGCCAAATACGGCAGAGATCTTGTTGATATGGCCCGCGACGGCAAACTCGATCCGGTCATCGGCAGGGATTCGGAGATCAGGCACGCGATACAGATCCTGTCCAGAAGGACCAAGAACAACCCGGTCCTGATCGGTGAACCGGGCGTTGGTAAGACGGCTGTTGTTGAGGGCCTTGCACAGAGAATACTCAATGGCGATGTTCCGGAGGGACTTAAGGACAAGACTATCTATGCTCTTGATATGGGTTCGCTGATAGCCGGAGCAAAGTTCAGAGGAGAATTTGAAGAGAGGCTCAAGGCCGTTCTGAATGAGATCGAAAAGTCAGACGGAAAGATCATTCTGTTCATTGATGAGATCCACAACATCGTCGGCGCGGGCAGGACAGAAGGCTCGATGGACGCGGGCAATCTTCTCAAGCCAAAACTCGCAAGAGGCGAACTCCACTGCATAGGCGCTACCACCCTTGATGAATACAGGAAGTATATCGAGAAGGACGCGGCCCTTGAAAGAAGATTCCAGAAGGTGCTGATAGACCAGCCGACAGTCGAGGATACGGTTTCCATACTCAGAGGACTCAAGGAGAAATTCGAGATCCATCACGGTGTCAGGATCACTGACAGTGCGCTGATCGCATGCGCGACACTTTCGGACAGATACATTACTGACAGATTCTTGCCGGATAAAGCCATCGACCTGATGGATGAAGCGGCGGCCAGGATCAGGACCGAGATAGACAGCATGCCTTCCGAACTCGACGAGATATCCCGCAAGATCATGCAGCTCGAGATCGAGAAACAGGCTCTCAGCAAGGAAGACGAGGATGACAGAGGCGCCAGGGTAAGGCTCGCCGCGCTCGAACAGGAACTTGCCGACCTCAAAGAGAAGAGTGCCGGAATGAGAGCTCAGTGGGAGAACGAAAAGCAGGACATACTGGATATCAAGAATCTCAAAGAGCAGATAGAGAACATCAAGCTTGAGATCGAAGATGCCGAGAGACAGTACAATCTCGAAAAACTCGCAGAACTCAAGAATGGTATACTGCCGAGCCTTCAGAAGCAGCTCGAGGAGAAGAAAGCCAGAGCCGATGCGGCCAAGGAAGAGCGTCTGCTGCAGGAGGAGGTCACGGAAGATGAGATCGCAGAAGTCATTTCCTCCTGGACCGGCATTCCGGTAAGCAAGCTTGTAGAGACCGAGAGGGACAAGCTCCTGAAGCTCCCTGAGATACTCCACAAGCGTGTGATCGGCCAGGATGAAGGTATACAGGCTGTCTCCGAGGCAATACTCCGCGCGCGGGCCGGACTCAAGGACGAGAACAGACCTATCGGATCGTTCATTTTCCTCGGACCTACAGGTGTCGGTAAGACTGAGCTGGCAAAAGCCCTCTCAGAAGCATTGTTCGACAGTGAACGCAACATGATCCGTATAGACATGTCAGAATATATGGAGAAGCATTCCGTCTCCAGACTGGTAGGAGCGCCTCCGGGGTATGTCGGCTATGATGAAGGCGGTCAGCTGACCGAGGCTGTGCGCCGCAAGCCATACAGCGTGATCCTCTTTGACGAGATCGAAAAAGCTCATCCGGATGTGTTCAACATCCTTCTGCAGCTCCTCGATGACGGCAGACTGACAGATAATCAGGGAAGGACGGTGGATTTCAAAAACACGATCGTCATCATGACTTCTAATGTCGGAAGCGCTGATCTTCTTGACAACATGAAGGAAGACGGTACGATAGAGCCTGAGGTAGAGGCAGAGGTTGAAGGACAGCTGAGAAACTACTTCAGACCTGAGTTCCTCAACAGGATAGACGATATCATCACATTCACGCCGCTGACAAGAGAGCAGATCAAGGGAATCATCGCCCTCCAGTTCAATGAGATCAGGGAGAGACTTGCTGACAGAGACATCACTCTTGAAGTCACTGACGCAGCACTTGAATTCATTGCGGATGAGGCATATGAACCTCAGTACGGAGCAAGACCTGTAAGCCGCTATCTGTCCAAGCATGTCGAAACAGAGATCGCTGAGGGCATCATCCGCGGTACTATCGTAGACGGACAGAGTCTGACGATCGATACAGACGGCAGCAAACTCACTTATAACAGTGGTGAATAAAAGCGAATAATTAAAAAGGGGTGTGTCTCCGGACACACCCCTTGATTTATGTGTTACGACAGGAGCTGAAGCGCTTTTCTGGCGGCAGCAGCGGCATCTGCCGTATAGGCATCCGCCCCGACTTTGTCGCAGTATTCCTGGGTTACAGGCGCGCCTCCGATGAGGATCCTGACCCGGTCTCGGATATTACGGGCGACCGCTTCCTGAACGACCCTCTCTATTTCTCCCATACTGGTGGTGAGGAGGGTGGAGCATGCAATGATATCGCAGTCATTGTCGATCGCTGTCTGAACGAAGTCTTCGGCACAGACATCACAGCCTACATCAATGACTTCCAGTCCGCTGCCTTCCATCATGATCCTGACAAGATTCTTGCCTATGTCGTGCAGATCTCCTCTGACAGTACCGAGACAGACTTTACCGGCTGTTTTGCCGCCGCTTCCCGCGGTGAGGAGAGGCTTAAGGATATCTGTAGCAGAGGACATACAGTTGGCCGCTCTGAGCATCTCAGGGACGAAGACTTCACCAAGAGAGAAGTCTTCACCGAGTTCATTCATACCTCGTATGAGTCCGTCGGACAGGATCGTCTCGGCAGAAATGCCCGCGTCGACAGCAGACTGAACAGCTGCCAGAGTCTCTGTGACGGAACCCTCCTGCAGGGCTTCTGATATCTCATCAAGAATCGTATTGCCGGAGCTCTCATGCGACGCTGCCGCTGCAACTTCCTGAACAGCGGATATATCATCGCGTCTGATCTTCACCGGCGCTGTTATATCTGCTTCCGTTGCTCTGGCTTTGTAGCGCGGAAGATGACAGCGCTCGTTATACTTGCGGATCTCGTCATCGATCCACGGATCGACGTGCTTATATACAGTGCCCGCAAGACCATAGGTGATCGAAGGGATGAAGTGCCCGCCCGGACAGTACTCTTCGAGCGCGTCATGGACATACGCGCGGACTTCTTCTTCTCCGGCATCGCCGCGGTCAATGGCCGCTCCTATGCCGCCCATCAGGACCATTTTGCCCTGCAGCTGCTTCTGAAGCGCAGGGATGTTGTTTTCAGGAAGAACTCCCTGCCACACCTGGATGCCTATCTCAGCCATATCATCGATGATAGGAGCGAGATATGAGTCGGCATGGTGGATGGCTATGACGCCTCTGCTGCGGATATATCCGTAAAATCTGCGGTATGGTTCCTTGAAAAATTCGCGCCACATATCAGGCTTCATGAAGAGGGCATCCTTGGTGCCCCAGTCATCATGCGAGAAAATGGCATCCGGCCGGAGATTGTCTATCAGGAGTTTTGCGTACTCGATCCTGAATTCCGTGATGCATTCAATCAGCTCATGCATCTCATCCGGATGATCGTACAGATTGGTAAGCACTTCCTGGAATGGCATCAGGAAGTGACACTGCTCAAAGATGCCGGTAGCCATGAAAGCGGCAACGAGCCTCTCATCACCTGCGAGCTCTCTCATATGTTCACGGAAACCGGTCCACAGAGATTCATCGCTGCAATTGGCCCGGATATCCGGGACATGCACATAGTCGCGCCAGCGGGTGATATCCTTGATGACCTTGTTCTCCTGTGTTACATGCGGCATGGAGCCGGGATGGTCTGCCGGCCACTCGATCACAGTTCCCCACAGGTCTGTGATGGTCGCCCCGGGACGTCTGCCCATGTGGAGATAACCGCCCACAGGATCACCCAGAGCCATCTGAAGGGCTTCATACTGGACGAGCTGTCTTTCAGGCTTGCCGTCTTCTTTAAGTAATTCCAGAAAAATTTCTTTTGCTGTCATGGTTCTTTCCTCTGTCCCTTGTTCCGGAATAACCGGATTCAGATATAACATAATCAGTCTATCAGTATGCAGGACGTGTAAGTCATTGTCCCGCTCCCGTAGTTGTATTCAAGTCCGGATCTCAGACACACGTCACTGACAAGCAATCCGTATGCTTCCATCGAAGGCCACAGTCTGTCCGGATGGCGGCACGGTCTGCCCGGGTAGGTGCAGCTGCGGCATCTTGTGCATGCTCCCGCACCCATCGGAAGACAGCCCGGAGCTGTCATTCGGACCTGCCTGACGAGTGTGTCAAAAGTTTTCCCGTGCTTTGCGAAAATACGCCGGATGGCATCGATGTCAAAATCATCTTTCAGCTCTCCGGTCGTCTGAACGATGATGCCGCGGCTGTAACCGGACGCTTTTGCCGATACAGCTTCAAGCGAGCCCGCGGCAGGAGGGCAGCTCCAGCTGCGGCCGTAACTGCGGCACAGATCAGCGGCACACATGCTGCGCACCTCAGGTCTGAATTCAAGAGAATCCATAGCAAGAGCGGCGGCATGAGTGAATCCTGCCTCCGATGCGAGCAATATATAGTCTTCTGTTTTGACCTTAGATGTATCAGTTATTATCATTATGTGGTATATTGTATTGGATAGCATACATTTTTACAAGAGCCGGAAAGGTGGATCAGAGATGGAACTGTATTTTCCACTGATTTTAGATGGTGCGAACGGCACCGAGCTGCAGAAAAGAGGGTATGACGGAAGCGTCTGCGCTGAGACCTGGGTACTTGAGCATCCGGAAGTGATGCAGCAGATACAGAAGGAATACGTCGAGGCAGGAAGTGATGTTGTATATGCTCCGACTTTCGGAGCCAACAGAGTCAAGCTTGAGGAGAACGGGATCTTCAATCAAGTCGCTGACTACAATAAGAGACTTACAGCCATTTCACGTGAGGCTGTCGGAGACAGGGCCCTGGTCGCGGGAGATATTGCCACGACCGGAAAATTCCTTGCGCCAGTCGGAGATATTACTTTTGACGAACTGTATGATATATATCATGAACAGGCTGAGGCACTCGAGGAAGCAGGCGTTGACATGTTCGCGATCGAGACGATCATGACCGTGCCTGACGCGAGGGCGGCATTGCTGGCAGTCAGAGATGTCAGTGACAAGCCGGTGCTGGTTTCATTTACATGTGATGAAAACGGCAGGACGCTGACCGGCACAGATGTGCTTGCGGCTCTGACGATAATGCAGGGAATGGAGATCGACGCGTTCGGCCTTAACTGCAGCACAGGCCCTGACAAAATGCTCATACAGGCCCGCCGGGTCGCGGAATATGCCACCGTGCCTGTCGCGATCAAGCCTAACGCGGGTCTGCCGCAGACGGTGGACGGCAAGACTGTCTATACATGCACACCGGATGAATTCGTGAAATATACCGGGGATTTCGCTGCCGCAGGTGCTGTCATGTTCGGGGGATGCTGCGGTACCGGACCGGAGCACATCAGAGCACTTCGCGAGTCCGTGGAGGGTCTCGAACTGAGAAAGCCGGATATATCCGATGATGGCAGAATAATATGCGCGACTGAAAAGGATATGTTCATACTGGACAAGGGCCTGGAAGCAGGCAATATCATCACGTGCGGGGAGGATCTTGAAGACCGGATCAGGGAAGCGAACAGATCGGAAGAGAAGATCATTGCCATAGAGATCAGAGAAGAAGCGGACCTCGATGAATTTGAAGCCGCTCAGTATGCCGTGCGCAAGCCGCTCTGTATAGTCTGCGACGATGCGAATCTGCTGGAACAGGCACTCAGACTGTATCAGGGAAGGGCGCTTTATGCGGGCGGTCTTTCAGCTGCGGAACTGCTTCCGCTGGTTAGAAGATACGGACTCATAGCATAATTTCCTGCAGAACAGATACAGGAATCTGCATGACCTCACCGGGCACATGACACATGTCCGGCGAGGTTTTTTGCTGCTCGGAAAGGCGGGGACAATGACAATGTATGAAATAATATTCAATCAATTGAATAAAAATACTTGAATTAATGTAAAATATTCTTTACTATTAGACCATTATACAAGTAAAAACATGAGCGGTATTGCGTAAAAGGAAAGGCGGAAAAAATGTACAAAGTCTTCATCGATGGCGGGCACGGCACGACCGGACTGAGGATCAATGAATATATATGCAACAGACCTGACATACAGCTGATTGAGACGCTTCCTGAATACAGGAAAGACCTGAATGCCAGGATAGAAATGATCAGAGAGGCTGATGTGAGTATTTTATGTCTGCCTGATCAGGCGGCAGCTGAGATCGCGGATGCTGCTCCGAAAGATTCAGTCATCATAGATACATCGAGTTTTCACAGAACCTGTGAGGGATGGGTCTACGGTATGCCTGAACTGGAGGCAGATCAGAGGCAGAAAATCAGAAACAGCACGAGGATCAGCAATCCCGGATGTCACGCGAGCGGATTTATTCTCCTGGTCAGACCCCTGATCGATGCGGGAATTCTCGACAGCGACGCGCTTCTCAGCTGTTTCTGTATGACAGGTTACTCAGGCGGCGGAAAATCCATGATATCAAGATACGAGGATGAGAGCAGGCCTTCAGTACTGGACTCGCCGGGGCAGTACGCGCTCAGCCAGTCTCACAAGCATCTTCCGGAGATGGTGAAGATGACGGGACTTACGCACGCGCCGCTTTTCAGCCCGGTCGTAGGAGATTTCTACAGCGGTATGGTCATGACAGTACAGCTCCACGGCTCACAGCTGAATAAGAAGATGCTGCCGGACGATCTGACTGAACTTTTGAAGAGACGATATGAGAAAGAACCTCTGATCAGTGTTCAGGATCATCTTCCGGAAGACGGATTCATCTATTCCAACCCAATGAAGGGGAGCAACTGCATGGAGATGTATGCCGGAGGCAATCAGGACAGACTTCTTCTCATGGCGGTGTATGACAACCTGGGAAAAGGCGCTTCGGGAGCAGCGATACAGAATCTGAACATAGTTCTGGGGACCGAAGAGACAATGGGACTGAAAGAGAATAATAAATAATCACAGGAGAGGAGACCGGAGATGGTAAAAGTAATACAGGGCGGCGTTACTGCCGCAAAAGGTTTTAAAGCAGGCGGAGTATACAGCGGTATACGTAAGAATGGGGAGAAGACGGATCTGGCGCTTATTGTGAGCGATGTTCCGGGCAACGCGGCGGCTGTTTACACCAAAAACAAAGTCAAGGCTGCACATATCCCTGTGACGAAACGTCATCTTGCCGACGGCAAAGCACAGGCGGTCATGTGCAACAGCGGAAATGCCAACGCCTGTACTCCGGATGGAGAGGACATAGCTGAGAAGGCAACGGGGATAGCCGCGTCATACCTCGGGATCGATAAAAACAACATTCTTCCTGCCGCGACAGGGGTCATCGGCGTACCGCTGCCTCTCGAGCCGTTTGAGAAGGCGATGCCGGAACTCGTCAGCAGCCTGTCATATGAAGGATCAGCAGCTGCCGCTACGGCGATCATGACTACCGACACATATACCAAGGAATACGCAGTCACATTTGAGGCAGGCGGAAAAGTCTGCACTCTCGGCGGCATTGCCAAAGGAAGCGGCATGATCCACATCAATATGGGCACCATGCTGAGCTTCATTTCAACAGACTGCGCGATCAGTTCTGAACTGGTCAGCAAAGCCCTGCATGACGAGATCAATGACAGTTTCAATCAGGTCAGTGTTGACGGTGACACTTCGACCAACGACACCGTGATAGTGATCGCTAACGGTCTGGCGGGTAATGAGGAGATCACAGACGAGGGAGCGGATTACGCGGAATTCTGCGAAGCTCTGCACCTGGTCAGTACCGAGCTCTCCAAGATGATCGCGGGCGACGGGGAAGGATGCACCAAGCTCCTTGAAGCCCATGTAATGGGGGCTCCTGACAAGGAAACGGCAAGACTCGTCTCCAAGAGCATCATATGCTCCTCGCTTTTCAAGGCTGCGGTATTTGCTTCAGATGCCAACTGGGGCAGGATCCTGTGCGCCATAGGCTATACAGATGCTGATTTTGACGCTGCGGATATAGACGTCAGCATAAAATCAGAAAAGGGCGAGGTCCTCGTATGCAAGGGATCAGCATCCATCCCGTTTGATGATGACTTTGCGACAGAGATACTGTCACAGAAATATGTGACAGTCGATGTCGACCTCCATGACGGAGAAGCGGACGCATATGCCTGGGGATGCGATCTGACATACGACTATGTCAGGATCAACGGCTCATATCGTTCATAGAAGGGGAAGGAAATGGTAAAACAGAAGTATCTTGAGAAAGCTAATGTTCTGATTGAAGCGCTGCCTTATATCCAGCGTTTCAACAGAAAGATCATAGTGATAAAATACGGCGGCAGCGCGATGCAGGACGATGAGCTGATGAAGCACGTCATCGAAGACGCGGTGCTGCTCAAGCTTGTCGGATTCAAACCTGTCATAGTACACGGCGGCGGCAAGGAGATCAGCAAATGGGTTCGCAAAACAGGCATAGAGCCGGTTTTCGTGGACGGTCTGCGTGTCACGGACGCGGATACGCTTGAGATAGCGGAGATGGTGCTCGGCAAGGTCAACAGCGACCTCGTGACGCTGGCGCAGCAGCTCGGCGTACGGGCATGCGGTATCAGCGGCAAAGACGGGAAGATGCTGACTGTGAAGAAGTGCACACCCGGCGGAAATGACATCGGATATGTAGGCGAAGTAGTTCATGTCGATACCAAGATCATCACAGATCTGCTCAATGATGATTTTCTCCCGGTGATCTATCCTATAGGAATGGACGAAACAGGGCAGTCATACAATATCAACGGAGACCATGCCGCGGCAGCAGTGGCGCAGGCACTCAAGGCTGACAAGCTTGCTTATCTCACAGATACATCGGGCGTCTACACAGACCCCGGAGATCCGGAATCTTTTATCTCGGAACTGTATGTAGATGAAGCTAAAAAGATGATAGAGGACGGGACAATATCCGGTGGAATGATCCCTAAAGTCCTGAACTGTTTCCAATCGATAGAAAACGGCGTCAACCGTGTTCATATACTCAACGGAAGCATACCTCACTGCCTGCTGCTTGAGATCTTCACAGACAGGGGCGTAGGCACCGTTATCATGGAAAAGGGCGAGAAGTATTACAAAGGGGGCACGATGTGATGGACAGGGAAAAGATAAAACAGCTGGACGCGCAGTACATTGTACATACATATAACCGCTATGATGTTGTTGTTGACCATGCATGCGGGGCGACTGTCACTGATGCTGACGGAAAAGAGTACATCGATATGTGCAGCGGGTATGCAGCCAACTCTCTGGGATATCAGAATGAGAAGTGGCTGGCGGCGGTAACTGAACAGCTCGGCAAAGTCCAGCATACTTCCAATCTGTACTATTCAGAACCGGGCGCGCTGCTGGCTGAAAAGCTCGTTAAGAAAAGCGGCCTCAGAAAGGTATGGTTCGCCAATTCAGGCGGAGAAGCCAACGAAGCAGCCATCAAGGTTGCCAGAAAATACGGCAATACTGCAGCTGACCATAAGAAGAATACGATCATTTCTCTGAAGAAATCATTCCACGGCAGGACTCTCGCGACTGTCACTGCTACCGCGCTGGCGGAGGCGCAGGAGGTCTTCGCGCCTCTCGTTCCGGGATTCGTGCATGCAGAGGTAGATAACGCGGAGCAGCTGGCAGAACTGACAGATAAGTATGATCCCTGCGCTTTTCTGATGGAGCTTGTCCAGGGAGAGGGCGGAGTACATGCTCTTGACAAGTCTTTCGTACAGTCTGCGGCAGAGCTATGCCGCAGCAGAGACATACTGTTCATCGATGACGAGGTGCAGGCAGGGATCGGAAGGACCGGAACACTGTTTGCTTATCAGCAGTACGGGATCGTTCCGGATATCGTTTCCTTTGCTAAGGGCATAGGCGCCGGACTTCCGATCGGAGGCATCATCTGCGGAGAGAAAACCTGCGATATACTGGTCCCGGGGGATCACGGCTCGACTTTCGGCATGAACCCTGTTGCGTGCGCGGGCGCCTGTGTCGTGATGGATACCATGACAGAGGCGTTCCTTGAGGAAGTCAGGATGAAGTCTGAGAAGATTCGCGTCGCTCTGACTGAGATGAAGAAGGTGAAACAGCTGGACGGTCTCGGACTCATGATCGGCATCGATCTTGACGGAATGAGCGGTGCTGAAGCGGTATCGATGCTCATGGAAGAAGGTCTGCTGGCGATACCCGCGCAGAGCCGTCTGAGACTGCTGCCGCCGCTGACTATCAGCGAGGAGGAGACAGACAAGGCTCTTAAGATACTGAAAAGAGTTCTGGACTGAAGTTGCGGCTGAGACTACGCAATATGTGGAAATAAAGTTATCAAGTCATTGTCATATATGGTAAAATACATTTTATGAATATGACAGTAGATGGCTATGATATCAATTATAAGATAACCGGACCGGAGACAGGCAGAACAGCTGTCATTCTCCAGGGCTGGGGCACAGGGCTTGATCTGTATGACTTCGCGGCTGACTGCATCAATGATGTATACAGGGTCGTGCAGTTTGATATGCCGGGATTCGGAGACAGCACCGAGCCGGCGGAACCATGGAGACCTGCCGGCTACGCGGATTTTTTCTGCAGATTCATGCAGGCTCTGGGAATAACAAGCGCTGTGCTGATTGGGCATTCATACGGAGGCAGGGTCATTATCAAGCTCGCTGAGCGGGATGACCTGCCTTTTGATATTGAAAAGATCGTTCTGATAGACAGTGCCGGCATCATGCCGGAGAGATCACCTGCACAGAAGAGAAAGGTAAAACGTTACAAGATGATGCGCGATTTCCTGATGAGCAGGCCGATCCATGCAATGTTTCCTGAGGTGATAGATTACTGGATGAGTCAGCAGGGATCGGACGACTACAGGAATTCATCCCCGATGATGAAGAAATGTCTTGTTATGGCTGTCAACGAAGATCAGAGAGAAGCCCTGCCGAAGATCCGGCAGGAGACTCTTCTTGTCTGGGGCGATCTTGATGACGCGACACCGATCAGGGACGCAAGGCTCATGGAAGAGATGATCCCGAACGCGGGGCTTGTCGTGCTGGAGGGCACGGGCCACTATTCTTTTCTTGAGAAACCTGTTCAGTTCAGAGGTATCATCAGATCATTCCTCGGCGCAGATACAGGAGGCATGCAATGATAGTGAGAACACTGATCACGGCCGCTCTGGCAGTGCCTGCCTTCTGGCTGACGATGAGATACAACATGCATATGTACCAGCTCAATGTATATATGAACGGCGAGCAGCGTGCATGGATACATAAGAATTTCAGGCTGCAGTGGATACTGGTCTTCGCCATGGGACTCGGCATCGTGAGGATGATCGCTCCTCTCAGCGGAGCCGGCTGGCTGCTGTGGGTTCTGGACATACTCTGCTGGCTGACTCTCACAGTCATCATCCTTGTATACAGGGTGATGAAGGAGATGAACCAGAAGAAGAAACTCGTCTTCACTCCGAGAGTGAAGAGGATGGTCTGGTGCATAGGCATCCTGTCTGTCATCCTTCTTGCCGCGACATATTTCACACTGGGACCTGCCGCGCTGTGCGGGACTCTGACTTTCATAACGGGATCTCAGCTGTGGATGAACATGCTTTCCTGCATCATCAACAGACCGATTGAGAAGGGTGTGAACAATCATTTCATCAATGACGCAAAACGCATCCTCAGGAGCAATCCTGATATGACCATCATCGGCGTCACCGGCAGCTATGGCAAGACGAGCGTGAAGTTTTTCCTGCAGACACTGCTGCAGCAGAAATACAGTGTGCTGGTCACACCTGAGAGTTATAACACCCCTATGGGCGTGGTCATCACGATCAGAAAGTTCATGAAGCCTTCGCACGAGATATTCGTATGTGAGATGGGCGCGAGATACGTCGGAGAGATCAAAGAGATCTGCGATCTGGTCCATCCTCATCACGGTGTTATCACATCGATAGGACCTCAGCACCTTGATACGTTCGGCGGTATCGAAAACATCAAGAAGACCAAGTTCGAACTGGCGGACGCTCTTCCGGACGGGGCGATGCTTTTCCTCAACGGAGACAATGAGTATATCGCGGATTATCTGGAGTCGCGCGGGGGAGACGCCGGACCTTCAGACAGCGGCCTCGCGGGGGCAAGGAAGACCGGCGGATACGGCAATGTTACCTTTTACTACTCAGAAGGCAGCGGCGAAGGCTACACAGCTTCGGATATCAGGGTCTCAAGCCTGGGTACCGAGTTTACCGTAACCGCGCCTGACGGTGAGACTGAGAGATATCAGATGAAACTTGTCGGAGCCCACAATGTCATCAATGTCATGGGCGCGATAGCCGTGGCCAACAGATTCGGCATCGCTCTGAAAGACCTCAGGATACCGGTCAGGAGACTCCGTCCGGCGGAGCACAGGATGGAGATGAAGGAAAGCGGCGGTGTGACCATCATCGATGACGCTTACAATTCGAATCCTATCGGATCGAAGGCAGCGGTTGAGACACTTGCGCTGTTCGACGGGATCCGGATACTCATCACTCCGGGAATGGTCGAGCTCGGCGAAGACGAAGCCGAATACAACAGAAAGTTCGGAACCTACGCGGCGGACTGCTGTGACTGGATCCTGCTCGTAGGTGAAAAGCATACGGAGCCTATACGTGAGGGCATTCTGAGCAAGGGCTTCCCTGAGAAGAAATGCCTGACATTCGGCAAGGTCGAGGAAGCTATCGACTATGCATACAAGATAAAAGGAACCGGGCACAAATACATCTTGCTCGAAAACGATCTGCCGGATAACTATTAAGAATAACAGGTGTGTCAGGGGCATATCCTGTCTGCCACATTCCTGAAACATAAGAGAGGGATACTCAATGAAGACAAGAGTTGCTATGATGTTCGGCGGCAAGACTGTTGAACATGAAGTTTCCGTCATATCCGGAATCCAGGCATGTATGGCCATGGATACTGACAAGTACGAGATCATTCCCGTGTATATGACTAAGGAAAATGACATGTACATCGGCGAGGGAATAGGAGACATCGCTTCCTACAAGGATATTCCGGGACTCCTGGCGAAATCTCAGAGAGTTATTATGATAAACGACGGCGGAAAAGTCGTACTGATGCCTTATCCGGTGAAAAAATGGGGCGGACCTAAACCGGTACAGATCGATATCGCTTTTCCTGTAGTACACGGGACCAATGTCGAGGATGGTGCTCTGCAGGGATATCTCAAGACGGTCGGCGTGCCTTTTGTTGGTCCTGATGTGACAGCAAGCGCCGTGAGCATGGATAAGTTCATTACTAAAGCGGTTCTGAAGATGCATGACATCCCGGTCCTTGACTCTGAAGTATTTACTCTGGCTGATTACGAGGACATGGACAGTCTTCCGGGCAGAATAGAAGAAGGTTTCGGATATCCGGTTATCGTCAAGCCGGTCAATCTCGGATCGAGTGTAGGGATCAGCATAGCAAAGAACAGAACTGAGCTTGTAAATGCTCTTGATGATGCTTTCAGATACGCGACAAGAGTGCTCACAGAGCATGCGATCTCGAATCTCCGAGAGGTAAACTGCGCTGTTCTGGGCGATGAGAATGAGGCGGTCGCTTCTGAATGTGAGGAGCCGATACATACAAAAGAGATACTCAGTTATGAAGATAAATACGTCAACGGAGGCGGTGGCAAGAAGGGCGGCGCCAAGGGCGGACAGGGCTCAAAAGGTGCCGGCATGGCTAACCTTGCGAGAAAGATACCGGCAGACCTGACGCCGGAGCAGAGAGAAGAGGTCAGGTCTCTCGCGGTGAGGTCATTCAAGGCTCTCGGCTGCAACGGTGTGTCAAGAATAGATTTCATGATCGATGAAGATACGGGCAAACTGTATTTCAACGAGATCAATCCTATTCCGGGATCACTGTCATTCTATCTGTGGGAACCTGCCGGCGTGCCATACCCGGAACTGCTGGACCGCATGATAGATCTTGCCGTGAAGAGACAGAGAGCAGAAGAGCAGGTAACATTCACTTTCGACACTAATATTCTGAAGAATGCCAACCTCGGCGGAAGCAAGGGCGGCAAGAGGTAGCGGTAACATATCAGATTCGGGAGGTAGAAACTATGAGAAAGATACTCGGGATACTGATTTGTGTACTCCTGGGAGCCGTTCTGGCGGCCGGAGGCATGACATATCTGCGTATGAAGACACAACCTAAGGTAGACGCAAAGGGGCTGATGGAGAGGCTTGAAGAGTCTTCTGAACTGACCGTTGAAAAGAATTACTACACAGGCATTGCAAAGTTCAGCGAAGGCAGTGTTCCGCTGATCACCAGAAACAGCTTCTCCATGAAATATGAAGCTGAGATAAACGCGGGATTCCGTCTGGAGGAGGTTACCATAGACGTAACGGACACCGCAGTCACGGTTACTGTGCCTCCGGCCGAGATCCTTTCGATCAACATAGATCCGGATTCGCTGGAGTTCTATGATAACAAAACGTCTCTGTTCAAGACAGACCGCAAGGAAGCTACCAAGCAGGCTCTGCAGATCGCCCAGAAGGATGCTGAGGTGAATGCGACGAAGAAAGGTCTGCTGGAGGTAGCTGACAAGAGAGCGGAAGTCATCTTCAAGGGAATACTTGAAGGCGGAGTCGGCAGCCGGGAGATCATAGTAGTGCAGAAGGGCGCGGCTCCTGCCGCAGATGAAACTGCCGAGCCTGAGGAGAATACATCCGCGGAAGACGCTGCTGAACCTGAAACAGCAGAAGGTTCGGAGAATACAGAGGGATAATGATACTGCAGCAGTATCATTATGATCAGAATACGGGCAGACAATGAAAGACAGTGCCGTAGACAATCTCAGAAGGAGAGACAGTTTTAAATATACGATAGTTGCAGAGGGCGTTCTTATCGGGCTGATAACGGGCGCCCTTATTTCAGTGTTCAGATTGATGCTGATGTATGCCGATCAGCTGAGAGACAGACTGGTGGATCATGTCAATGCAGGGCATGCGGCCGCCGGGATACTCGTACTGATCCTCATCGCGGCTGCTGTGAGCCTGCTGCTCGGCGCGGAGCCGGATATCGCGGGCTCAGGTATCCCTCAGGTGGAAGCTGAGCTGAGAGGGCAGAAAGACATGTGCTGGTACAAGGTGATCCCTGCCAAAATGGCGGGATGCGCCCTGGCGATCGGAGGGGGACTGGCGCTTGGCCGGGAGGGGCCGAGCATACAGCTCGGCTCGATGGTCGGCAAGGGATTTTCGAGGGCCGGCCATCGCCTGCTCACCGAGGAGCGTCTGCTGATCACGTGCGGAGCGGGAGCAGGCCTCTCGGCCGCATTCGGAGCACCTCTTGCGGGAGCCATTTTCGCTCTCGAGGAACTTCACAGGAACTTCTCGGCTGAAGTGCTCCTGTCAACTATGGCAGCCAGTGTTGCCAGTGATTTCGTTGCGGCAAATGTATTCGGACTGACACCGGTATTCGGATTCGGAGTGGAGCACGGACTGCCGCTGAGATACTACTGGGCAGTGATACTCCTGGGAGCTGTGCTGGGACTGTTCGGCATGGTATATAACAGGACTATCGCTTTCATGCAGGATATATTTGATACTGTCGGAAGAGGTTTTGCGCGCCTTGCAGACATGCTGCCGGGATTCTCGGCATTCCGCCTTACAGACGGGAAGATGAACACCAGAGGTGAAAAGGCGGCCAGATTCGGCAGGCTCATAACTGTGCTTGCAATGGCGTTTATTCTCATGTTTACTTATCCGGCAGCGCTCGGAAGCGGCAGTTCTCTTGTGGGACAGATCAGCAGAGGGGAATTTACGCTTGGAGCTCTTGCCGTGCTGCTTCTGATCAAGTTCCTTTTTTCCACCGCAAGTTTCGGTTCCGGCTCACCCGGTGGCATATTCCTGCCGCTGCTCGTTCTCGGAGCAGTCACGGGAGGCCTGAGCGCGAGACTCCTCGGCCTGGCTGGATTTGATCAGAAATACATCACAGCACTTGTCGTCATTGCAATGGCAGGATACTTCTCCTCAATTGTAAGGGCTCCTGTGACCGGAGTCATCCTGATAACTGAGATGACAGGAGACTTTACCTGCCTGCTTCCGCTGGTACTGGCATCACTCATCGCCTACCTCATTCCTGAATTCTTTGGTGTTGAACCTGTTTACACACAGCTCCTGCACCGCAGTCAGGGTGCCGCGAAGAACACCCCGACAAGCGGGACCACTGTATACGGGAGAGACTGGGGAGCGCTGCAGCTTGGGAGAACTTCAGCGGACCGCGCCAATCAGCGCATCCATGCTTCCGGAAAGAAAAGCAGCCTTCTTATCAAAGACCGCAAAACAGTCATTGACGCGGAGGTACATACCGGATCGTTCATGGACGGCAGGAAAGTGAGAGATTTCGGCCTGCCGCTCGGCACGCTGATCGTGTCCGTCATCAGAGACGGCATAGAGATAATACCGGACGGCAATACAATTCTGCGTGGAGGAGATGAGCTTGAGATCCTGATGAGAGAAAGTGACCTCGATGATGTTGAATCCATACTGGAAGAACGCTGCCGCGTAATCGCTGACCCACAGGAGGAATAATGTCGATCCATATAGTTCTTGTTGAACCTGAAATACCGCCTAATACCGGCAATATCGCCAGAAGCTGCGCCGCAACAGACAGCGTGCTTCACCTTGTAAAACCATTGGGATTCAGCCTGGATGAGAAAAGTCTCAGAAGAGCCGGTCTCGACTACTGGCCGTATGTGAAACTTGAGGTCCATGAAAGACTGGAGGATTTTCTGGAAAAATACGGGGACAGACGGATGTGGCTGGCAACAACTAAAGGGGGACGTTATTACACCGAAGCGGAATTCCATGATGACGATATGCTCCTGTTCGGGAAAGAGACGGCCGGTCTTCCGAAGGAATTCATTGACAGCAGGAAAGAATGGGCTGTGAGGATCCCGATGAGTGAGAGCACAAGGCTGCGCTCATTCAATCTCTCCAACGCTGCCAATATAGTACTGTTCGAAGCGCTTCGTCAGCTGGGGTTTCCCGGACTGAAATAAAAAAATGTCAAAGGGGATATCCCTCTGACACTTCTCAGACCTGCTTACACATAACGTCTCAGTCTGCGGGTAAGAATCACTGCGAGAATGATTTTGATGATATCGGGTATGATATACGGTATGACGCACCAGCTCAGCGCGGTCATCAGACCAATCTCCCCGGTATTTTTTGTGTAGACGGTCATGAACCACGCGGTCCCGAAAGCGTAGCATACGATCAGTCCCGCGATCATGGACAGTATCAGGACTCTGTCAGCCTTTCCGTACAGATGCTCGGCAAGCCACATGATCAGCGCCGTGAAAATAAAACCTATTATGTATCCGCCTGTCGGTCCGAGCATATGTCCAATGCCCCCTGTGAATCCGGAGAAAACAGGGAGACCTACGGCTCCCAGAAGCAGATAGATCACGATAGTCAGGGTACCGCGTCTGCCACCGAGCAGACCGGCCGTGACGAAGACCCCGAAAGTCTGCAAGGTGAAAGGAATGGCCGTCGGGATGGAGATCCATGAACATACTGCCATGAGAGCGGTGAAAAGGGCGGTCAGTGTCAGATCGTGAGTGCTGAGTGATAATTTGCTTGTTTCCATTATTGAACTCCTATACTGATCTCTCCGCTGGAGAGAGTTTCTTCGCTTCCGTCTCTGTATCTCACCTGAAGACGGCATTCGTCATCAATACCCGTGGCAACCGCCGGTACCGGAGCGGATCCTGCTTTCAATACATTGATCTCATGCCCAATGACAAAGCACCGTCTGCGGTATTCATTGAGATACCGCCTTTCAGTATATACGGTCTCGTACGGCACCGATAAGGATTTGAATTCTGCGATACAGTACGAATAAAACCTGGACAGGATCTCAGCTGCCAGCCTGTTCCTGCCGCCGTTTTCCAGAAGGGATGTGCCTGACGGAAGACCGCTTCTGCCGGAATCATGCTGATAGAGAGAGGTGGCCAGCGAGCCTGCACGGTCCCGGATGCTTTCGGGAAAACCGCCTTCCGGTTCATACACATTAATGCCTATCCCGACTACGGCATAGTCGAGAGTACTGTCCTCGAGTTTTACAGACGCTTCTGTCAGGATCCCGCATACCTTGCGTCCGCTGACATATACGTCATTGACCCATTTTATCTCTGCGGGAACGTCTGCTACTGCCTCTATGGCTTCAGCCACGGCAACCGCGGAGATAGTAGTGAACCGCTGAGCCTGAGTTCCGCTGATGCCGAACGGACGCAGAAGTATACTCATGTACAGTCCTGTTCCGTCGGGCGAGAAAAACGTGCGCCCCCTGCGGCCACGGCCACGGGTCTGGCTGCCGGCTATCGCTGCAAATCCGCCATGCTCTCCCTGCTGTGCCATTCTGAGGCATACATCATTAGTCGAATCCACGACATCAGATACTTCAAGCCGGAGAGTGTCCAGCCTGAATACATCTGAACTGAACATATGAAGCGAGCTATCCGGTAAACCCAGATTCACGCTGCCGGTTGATGCTATTTCAGCAAGATATCTGCGGATGCCTTCGGCAGAGAGGATGTCACTTTTGGGAGAGAGTGCATAACCTCTGTTGGTCACAGCATCTATGGTGTAGCCGTCTTTTCTGAGTCCGGCCACAGCTTTCCACACTGCTGTTCTTGAGATGCCGAGCTGCGAAGCTATATATTCCCCGGAAAGGTAGCTGCCTTTGCCTGCTTCAAGCAGATCGAGCACACGGTCCCTGGAAGATTTCTGTCCTTTTGTATGCTGGCTTTTGCTGGTTTTATACATATCATTCACCTGCCATGAAAAAGCTGCGGATCATATCCGCTATTATCTGTACGTGACAATCTTAACTCAAAAAATGAACATTATCAACCCTGAATATATTCGTGGTTAACAATCTGCTCATACTGTCAATCAGTTGTGCAGGAGGTCAATGATGAGATACAATAGTTTCATCGCAAAAACCGGGTTACCGGATGAATTTCTTCCGACGGAGGTTTGTTATGAAAATGCCTGAACTGCTTGCTCCGGTAGGGGGCAAGGCACACCTCACTGCAGCAGTCAATAACGGCGCTGACGCGGTATATATGGGAGGCATGGCATTCAACGCAAGGATATTCGCTGATAATTTCAGCGACGAAGAGCTTCCTGATGCCATCAGATATGCCCATAGGCACGGAGTCAAAGTCTACATGACGCTCAATACACTTGTCAGAGATGACGAACTGGTGAGAGCTTTTGAATACGCGAATTACATCTACGGCGCCGGAGTGGACGCTCTGATCGTCCAGGACATCGGCCTTGCCCGCCTGATACGGAAATACATACCGGATATGCCTCTGCATCTGTCCACGCAGGGTACGCTGTATAACAAGGAAGCTGTCGGTCTGGCAAAAGAACTGGGCTTCTGCAGGGTAGTGCCTGCGCGGGAACTGACGATCGAAGAGATCCGGGATGTGGCGGAAGAAGGCCGGAGAGTATCACCGGAAGATCCTGTAGATGTCGAGGTGTTCGTGCACGGCGCCATGTGCATGTGCTATTCCGGACAGTGTCAGATGAGCCGCGTGATGGGCAAAAGCAGCGGACGCACGGGTAACCGCGGTACCTGCGCTCAGCCGTGCCGTCAGCCGTACACTGACGAAAACGGCCGTACTTACTATGCGCTGAGTCCCAAGGATATGTGCCAGATACAGAATCTTCCGGCGCTTATAGCTGCCGGGGCGGCATCTTTCAAGATCGAGGGACGCATCAAGTCACCGGAATATGTCGCAACAGTGACGAGGATCTACAGAAAATACATAGACCGTTTTGACAGTATGCAGAGGCGTCTGGGCCCGGAAGAAGCGACCCGGAGGTACAGAGTGGATGAAGAGGATCTTCTTGAGCTGCGGCAGATCTACAGCAGAGGAGATTTTACCAGCGGATATCTGTTCGGCAATCCGGGCAGAGATCTTCTTTCCGGGATCAGCCCGAAGAATCAGGGCCTGTATCTGGGCAGGGTGGTCGCGGTCATTGACAGTGAGCACAAAGCTTCCGGCCGTGAAGAGAGGGCTGCTGTGCGCGGCGCTTTGAAGCGGGGCAAGGTGCTCGCGTGTATCAGCATTGACAGAAAAGCCCTTTCCGCTGTCAGCTCAGGTGACGGGATAGAATTCAGAAGCGAAGACGAGGATAACGCGGCTTCCGCGGTTTCCGGAGGTGTCACTACATTTATACGGGATATCGGCGGCGGCTGCATAATAGCAGGGGATTTTGACCGCGGAATAGAGACGGGCGATCTGGCGTTCAAAGTAACGGACAGACAGCTTATGGACAGAGCTCTTGATACTCCGGAAAAAAAGCTCCCTGTCACATTGCTGTTTACCGGCAGAGAGGGACAGATGCCGAGACTGGTGATGACTGATGTAAAAGCAGGGGAGACAGTTGAGATCACAGCGGATCATGTGATAGAGCGCGCGCGTAAAACAGCAACGGAAGCTTCGCGTATCGCGGACAATCTTTCACGGCTCGGAGATACGCCATATGACGCAGGCCTCACCGGTATCGATGTGGAGATCGACGACGACATCATGATGCCGGTATCGATCGTCAACCGGATGAGAAGAGAGGCGGCTGAGGAGCTCCTCAGGAGACGGGAAGAAACTGTTTTGGGAAGACGCAGGCCATCTCTGACAAGAGCGCAGCTTGATGTCGCTGAGTCAGCGGAGATGCTCGGAGTCCAGGCTCTGGATATAGACCGGTATGAAGATGAAATCAGAAAGCGGAGCCTGAGACCGGTACCGCTGGAAGAATTCATGCAGGGACATGAAGAGGGAGACATTCCGTATATACTCAATATATCCAAGGGCAGACTTGACCGTTATATCAGCGAAAACCTGGACAGCATAGTTGACGCTGTCCGGGAAACAGGAATACTGATCGGTAATCCGGGGTGGATCAGGCAGTTTCTGGATGCCGGCGTCAGGGTGCAGGGAGATTACGGACTCAATGTGTATAATGAGCAGGCACGCAGGGCACTCGAAGACATCGGTGTGGAGCTGTATATGCCTTCGCACGAAACAGGGATATCGGACGGAAGGGGAATACCTCTCATGATCACGGAGCATCCGGTGGAGGCGGAATGGCTTACGGACCGCAAGGGAGAACTTCACAGAGTCGTGACAAGCGCTTCAGGAGACAAGACCCTGATATATTAACGTGACAGTAAATACAAAAGTGTGAGCAAAACTTTTCTGTGGATCAGTTTTACTCACACTTTTTGATTGTACGGTTTCAGTATCACCGCAGGATGTTACATCTCCGCCTTGAGTCTTGTGAACATGTTCCTGACTGGAGGGATGTTGATGATGATGATCGTGATCAGACCCTCAACTGCCAGATATGTCAGATTGTACCAGAGCGACCATGTCCATGCGTTGAAGCCCTCCGGCGCGTAAGCGCCGAAAAAGATAACACCGGACAGAACCGCGCAGATGTATCTTCCGATGAGACCGATAATGTATCCCTTGGTCAGACCGTTTCTGGAGTTGCGTACAATGCCCGAAAGACCGAGAGCTCCGAATGCGATCGGATAGTCCATGAGAAGCTGAACAGGGTGTATTACATATGGCCCGAAGATAAGATTGAGAAGACCGACACAGAACCCTGCCATAATACCGCGGCGGGTGCCGAGCAGATAACCGCATACCACTATCGGCAGTATGCTCAGAAGTGTGACAGAGCCGCCCTGAGGCATTTCAAACAGTCTGATCTGTCCGAGAACTGTCGCCAGAGCGATCATAAGAGCTGAAATCGTAAGTGCTCTGACATCGGTTTTCTTCTCGCTGTCTTTTCCGCCTCTCATGATGAGAAGGAGCAGTATGACTATGACTGCTATAACGGCGACTTTACCTGCAGTAGATTCAAAAAACGCTTGCATAAAAAATCCTCCTTCCTACGCCGGCATTACCCGGATCAGGTGTAAGGGTCATCCCGCGTGCGGGATATCTCAGCAAAAGCTCCCCTGTAGTTACGTGTTTATTATATCTCTAAACAGTCATAAGTCAAGATTATAGTAGTGCGGATGCCGCAATCAGTCCGAATGCATCAGAGACAATTTACTTTGGCTTTTTTTTGATTAAAGACTGGTAAATGTAATTATAGTGGTATACTTATTCTAATCTGGTAAAAAGGGGAAGATTATGGGCAGAAATGGGAAAAAAATAAAACTGACGCCGGTCAGCACACTCCATTACATAAGGCTGGTCTACCGTTCAGCGCTTTTTATTGCGCTCATCATCCTTTATATCAAGCATATCGTATATGGGGGAGAGAATATCGAACAGTATATCGAGAGCAGACCATTGATCATCATGGTCATATGGGTCGTTTTCACAGGCGAGATGCTGATGCGCTTTTTCCCGTTCCGGCTGGAGAGTCCGGGCTGCCAGAAACAGTTTGCCAGCAATTATGTACGGACAGGCAAGACCGAAATAAAAATCGAGGACAACAACGCGGTTATGCTGGTGGCGCTCATCTGGATCAGTTTTAACGGAGTATTCGGCGCCCTGCATATGCTGGGGATACTGGATGACGGGATCATGCTCATCCTGTGCTGTGCTTATTCGGTCTGCGACCTTATCTGCATCCTGTTTTTCTGCCCGTTCCAGTCCTGGTTTCTCAGGAACAAGTGCTGCAGCACCTGCAGGATCTATAACTGGGATTACGCGATGATGTTCACTCCGCTGTTCTTCGTGAAAAGGTCGTATACCTGGAGTCTGCTGATTATGTCAGTAGTGCTGATGCTGAGGTGGGAGATCACATTTTACAGGCATCCGGAAAGATTTTCCGAGACGACCAACGGATATCTCGGCTGCGCGAACTGCACCGAGAAACTCTGCACGCATAAGAATCAGCTGAAACGTCTGTGGCTCCAGATTGCCGACTATACCGACGCGAGGCTGAAGAAGCTCCGCGGATAAGAAAAAAGAATTTTCCGGGATGCGTTTATGGTATACTATATATGTCAGAAAGCGGGTCCGCGTAGCGGGCTGATGTTTTAACCACGTTAAGGAACAGGAGGATATAGGATGGCTAATAAAGAAACTGTGAACAAAGTAAAATCTCTCCTTGAGGGACATTGCTACGGACCACTGAGAGAAGCAGCTGAGAAATGGCTTGCTGTTGCTGACGAGAAGTATGATATCAAGGAAAAAGCTGACAAGGCATGGGACAAGCTGAACGACGCGGCTGACAAATACGTCGAACTTTCTGAGAAATTCAACGCTAAAATGGCTGACGTAAGTGAGGATGTCGGCGAAGCTTATGACAAGATCTCCGAGAAGGCAGCTCCTGTCGTTGACAAGATCTCTGAGAAAGCCGCTCCTGTGGTTGACAAGGCAAGCGAGAAGCTTCTTGAGATCGAACTGATCAAGCAGCTCAAGGATGGTGTATCTTCCGTAGGCGATATGATCGAGACATTCGGCTCCAAGGAAGCTCCGGAGAAGTTCGGTGATGACTTTGCTGCCAAGATGAAAGCGCATGCAGAGGAACTCAAGAAGAAAGGCGAAGAATTCTGCGACTGCGAAGCCTGCAGAAAAGCAAGATCCATCCTTAAGGATTTCGGTGAAGACTTTGATGATGTCAAAGAAAAGGCAACTGAAAAGTTTGAAGAGCTTAAGGCCAAGGCAGAAGAAGCAGCAGGTGACGCTGCGGATAAGGCTGAGGAAGTTGCTGAAAAGGCTGAAGAAGCAGTCGAAGAAGCTGTTGACGAGATCACAGAGTAATATTCAGAATGGGTCCAGACTGAAATATATCAGAGAAAAAAGAGTCCGCACACAAGCGGGCTCTTTGCTTTGTCAGAAAGTTATTCCCAGAATATCTATCAAAATGCCCCAGAACACTCCGGCTCCATAGAGAGCCGCGATGACTCGGATGTTCTCGCCTCTGTGGCGGTTCGTTCTTGCCAGAACGAGTATTCCGACACCGGCACCCACCAGAAGTCCGGACATCATCTGCCCGGCAGTCAGCAGTCCGTCCAGATAGAGCTGGGTTATGACTACAGAGGCGGCACAGTTGGGGATGAGTCCGATCAAGCCGGCAAGGAAGACGCCGAGAACAGGTATGCCCGTCATGAACGCGGCAAGTGTGTTCCGCCCCAGAAAACCTACCATCAGGCTGATCACCAGAGATATGAAGAAGATGAATACGGTGATCCTGACTGTGTGGATCAGAGCTGAGTGGAAAATACTGCCTTCATCATCTTCACAGCCGCAGTGATCCTGCTCACACAGGTCATGGATATGTTTGCGGGTACGGAATGTATAATTGACGATCCTGACAGTCATGTCGACTGCCAGCCCCGTAACAAGCGCGATCACGAATTTTGCCAGCAGAAGTCTGCCGATGACTCCGGGACTTACAGCTGATGAAATGAAGATAGGCACCATCTCGTCAGATGTCGACAGGAAGACGGCAAGCAGGGTCCCGATACTGATGACGCCTCCGGAATACAGACTGGCTGCAGCTGCCGAGAATCCGCATTGCGGTATGATGCCTACGGCCGAACCCACGACCGGACCGAGTCCGCCGACACGCGAAAGCAGAGCCGCGGACTGCTCCTCAGTCCTGCGCTCGAGCCATTCCATCACGAGGTAAGTGATGAACAGGAACGGTATCAGCGTCAGAGTATCTCTGACGGTATCGGTCAATGCATCGATCAGTATTTCACTCATAACGCAAGTATTGTATAACAAGCCGTCCGTAAGGGCAAGTGATGTAGAAATACAAACCGAAATAGACTACAATAGTACCTGAAGTGACGTAAAAAGACTGACAATAATTGAAGAGGGCACAGGATATGAACGATTATGAAAGAGAGAATCTGACCAGACTCAGGAGCTGCCTTCCGGGATGCACAGTTCTGCTCCGGAAGAACGGAGCCTTTCCTCTGGATGGGCCGTGCAGGATCGAGGCAGTCGGAAGCGGTGTCAGATACACGGTCAAGGGCGGAACAGGTTCAGGCGAGGTCAACTCACGATGTTTTGTGAATGTTGAAGACGGACTCAGAAGAGCCGGTTTTGAGCTAGTCAACACGATCTGGTCGGTGATGTACGGCGGATACAGAAGAAAGGCGAAGGCTGACTTCATCGCGGGTATCAGGAAAAAAGCGAAAGAGGAGAAACTGAACATTCTCGCTGCTTCAATGGGCGCTGTCATGAAGGAACCAGAATACGATATCCCGCTGAGCTTCAATGCGGATGCCGGGATCTATGTCGTTTCAAGGATATCCGGTGAGGGCAATGACCGTCTTCCGGAAAAAGGCGATTTTATGCTGACTGACAGCGAGGTGAGAGACATACTGGCCATGGATGAAAAGTATGAGAAATTCATGCTCGTCATCAACGCGGGAGGGCCTGTCGATCTTTCTCCTGTCATGAATGTGGGAAACATTCTGGTCCTGTCTCAGCTCGGAGTCGATACCGGAAGCGCGCTGGCGGATATTTTACTCGGCAAGGGATATCCGTCCGGGAAACTCGCGACGACATGGGCCCGCTATGAAGATTACTGCAGCAGAGGAGACTTCGCGGAGATCAGCGATACAAGGTACTGTGAGGGTATTTATGTCGGATACCGGTATTTTGATATGGCCGGTGTGAAGCCTCTGTTCCCGTTCGGATACGGACTCGGATATACGGATTTTGTTCTGAAAACGGACAGCGTCAGCTGTGAGTTCGGCGAATTCAGTGTGAAAGTCACGGTCAGAAATACAGGAAAACTGCCGGGCCGCGAGACCGTACATGTATATGCCGCTTGCCCTCAGGGAAGGCTCGACAAGGAAGTCAAGCGACTGGCAGGATTCGCAAAGACCGGCGAGATAGCGCCGGGCAGGGAGGAAACTGTTACCGTAAGTTTCACTGTGGAAGATCTCGCCAGCTATGATACAGACAGATCCTGCTATGTGCTGGAGCAGGGAAGATATGTGATACTCACGGGCACGGACAGCGGGAATGTCAGCGCGGCAGCGGTATATGAACTTGATGAGGAGTTCGAGATCAGGCAGGTCAGCAACCTGTTCGGGCAGCCCGATTTCGAAGACCTCAGAAATACCGGGGAAAACACACTGTTTGACGTCGAAGGATTACCAGTCAACAAAATAGATATCGGAGAACTGCAGACAGAGATCGTAACCTACGGCACCAATACCATAGATCCGGATCCGAGGACAGCAGGAATGAGCATCGAGGATCTGGCGTATCTCAACACCGGGGCGTTCGATCCTAAAGGAAGCATAGCAGGAGTTATCGGAGACGCGGGGAAAACCGTGCCTGGAGCCGCAGGGGAATCCTGCAGTCTGTATGAGAACAGGGGTATCAGCAGGCTGACTATGGCTGACGGACCGGCAGGTGTCAGGATAGCGCGTCAGTATTATGAGGACCGTAAGGGCAAGCATGCCATCGGATCCGCGATTCCGGAGGGTATGATAGAACTGATGCCAGAGCTGGCAAAACGCTTCTTCAGCAGGACGGGGAGACCTAAGAAAGGCGCCAGGATCATCGAGCAGTATGCTACCGCGATCCCGATCGCGACAGCTGTAGCACAGAGCTTTGATGTGGATTTTGCCCGCATGTGCGGAGATATCGTCGGTTCGGAGATGGATATCTTCGGAGTGGATCTGTGGCTGGCGCCTGCTCTCAACATCCACAGGAATGTTCTGTGTGGCCGTAATTTCGAATACTATTCCGAGGATCCGCTGGTCAGCGGCAGGATGGCCGCGTCGATCACCGCCGGGGTACAGGCCCATAAGGGACGCGGTGTCACGATCAAGCATTACGCCGTCAACAATCAGGAGACCAACAGGTACGCGAACAACAGCGTCGTAAGTGAACGCGCATTGAGAGAGATCTATCTGAGGGGGTTCGGGATCTGCGTCAGAGAGTCCGATCCGGCATCCGTGATGACCTCATACAACCTTCTCAACGGGACTCATACCTGTGAAAGCCGCGAACTTGTAACAGCCGTGCTTCGCGATGAAATGGGCTTTGACGGTCTAGTTATGACAGACTGGTGGGTAGGAGGAGATATGCTCCTCAATAAACATTCGATATATGGCACTCCGGATCCGGCCGCGGTAGCTGCTTCGGGGCACAGCCTGTTCATGCCGGGATCGAAGAAAGACGTGAAGGCTATCCTGAAAGGATTCAGAAGCGGTACGGTCAACCGGGAACAGCTTGAGGAGAATGCCGCGTGGCTGCTCCACATTGCGGACAGGCTGGGTAAATAGGGAAATATATAAGTACAGACAGGAATCAGGAGCAGATATGAGTTACAGGATCTTCGTGATCAATCCGGGGTCGACTTCGACCAAACTTGCATATTTTGAAGATGAGATCAAGCTGTTTGAGACCAGTGTTTTTCATGACGCGCCGTTTCTGGAAAGCCTCGGAAAAGTCAGCAATCAGCTGGAGTACAGACTGAGACTTATCCGGGAGTTTCTGGATGAAAACGGCATAGATCTGAACGGTGTGGATGCGATCGTCGGCCGCGGCGGCTCCAATATGCCTTGTGTCAGCGGCACGTATGAGGCCAATGACAAGCTTTTGGAAGACAACCGCAACGCTGTCTCCGGAGTCGATCATCCGGCCAATCTCGGACTCCCGCTCGCTGTGGAACTGCAGCAGGAATACGGCGGCAGAGTCTTCATGGTCGACAGCCCGAAGACAGATGAATTCTGCGATCTGGCGAGGATCACAGGCGTTCCGGGGATATACAGGACATCGAGCACGCATGCACTTAACATCAAAGGTACTGTGAAGATGCACTGCCGGAACAACGGAGTCAGATACGAAGACGGGAATTATATAGTATGCCATATAGACGGAGGAATGACGATTTCCGCGCATGATCACGGAAAGATGATAGATGCTACCAATAACGCGGGAGGAGAGGGACCATTCACCCCGACCCGTACAGGTGCTCTGCCGGTGAGCGGTGTGATCGATTATTTCTTCGATAATGAGCACAAGAGCAGGGTCGGTATAGCGGACAGTGATTTCAGAGACTTCGGCTCAGCTCTTGCGGCTGCCAGGGAAGTTCTGACGAGAAATGCCGGCCTGACAGGGCACTTCGGCACATCTGACTCGGATAAGATCCATGAGATGGTCATGGCAGGGGATCCTCATGCCGTGAGAGTCTGGGACGCTATGATATACAATATATGCAAGGCGATAGGAGAGATGGCCGTTGTGCTGTCAGGCAAAGTGGACGGGATCGTATGCGGCGGACGCCTGCTGCGGTTCCGGGATCTGCAGCAGAAGATCCGCTCGCGATGCGAGTGGATCGCGCCGGTCAGCTTCTATCCCGGCGAGGTCGAGCACGAGGCGATGGCTGCCGGCGCTCTCCGCGTTCTGAGAGGCGAGGAAGAACCGCTCGTGTATACCGGAGAGCCTGTTTTCAAAGGATTTGACGACTGAATTTATACTGAATATATAAGGACGGAAAAAGCGCCGGGCACGGATCTGTGTGAACGTGACCGGCGCTTCTGCTGTCTGTATCTGTAAGTGCTTTGCTATTGTTCCCTGACGGCGGCAAGCTCCGCGACGATACGGTCATACTCCGCCTCATCAAGGATGTAATGCTTTTTGTACAGCACATAGGAACTTATTATGAGTACGAACGGAAGGAGACACATGACCAGAAGGAGCCCGTGCGTCTGACCGGTGCTCACAGAAGAGATGACTTCATCGATCTGAGATAGTTTTGCCGCTTCCGTGATGGTGCCTGCGTTTGCCGCCTGCTCCAGAGACGAGATCTGATTGGTGGTATTGGTGACTCCGAATATGAGGTATGTGACCGTAGTCAGGAGTACACACAGGGCACCGCCCATCTTGGTGAAGAAAGGTCTGATGGAAGCAACGATCGCTTCATCTCTGGTACCGTTCTTATACTCGTTATATTCTACTGTATTGATGATCGAGAGCATCATGATCACATAATAGCAGTTAATTCCGAGCTGGGCGATCATGTAGCCGATAGTCGTGATCCAGAAGGAAGGCATGGCGGCCGGCATGAAGAGACCGGCGGCAAGCATGATGGCAAAACCCGCAGCCAGCAGGATCCCGAATGATTTCATCAGAGTTTTTCTGCTCCATCTGGATGACATCCACGGATAAGCGATCAGCAGGATGCCGGAGGCGGAGAGGCCTATCGTTGAGAACAGCGAATAGAGCCCGCCTTTATATCCATATGTAAAATAGATATATGTCGATCCCATGCCGCCCATGATAAAATCCGCTCCGACCTGGTGGAGAAGGAAGATGAGACACATCCATGACAGCTGGTCATTATTGACTATCGTAGATACGATCTTCTTAAAGCTGACCGGAGGAGGGGTCACATCCATATATGAACGGTCTTCTCTGACTCCGACGATGGTGAATGTCAGGAACAGAGGGGCGAGTATGCAGAATAACAGCGCGACCGCTCCATATGCGGTCTGCGCATTGCCGCCTATCGTATTGGCGCCTGTCGTGAACATAGGAATAATGATACCCGCGACAGCTCCGCCGATACCTGCCGCGAGGTTGGTCATCGCAGTGAGCTTGTCTCTGGTGCCGGAGTCCTTGCTGAGAGCCGGTATCATGCCCCAGTAGGATATATCGTGCATCGTATAGGTGATGCTGTACGCAAAATAGATAACACCGAAGAACCATATGAATGACCAGCCCTGAAGTCTGACATTGAAAGTGAGGAAAACTACAACGGAAGTGCTGAGAATTCCTATCGTAAGCCATGGCTTGTATTTGCCCCAGCGGGTCCTCGTACGCTCTATGATGTTTCCCATCAGAGGGTCATTGAGCGCGTCAAATACACGCGCTCCGATCATAATGCCTGTGATCGCCATCAGCTGCGCGGCTGTCAGACTGCGTGTAAAAAGCACATAAAGCAGCACGTAGTTGGTAAAAAGGCTGTATATCATGTCCCTGCCGAGTGTCCCTATCGGGAAACAGAAGAGGTTGCGCTTCTGAGCCCGGGCATCAGGACTGCCGGCATTGCCGGCTGCAGCCGGTCTGGTGTCTTCTTTCATTTCGGCCCCTTTCCGCTTCTGTCAGATACGTGACAGGAAATCAGTATCGTGCCAGTCTTTTTCCTTCCATATGCGGCGGTATTCCCTGTAGCGCGCGAGCTGACCCTCGTCATAGTCACCCATGTTGTCGGATGTGAGGAAGAAGCTGCCGTACTGAGCGAGAACTCTGGCGTGAATGTCCTTTTCCTCTTCGGTGAGCTCGATGTTGTCTGTCCTCAGGAAGAAAACATCCGGGTCATTCAGAAAAGCCCTGCCGTCGAGCTGCCTGCGGTAGTATGAATCGCCTATGGCATTGTGCGTGGAGAAGAGTTCTCTGATACGGCTGCGGACCTGAAGCTTGTCCTCCCATCCGAGACTTGCGTCACAGCCGATCCTGCAGTATTCCACTTTGCCGAAAGCCGGCATCAGAGGCACTCCGCATCCGAGTATCAGGCTGTCTCCGCATAATTCTCTCAGCAGATCCATCGCGCGGTGCATTCTCTGGCCGCGGCTCTCCCCGTGATATCTGCCGCCCGTTGTAGGCCATGGCGCGGCGCCGTAGAGGAAATCCAGCTTGACCAGATCGAATCCCCATTCATTCAGTACTGTGTCGAATACACGCTTCAGGTGATCACGGACACCCGGATTGTCTATATCGAGCGAATAGAAACCACCCCAGTTGAAACCGATATACCAGGGCTTGCCTTTGTGCTGCAGCAGCCAGTCAGGATGATCCTTAACGAGTTCCGATTTCGCGCTTGCGCCGAAAGGAGCCAGCCACAGACCGGCTCTGAATCCGGATGAATGTATGTCATCCGCGCAGGCTTTGAGGCCGCGCGGGAATTTCTCGTTGACTTTCCAGTCGCCGACAGCAGTCTGCCATCCGTCATCGATCTGGAACAGGTCGCCCGGCTCAAGAACTTTGCGGCATCCTTCCAGGTCTTCTGAGATAGTCTCATCCGTGATCTTATCATACCTGTTGTACCAGCTCGTGTATCCTGCCATAGGCTCCGCGGGTCTGCGGGTGATGCCGGCGGCAGCGAACCATGCGTCGAACACTTCGTCTTCGGTGCCTTCGAATATACCTATATGAAGAGCCGGGTCAAAGTCAGGACCGATCCCCGCGTCCTTGACGATACGGAGCTCTCCCAGAGCCGCGTCATAGTAGAAGATCGTGTATCCGTTGGTCTCATCTGTACTTCCTATGAGAGTGTAGATATCGCCTCTGCGCCGGTACATATACGAGAAACCGTGAAAACACCCCTGACGCCCGCTGTAGTTAATGAAAAACGAATCACCGTACCGCTGCACGCCGTAAGGGCGGCCGAACAGACGGAACGCGGGGTTGATAGCGGGAAAACTGTCTGAAGGATTGACTTCATGCGATATAGTCCATGTCTGGTAGCCGTTGAAAAACAGCCTGTCCTGAGATGTGCACCGGAAATCCAGCACACAGGTGCTGACAGAACGGCTTTTTATCATACTGTTCAAATCTAACTGTTTCATCAATAACCTCCGCTTATTACAGAGCTTCAATTCTGCGACAATTATAATACATTATTTTCGCTGTTGTGAAGTAGGTGCGATATTGTTATAATCGCCTATGTGACTTTGATCCGGGAAAGGCAGGACGGTATCTGAAAATGAAGAAAATCCGCGCGGGAGTCTGGATAACGATAGCTCTGTTGATGTTTGCCATAGCGGGAGTGGTGTATTTCATACTGCTCGGGCAGTGGCACACGCAGGCTTATGCTGCCGGCAATTCCAGTGAAGTTCCGGTATACAGGATCACAGAACCTGAGGATGGCGGTCCGGCCGCGGTTGAGAAAGCCGGGACTGTGATCAGAGGATCTGCAGTCACAAGATACATGAAAACTGCTGAGGCAGACGGAGTTACATACAGCATGATCAGCACAGAAGCCTTTCCTGATGAAGAGGAACTGTACATGCCTGACACCAGTCTTGCCGAGGATGCCGCGGATACTGTGCAGGAAACAGAGGTGTTCGTAAGAACTCCGGCTACTGTATATTCCGAGGCCGGAGAGCCGGGAATAGCTTCTTTCGCGCCTAAGGGCACCAGGCTGGAGATCATCGGTCATGACAGGCTCAAAGACAACGGCTACATCAACATGTACAAAGTCAGATTCAGGGATTCCAAGGACAACGATGTCGAAGGATATGTGTACGGCAAGTATATGGCCGGTACACAGGAGGACGCGGACGCGCCTTACAATGAACACGGCGAGTATGACGCAGCGTGCGAGGACGGCTTCAGATTCGAACTGTACGGAGGAGAAGCTGAGGACCTTGATTTCTATCCATATGAGAGAACTAAGATCGAAGGAAACGAATTCTGCCCGTACGCAAGAGCGATGTACCTTAATTCATATGCCGCGGTCAACAACGAAGCATATATCGATCTCATCAAGGCCAGCGGATGCAATGCGGTGGTCATAGACATCAAGGACGGCCCGCTTGCATACAAGTCTCCTGTAGCGAAGGAACTGTCTCCGGCATCCTATGACGCGGCATACGCTGATATGGACGATATGAAAGCCGCAATGGACAGACTCAGAGAGACCGGTGTATATATGATCGGCCGTATCGTCACATTCAATGATACCTATTACGCCGAGGATCATCCGGAAGACTGCATTGAATACGGCGGCAGCAGCGGATGGCCGAGCGCGTATTCGAGGAATGTCTGGGAGTATAATGTAAAGCTTGCCAGAGAGGCAGTGCGGGAATTCGGCTTCAATGAGATCCAGTTCGACTATGTGAGATTCCCTGAATCCACTTACGAGATGTCAAAATCAGGAAAAGCAAATTTCCGCAATAAGTATAAAGAGTCCAAGAGCCAGGCCGTGCAGAATTTCTGTTTCTACGCGGCAGATCAGCTGAGGGAAGAAGGGGCGTATATCTCAGTGGATGTATTCGGTGAGAGCGCTTACAGTTATGTGACAGCCTACGGACAGTACTGGACCGCGATTTCCAATATAGTTGACGCGATCAGCGCAATGCCGTACACAGATCATTTCTCCGGCGACGCTCCGTGGGAGGATCCTTACAGTTCAGTAAAGAGATGGGCGAAGAAGGCTCAGCAACAGCAGGAAAGACTGCAGGATCCGGCTGTGGCCAGAACATGGATCACGGGTTACAATACTCCGCACTGGGCACCTTCGGTCAACTACGGCGAGGGCAAAATGAAAGCTCAGATCAAGGCTCTTGAGCAGTGCGGTCTTACCGGTGGCTTTATCCCGTGGAATGCCTTGTCAGACATCGAAAAATACAGACAATATCAGGCTATATGGAATGAATGATCAATACAGCCGCGGAGGCATTTGCCTCCGCGTTTTTTTTCTGCTCGATGATTACCTTATGGTCAGAAAAATCTGCTTTTTTGGCCGGGATTGTCCTTTGATAATTGACTAACAATTTTGTATTTTATACAATAGATTCAATAGTAATATGATCGGTCGGCATACGTTTTTGCGTGACCGGTCAGCTCATGTAATCTAGGAGGATAAGAAGGATGAAGAAGGAATATGAACCTCTATTCACACCTTGGAAGATCGGCAATGTAGAGATCCCTAACAGGATCGTGCAGACTTCCATGGGAGGAACTTCTCTGTTCGGATGGCTCGAACCTTGCCACTTCGACAAGGAAGCTGCTCACCACATTCTCGGACGTGCGCAGGACGGTGTAGGTCTGGTGCTTCCGGGCATGCAGTGTGTCAGAGATACGATGGGCCGCAGATGGCTCTATCAGAACAAGAAGATGTTCAAAGATCTCGCGGAGTGGATGCCTGAATTCCACAAGACAGGCTCCAAGCTGTTCATTCAGCTCGCGGGCGGATTCGGACGTTCGATGGCTATCAATGACATGTTCGTCAAAATGCTCCAGAACAAGCCTTTCGGAGCAATCTCCAAGCCATTCGTGGATATCGAGTACTGCTGCGCTTCAGCAGGCGAGACCCCTAACAGATGGTATCCTGAGATCAAGTCCAGAATGATGACGATCGAAGAGATCCATGAGATGGTAGACGCTTTTGCCAAGACAGCCAAGCTCTGCAAAGACGCAGGCGTTGACGGCGTTGAGATCCACGCTGTACACGAAGGATATCTGCTCGACCAGTTCACAATTGCCAACATGAACTACAGAACAGACCAGTACGGCGGATCATTCGAAAACAGATTCAGATTCCCTGTTGAGATCGTACAGGCAATCAAGAGAGAGTGCGGGGATGATTTCCCGGTAGCTCTGAGATATTCTGTAGTATCCAAGACCAAGGGATGGCTCCAGGGAGCACAGCCTGGTGAGGAATTCGTTGAGTTCGGACGTGACATGGAAGAGTCAGAGAAGGCTATCAAGTACCTCGCTGACGCAGGATATGACATGTTCAACTGCGACAACGGAACATATGATGCATGGTACTGGGCACATCCGCCTGTCTATATGCCGGATAACTGCAACTTCGAGGATGTAGCTCACATCAAGAACTTCACTGACAAGCCTGTAGTCTGCGCCGGAAAGATGGACATCAGGTTCGCCGCGGACAAGATCAAGGAAGGCAAGATCGACGCGCTCGGTATCGCCCGTCAGAACCTTGTTGACCCTGACTGGGTAACCAAGCTGAGAGAAGGCAGAGAAGAGGAGATCAAGCCTTGTATCAGATGCCACAATGCATGCTTCAACTTCGCGAAGTCAAAACACACTGCCAATACACAGCCTCTGTTCGACTCGCTGCAGCTTGCGCGCTGCGCTCTGACACCATCAACGATGCAGCACAACAAGTATAAGATCGTTCCAACCAACAACCCTAAGAAGGTTGCTGTTGTCGGTGCGGGATTCGGCGGACTTGAGGCAGCTCTCGTGCTCAAGAAGAGAGGCCACAACCCTGTCGTATTCGAAAAGAGCGACAAGATGTTCGGTCTGTACAACACAGCAAGCGCGATGTCCTTCAAGGATGCTGACAAGCAGCTGATGAAGTGGTATGAGAGAGAACTCAAGAAATGGGATATCGATGTAAGACTCAATACTGAGATCAGGGACATCAACGCTCTGCTCAAGTCATATGATGATGTTATCGTATCGATCGGAACATTCCCTAAGGCTCTCAATATCCCGGGCTTCGACAAGACGATCTCGTTCACAGATCTCCTGATCGGACCTAAGAAGGATGATTACAAGAAGATCGTATTCCTCGGCGGCGGACTCTCATCCTGCGAAGCTGCATATGACGCAGTACTCGCCGGCAAGAAGCCTGTAGTCGTAGAATTCCTGGATGACCTTATCGTAGCGCCTGGCACATGCCTTGCGAACTCCTCATTCCTGAGAGAGGCTCTGCCGTTCAAGGGAGTTCCTGTACATCTGAGAAGTTCCATCACAGAGATCGGCGACGGCTACTGCATGATCAAGAACTTCGAAACAGGCGAGGAATGGAAAGAAGAATGTGACTGCGTAGTTAACGGTATCGGATTCGTTCCTAACGACCAGTTTGCTTCCATCAGGAACAAACACCTCCACAGATGCGGAACATGCGTCAAGTGGGGAGCGCTCAGAGAAGTAATCTGGAGCGCGTGGGATGTAGCTATGAAGATCTAGTAACAGATCCCCCAACAGAATACATGGATTGCAGGGACTGCCGGGCTGTGACCCGGCAGTCCTTTTGTGTAAGGGAGATGCGCGGCGTACTCGATTGTGCGGAGATAATATGATAAAATAATAAAGATGTGTAAACAGAAACAACTCATGACTCTGCCTGGACACACCTTTGCCAGGGAAAATGGAGGTGCCGTATGAGCTACAACTTCAGGATACGGAATTTTATTGATGAACGCACATATCACAACACTGCCATACTTATATATCTTAAAGCGGCACGTGAGATCACAGGTCTGGATATGAGAATAGGAAATTCTCTCAATCAGGGATATTTCTCCTATGCCAACCGCACAATATCGTCGACTGAGATCCACAGGATCTGGAACCGTATGGAACAGATCATTTCCCGTGATATCCCGGTCATTCAGGAAGAAGATACCGCCGCGCACGCGATGGCAAAATGGGAATCTCTTGGCTGCTCGGAGAAGGCCAGACTTCTCAAATACAGAGACCCCGATGAACCCGTAATAATAGATGAGATTGAAGGATACAGGAGCTGTATGTATTGTAACGTGTTTCCTTCAACAGGCTATATCGATCTGTTCGAACTGAGGAATTACAGAAACGGTATCCTTCTCAGACTGCCCAATGCGCTGCATCCTGACACGATTCCTCCGTACAGAGATGATGATAAACTCTATGATGCTTTTGCTGAAAGCAACAAGATGAGAAAACAGACAGGGATCAGATACCTTGCTGACATTAACGAGCGGATCCACGAAGGCATGTCCGGCGATATCATCAGAGCGAATGAATGGCTCCAGAAAAAGCAGATCAGAGACTTTGCGGAGAGGATCATCAATGAGGACAAGAAAGTAGTCCTGATAGCCGGACCATCATCAAGCGGTAAGACTACCACAGCCAAGCGCCTCTGCGAGGCGATAGCGGATCTGGCAATACCTCCGCTGTATCTCGGAACTGACGATTATTTTGTCGAAAGAAAGGACACTCCGGTCGGCCCGGACGGCAAACCTGATTTTGAGGGGCTGGGAGCGCTTGATCTGGGACTTTTCAACGCGCAGATGGACGATCTCCTTGCCGGCAAAGAAGTAGACATACCGGAATTCGACTTTATTGAAGGAAAGAAGATCTTCGGAAAGAGGATCACCAGGCTTGAAGAAGGACAGATCCTGGTTATTGAGGGTATCCACAGTCTGAACGATATCCTGACCCAGAATATAGACAGGAGCAGGAAATTCAAGATATATATCAGCCCGCTGACACAGATAAGCATCGACAGACATAACAGGATCTCGACGGCAGATGCCAGACTGCTCCGCAGAATAGTAAGAGATAATCAGTTCAGAGGATACAGTGCCGAAGCCACACTTGAGTCCTGGCCTAAAGTCAGGGCAGGTGAGAGCGTCAATGTGTTCCCTTACAGTTCCTCGGCGGACGCGGTATTCAACTCAAGTACTGTGTATGAGACCAATCTTCTGAGGACTTACGCGGAGCCGCTTCTGGAGGCGATCCCTGAGGGAACCAAGCAGTATGAAGAGGCACAGAGGATACTCGTTTTCATGAAATATTTTGAAAAGATCGAAGACTCGGATCCGGTGCCTGACAACGCGATCCTGAGAGAATTCATAGGCCCGCGTGTCATGAAGGCTGAATAGGGAGGGGGAATCATGAAAAACAACAAAAAGGGATCTGCAACAGTAATACTGATCATTGCCTTGCTTCTGGCACTCGCGGTCATTGCTCTGTTTATCAAACTCAACTGGGCAAGATTCAAAGCTGAAACGAGTTTTGCGTTCACCATTATCGGTATAGCGCTGGTGATCATTATACTGCTTGTTCTCGTGATCAAGATCAAGCTGTGGAAGAACAGAAGGGAGAAAAAGAAGCTGCAGGAGCAGAAAGAGCAGGCTGAGCAGGAGAACGGAAAGGCATAGAAGTGGAGATGCCGGCAGCAAGCCGGAACAACATGTAGTATATATATAGTGCAGAATGAAGGTTCGGACACAATATGTTGTGCCCGGGCCTTTTTTATTGTCCGCAAAATGCATCAAAGTGGGGATCAGGTGAAAAAAGTGGGGAAAAAATCCTAATATTTGTTAAAAATCTTTGATAAAGGGAGGGAAGTGGAGTAAAATGGAGACAACGTAGAAGATGGGGAGTTTTTATGTTCACAGGCACATACCAGAACTCAATAGACAGCAAGAACCGTATGATAATCCCTTCCAGATACAGGGATCAGCTCGGCGGTCACTGCATGCTCACAAGAGGGTTCGACCGCTGCCTGTACATATACGCGATGGATGACTATGAGGTGCTGGTGAACAAGATCCGCAAGCTGCCTCAGTCAGACAGAGATGTACGTAAATTCATCAGAGAGTTCTTCTCCAACACAGAGGAATGCCATCTGGATTCGCAGGGAAGGATACTGATCCCGCAGCACCTCAGAGATTATGCAGGTATCAGCAAGAACCTGGTCACCAAGGGCGCAATGGATAAGATAGAGATCTGGAGTACCGAAGTACTCGCTGATCCGGAAGGCGAGAACATGATGGACAACGATGAGTTCGTCAGAAAACTCGACATGTATGACCTCTAAGGAGGACGGCAATGGAATTCGAACATGTTCCGGTCCTCTATGATGAGGTAATGAAGACTCTGAACATACAGCCGGACGGCATATATGTGGACGGTACTGTCGGCGGCGGAGGCCATTCTTCAGGGATATGCGAGAGACTTTCAGCTGAGGGAACCCTGATAGCCGTTGACAGAGATACAGCAGCTCTGGATGCCGCAGGCAGAAGGCTTGCGGAATACAGATGCAATAAGAAATTCATCCATGCCAACTACAGCGATACAGACCTGATCGCAGAGGCAGCCGGAGGCAAAGTACAGGGGATACTCCTCGATCTGGGCGTTTCATCATTCCAGCTCGACAACGCGGACAGAGGATTCTCGTATATGCACGACGCTCCGATGGATATGCGTATGAATGAGGACGACATCCTTACCGCATACGATGTTGTGAACGGATACAGCGAGAAAGAGCTGACCAGGATCATAAGGGAGTACGGAGAAGAGAAATGGGCAGCGCGCATAGCGCAGTTCATCGTAAGAGAGAGAGCCGGAGCACCTGTTAAAACGACCGGAGAGCTGACGGAGATCATCAAGGCGGCGATACCGGCAAGGGCCAGAAGAACAGGCCCTCACCCGGCAAAAAGGACGTTCCAGGCAATACGGATCGAAGTCAATGATGAACTCGGACATCTGAGAGAGGCGGTCAGGAAGCTGCCGGATCTCCTGGACGGCGGGGGAAGACTGGCGATCATAACATTCCACTCCCTCGAAGACAGGATAGTAAAGACGGAGTTCGAGAAGAGACTTGATCCTTGCACATGCCCCAAAGAATTTCCGGTATGTGTATGCGGCAAGGTAGCAGATGTCAGGAAGGTCACACGCAAACCGCTGACACCATCCGAAGGAGAACTTGAGAACAATCCGAGAGCCAGGAGCGCAAAACTCAGGGTCATCGAAAAATTATAAGTACGTTATTTCGCAGATATTATAAGGGGATGCACTCATGACACACACAATGACGGCAGGCAGCCAGGCAACTGCAGGACGTCTCACCAATGCAGGTGCAGGAGTTCTGACACAGACAAGAACCAGATCAAGAAGAGCTTCAAGGAATCTATTCATCGCGGTCGCTACTCTCGTGCTGGCGGTATTCATACTGGTAGGACTCAGCGCATACGCTGCAAGCATCCAGCATGCCAACAATGTTCTGGAACAGGAAAACGCGTATCTCCAGGCCGAGATAGATTCACTGAAAAGCCAGATCGTTGAAGAGACCAAGGTTACCAAGGTTGAAGAGATCGCGACAACAAAATACGGCATGGTGTATCCGTCTGCAGAAAACACTGTGGTGATCAATGAGAACGCTGACGGCTCTCAGAGCCTTGCGTCCTCAATCAAGAGTGAAGCCTACAATTAGAGATCATTAAGCTTGATCGGCAGCCACTGATCCGCGTACGGGATCAGTGGTTTTTTCATCTAAATGGTGTATTAAGATAGACCTGAACATACTAGATGTGGTAGAATATCCACGGCTATGCAATAAATATATTTAAAGGGATGTCAAAAAGGAAAAAAACTCCACAAAAGAAAAAGAAAAGACGCAAAGGCGCGGACTATTCGTACGGGTCTTTTGATTTTGATGAGTACAAAAAGTCAGCTTCTGAAGAGCGTTCAGATACAGCTGTAGATGAGAAACGCGTCAGAATGCGCCGCGACAGAGACAAGACAAGCATCACGCCGCTTAACCGCAAGCGGCTGGTGATTGGTTTTGCTGCGATTCTTTTCCTTATGACCCTCCTCATATTCAGGATGGGCTACTGGCAGATCGTCAGGGCGGATGAGCTCAGGACGATGGCGGCCCAGATGCAGACTGTCGATACCGAGATCGAGCCTGCGAGAGGCAGCATATACGATTCCAAGATGAATGTTCTGGCTGAGTCGGTCACTGAGTATGAGCTGTACGGATATACACAGTATCTGTACAAGGATAAAGAACTTTCCACTGCGGACAAGGCAAGGACCGTCAGCAAATTCGTAGAGATCACGGGACTGGATCAGGAAACGATCAAGACCAAACTGATGTCTGATGAGAACCTCGTTCTGATCGCTGACGGACTGACCAGGGAACAGATCGAAAAGGCAGAGGATCAATGGGGAAGCGAGATCACCGTCAAGACCAAAGTCGCAAGATATTATCCTAACGGAGCTTTCGCTGCTCAGATACTCGGCGGAGTCAATGCCGACAATGTCGGAAGATCCGGCCTCGAATATGAATACAATACTGTGCTGGCAGGCATCAAGGGCAGAACAGTAAGGACTACCGACCGTGACGGAAACACTGTTGCGGGAAGCAGCACCAAGTACTATGAGCCGAAGGACGGAGACAGCATCGTGACAACGATCGATTCTGTAATACAGAGTTTTGTCGAGTCTGCTCTTGAGACCGGCATGAAGAAGACCGGAGCCAGCGCCATCACCTGTATAGTGATGGACCCTAAGACAGGCGACATCCTTGCCATGGCAACGACTCCTGAATTCGATCCGAACAATTCTTCCGAGCCATATTCTCAGAAAGACAAGAAGAAGTTCGCGAAGATGACTCAGGAAGAGAAGACGGACTATCTCAGCCAGATGTGGACGATCAACGGTATCAGCAACATATATGAGCCGGGATCGACATTCAAGCTGATCACTGCCGCCGCGGCTATCGAGTCAGCCAAGACCAACAGCAAGTCAAGATATTACTGCGACGGACATATACGCGTGGGCGGCTACAGCCTGAGGTGCCTCGGTGTTCACGGTGAACAGACCCTCAAGGAAGCGGTAGGTAACTCCTGCAACCCGGGAATGGCTCAGGTAGCTCTGGATATGGGACCGGAGACTTTCTACAATGTCATAGACCTGTTCGGGTTCCGTGACAAAACGGGTGTGGACCTGCCGGGCGAGACCAATTCAATCGTCAAGGATCCGGACGGCATGGGCGATGTCGATCTGGCGACCACAGGATACGGGCAGGGTATCGCGATCACTCCGCTCCAGATCCTGTGCGCGGTAAATGTTTTCGGAAACGACGGCGTACTTATGAAACCGAAGCTTGTCAGGCGGATAGTTGACAAGAACGGTAATGTCGTAAAGGAGATAGAAGATACCCGTGTCAGACAGGTAGTTTCAAAGGAGACATCGGACGAGCTTCGCGATATCATGGAGTACTATGTAGCAGAAGCCTCCGGAGACGGGGCCTATGTCCCGGGATACAGAGTCGGAGGAAAGACCGGAACTGCCAACCTCGTAGAAGGCAGCAGATACGCGAGCAACGCGACCAACACATCATTCGTCGCGATGGCGCCGATGGATGATCCGAAGATCTCCATGATATGTATCGTATACAGACCTACCAGGGCACAGTACGGAAACTACACCGCGGGTCCTATCGTACAGGAAGTCATGGAAAAGTCTCTCCAGTATCTGGGAGTGGAACGCGAGTACACCAAGGATGAGGCCGAAGAGGTCGAGGAAGAGATGGTCGAAGTGCCTGATGTTACAGGCGAGAACAGCAAGAGCGCGATAGCCCAGCTCCGCAACAGAGGACTGGATTATATAGTTGTACCGGAAGATAACAGCGGCGAGAACTTCGTGGTTCTTGACCAGTTCCCTAAGGAAGGCAAGAGCGTTAAGAAAGGCTCAGCGGTCTACCTGTACAGCGAATAAATATGAAATAGGAGAACAGACCGGGATGCAGATCACAAAATACGCAGCAGTAGCAGTAATAGCCTTCGCGGTATCGATGCTGGTGACCGCCCGCATGATACCCGTCCTCAGGAAAAAGCAATTCGGGCAGTTCATCAGAGAGGAGGGCCCGCAGGCACATCTGAGCAAAGCGGGAACGCCTACGATGGGCGGGATCGCGATGGTGGCGGGTATAACAGTCGCAGTTATCGCGAGCAGCTTCCTTACCGGGAGTTTTGGCGCGGGAAAACTTGCGATACTGCTGAGCATGTACGCGTTCGGGCTGATCGGTTTTATCGATGATTACAACAAGATAGCCAAAAAGCAGAACGAAGGTCTCACACCAAAACAGAAACTCGCGCTCCAGCTGCTGTTCGGAGCAGCTCTTGCAGTATTCATGATGGTCAGAGAGGGCACCTCCGTTCTGATTCCTTTCTTCAAGGTCAATGTGGACTTCGGCATATTTTATATTCCTTTTATCGTATTTGTTGAAGTTGCGATGGCAAATTCCGTCAACCTCACTGACGGGCTTGACGGGCTTGCTTCCAGCACATCCGCGATAGTGGCAGCGTGTTTTGCCGTAATAGGGATGCTCATCCTGCCGGGCGGCAATGAGCCTATGGCGGCTGCTGCACAGGCAATATTCGGAGCTGCGCTGGGATTTCTGGTGTACAACCACTATCCTGCAAGGATATTCATGGGAGATACGGGATCGATGGCTCTCGGCGGCGTGCTTTCCGCAACAGCGATCGTAGGTCATGTTGAATGGCTCCTGCCGGTCGCAGGCCTGATATATGTATGCGAGGCGCTGTCGGTCATCATCCAGGTCACATATTTCAAAAAGACCGGCGGAAAAAGAGTTTTCCGCATGGCACCTATACACCATCACTTCGAACTCGGAGGATGGCACGAGACCAAAGTGGTCAAGGTATTCTGCCTGTTCACTCTGGTCTGCTGCGTCATAGCAGTTCTTTCGGTAATGTAGTCAGACAGTTACAGAGGTTGGTTAATGGATCACAGAGAATTCAGAGATAGTCTCAGAGGAAAAAAAGTTCTTGTCGTAGGAATGGGCAAGTCCGGAAAGGCTGCAGTCGATGTCCTGATCGAGTGCGGCGCTGATGTGTACGCGCAGGACTCCAAGGAAGCAGGGAAGATAGATAAAGACCTTCTTTCACATCTTGAAGCTTCCGGAGCCGGAACATATTTCGGATGTCTCCCGGATGATATGTCGGTGTTCGATATGCTCGTGCTGAGCCCGGGCGTTCCGACAGAACTTGATTTTATCAGGGCGGCAGCAGACGCGGGAGCAGAGATCACAGGCGAGCTCGAGCTGGCTTACAGGCTGACACCTGCCAGATTTGCCGCTATAACGGGCACCAACGGCAAGACAACAACAACTACTCTGACAGGCGAGATATTCAAGGCGGCAGGCAGAAAAACTGCTGTTGTGGGCAATATCGGGGAGCCGGTCATTACAGAAGCGTACAAGGCAGGAAGCGATGAGTGGCTGGTCACGGAAGTTTCCTCCTTCCAGCTGGAGACCACGAAGGAATTCCGGCCGGCTGTATCCGCGATACTCAACCTGACCCCGGATCATCTCAACAGGCACAAGACGATGGAAGCTTACGGCAATGCCAAGGCCAGAGTCGCCGCGTGCCAGTCAGAGGATGAATATCTGATCATCAATTGTGACGATGAGGCGGCAATGGCGCTTGCTTCTCAGACCAGGGCTTCTATCGTACCGTTCAGCAGGAAGACTGTTCTTGAGACCGGCGCGTTTGTTGACGGCACATCCATAGTGATCAGGGATTTCAGAGGAGAAGAACACTACATCTGCGATACTGCCGATCTCAGGATCATCGGAGATCACAATATTGAGAACGCGCTGGCAGCGGCGGCTATCAGCTTTTTCGCGGGCATCGATGCAGAGACCATAGGAAGAGCTATCAGGGAATTCCCGGGCGTCGAGCACAGGATAGAATTCTGCGGCAGCGGCGGCGGAGTCGACTACTACAATGATTCCAAGGGAACCAATGTGGACGCGTCCATAATAGCTGTCAAAGCGCTCAGGGACAATATCATTCTCATCGCGGGAGGGGACGGAAAGTCACAGGACTTTACGGATCTGGCAAAACATCTCACAGGCCCGGTGATCGCGCTGGTGCTTCTGGGCAGAGACGCGGGGATCATCGAGACCGCGGCGAGAAAAGAAGGTTTTACCAATATATATAATTGCTGCGACATGGAGGAATGTGTCCGCAGGGCGACCGAGCTGGCAAGAGAGGGCGACAAGGTTCTGCTCTCACCGGCATGCGCGAGCTGGGACATGTATCCGAATTTCGAAGCAAGAGGCAGACATTTCAAACAGTGCGTGAGAGATATACTCGATACACTGTAGACAGCAGAGGAAAATGGCAGACAGCAAGGAAAAAGACAACAAAAAAGCTCTTAAGGAGAGACGCCGTGAGGTCCGCCGCAGCAGCAAAGAGTCAAAGGCGCAGGCCAGACGGCAGAAAAGAATGGAACGCGCCGCGAAACTCGGAGATAATGCAGGCGGGGCCGATCTTGTCGTGGTCTTTTCTGTAGTGCTGCTGTCACTTTTCGGAGTTGCGATGGTCTTCAGCGCAGGCTATTATCAGACGATCAACACAGCTCACCCGAACACTTTCTACTATCTGTACAGACAGGGATTCTTTGTCCTTACCGGCTGGGTCCTCATGTACCTGACATCGCGTATCAACTACCATTGGTACGGGAAACTCGGGACATTGTTTATGATCCTGAGTATAGGACTTCTGGTTCTGGTACTTGTCATCGGACAGAACGTCAACGGAGCGGTGAGGTGGATCAATCTGGGATTCATCAGGTTCACACCGAGTGAATTTTCCAAGATATTCGTGATCATATTTACTTCGTCATTCCTGATCAGCGATCCGAGGAATATACGGACGATCAAAGGCATCGGAGTACTGGCCATAGTCATGGCGGCACACTTTCTGCTGATCGTAAGACAGCCTAATCTGTCAACAGCTATCGTAATCGTAATGATCATGATCGCTATCATGATCGTTGCCGGCCTCAACTGGCTGTATCTGGCGATTCCTATCGCCGGAGCCGTTGCGGGCTATTTCTATATCGTTACATACAAAACACCGTATCACTGGTATCAGAGACTGACGAGTTTTATGGATCCGTTTGCTGACAGGCAGGGCGACGGTTATCAGGTGGTCCAGGGCCTCATTGCTCTGGGCAACGGCGGTATCAAGGGCCTGGGATTCGGAAAGAGCATATCCAAAAACATGTACCTGCCTGAGCCTCAGAATGACTTCATCCTCGCCATCGTCGGAGAGGAACTGGGCTATATAGGATTCCTGCTGCTGATGGCGGCATATATATTCCTGATATTCAGGCTTATGATGATAGCGCTCAGAGCTAACGACCGTCTGGGATTCTACCTTGCTACCGGAGTTGCGGTAATGCTCGGACTGCAGGTAGTTATCAATGTAGCTGTAGTAACTTCATCGATGCCGGCGACCGGTATCACTCTTCCGTTCATCAGTTACGGAGGAACATCAATGTGGTCATTCATGATAGCGATGGGAATCGCGCTGAATATATCACGCAAGAATCAGACACTTGGAAAGGCGGGAGCAGAATGAGAATAGTACTCACAGGCGGCGCTACGGGCGGTCATATATATCCCGCTCTGGCGATCGGAGACGCGTTCAGGGCAAGAGATCCTGAATGCGAGATCATATACATAGCGAGCGGACGGCCGCTCGAGAAGGCGATCATACCTGACCACGGCTATAAGCTGTATGAGGTGGAATCCTCACCTCTGGACAGGCACAGCATACGCAAAGCCGCAGGTACGGCAGCCAGAACTCTCAGGGGCCGGAATCAGGCTCTGAAAATCATGAAGAAATTCAGACCTGATGTAGTAGTCAGTACAGGCAGCTACATCAGTGTTCCTGTCGTGCTTGCGGGAAAAAGCGTCGGCGCGGCGGTATATCTGCATGAACAGAACGGATTCCCGGGTGTATCCAACAGGATGATGGCAAGACTGGCCAGAAAAGTGTTCCTGGGATTCGAGGCCGCGGGAGAGTATTTCAAAGACAAAGACAAGCTGCTCTATACGGGAAATCCCGTGAGGAGCGAATTCAGCGGAAGAGACAAGTCCGAAGACCGCAGAAATCTCGGAATACCGGAAGATGATTTTGTCATTATGGTATTCGGCGGCAGCCTGGGATCCGAGACTACCAATAAGGTCGGAGAAGAGATCGCGAGAGAATTCGCGGGCAAGGAAGGATATACAGTCATCTGGGGTACCGGAAGCATGTATTACGATGAGATAACCTCGCGTCTGGCTGAGGAAGGTTTTGCTCCGGATAACGTCAGGATATCTGATTTTATCAAAAATATGCCGGAGGTACTCTCAGCGGCGGACATCTCCATAAGCAGGAGCGGGGCGCTGTCGACAGCGGAGACGACCATGGAAGGCAGAGCGGCGATATTTATTCCATCGCCGAATGTGACCGCGGATCATCAGTATTACAACGCCAAGGCGGTCGCGGATACCGGAGGAGCATTCATCGTCAGAGAGGGAGAGAATACGCTGCGTGACTGTATGCGTATCATTAAGTCTCTGGACAATGACAGAGAGCAGATCAGGAAGATGGAGGAAGCAAGCAGGAGCGTCGCTCCTGTGCATGCGGCCGACATCATAGTTGACAGCATACTGGAGACATACAGAAAGTGAGCACCGAAGATCTCAGGACAACGGAAGATCAGCAGAAGGCAATGGCCGGAACCGTGGCAGAGCAAGCAGAAAAAGCCGCTGAAGCGGCAGCTTCCGCAGGCTCTGCTGATGTTGATGTCAGCCATTTTCTCGATGAATATACTGACATAACAGATACTATGGTGTCCGGGAAGAAGGATAAGTCAGCTACCATGGTCAGGGACAGGACTGCGATGACCGGGACAATGGTCAAAGACAAGACAGATATGTCCGGAACCATGATCAAGGACAGGACAGCTATGTCCGGAACAATGGTCAAAGACAAGACTGATATGTCGGGGACCATGATCAAGGACAGGACTGCGATGACCGGAACTATGGTCAAGGACAAGACAGCCATGACCGGGACCATGGTCAAGGACAAGACAGCGATGACCGGCACGGTGGTCACAGACAGGGTCACTCAGACCGGAGCGGCAAAGACTTCCGGAGAAGAGCCGGGTAAGAAATCTGAAGACACCGGAGAAGAGAAGACCGTAAGCAAGGGTCTGGCAGCAGAATCCGATCCTGAGACTGAAGCCATCAAGGAAAAGATCAGAGAGCGCAAGAGAGAGAAGATCCGCAGACAGAGAGCGAGAAGGATAAGATTCTGGACTATCTCGATTCTCATCCTGCTGTGCATCATTCTCGGAGCATTCTCCCTGTCAGGCTTTTTCACCGTAGACTCCATAGAGGTCAAGGGAAACAGCCATTTTACAGCTGAGGAGATCATCAATATAGGACACGCGGTTCCGGGACACAACCTCATATACAATCCGGGCAAGCAGGAGATCAAAGATTATCTGGAAGCGAACCCTTACATCAAGCAGGCAGACGTAACAAGAAAGTTCCCGTCGACACTTGTCATAACAGTCAGTGAGAGGGAACAGGCATGCGCGTTCAGATATGATGATGATTACCTGATCATGGACGACGAGGGGATCCTCCTCAAGAAAACACGCACAGAGCCGATGATCACGATGATCGAAGGGTTCGTGGTCAGCAAGATCAAGCTGGGCGAGACGATAGGAACGCAGAACCAGAAAATGTTCGGCGGTACGCTGCGTCTTATCAGAGCGATGAAGGCGGCGGATATGTATTTTGTCCGGATCGATATGACAGCATACGAAGAGGACTCCAATGTCAGGGCATACATATATGACAACCTCGTAGTCAGATCGTCATACAGCGGTCTGATGGATAATCTTGAAAACGGCAGACTTCACAAGGTCGTGGAGAAGCTTTTTGAGGATGATGTCAAGCGCGGAACGATCATAATAGCGGAGGACGGGTCGATATCCTTCGAGCCGGGCATATGATCTTCACCTGACGTACTTTACAAGTAATTGTGGTATGTCAACTGAAATAACGCTAAATATTGTGGTTTTTTGCGGAAAACCTGATGCATTAGCATATACTTTGTGGTAAGATAACTATATCTATTTATGAGTTCAATGAGGAGGACACACTATGGAATTTGTTTCTGACTTTGTAGCTGAGCAGGAAAATGCAGCGATCATCAAGGTCATCGGAGTCGGGGGCGGCGGATGTAATGCTATAAACAGGATGGTTGACACCGGACTCGGCGGCGTATCATTTATTGCTGTCAACACAGACAGACAGGCACTTGCAAAGTGCAAGGCTGAGATCAAGATCCAGCTGGGCGAGAAAGTAGCAGGCGGCAGAGGTGCCGGAGCTAACCCTGAGCTGGGACAGAAAGCAGCTGAAGAGACCATCGACGAGATCATTTCCCACATTCAGGATGCTGATATGGTATTCATCACAGCCGGCATGGGCGGCGGCACAGGTACAGGTGCTGCTCCTGTTATAGCCAAGGCATCGATGGACTGCGGCGCGCTTACAGTCGCGGTTGTAACCAAGCCATTCACATTCGAGGGCAAGAAGAGATGGAACAGGGCTGCCAAGGGCATCCAGTATCTGAGCAACTTTGTTGACTCACTGGTTGTTATCCCTAATGACAGACTGATCGACACCAGCCAGAAGAACACATCCATGCTTGAGGCATTCGCGATGGCAGATGACGTTCTGAGACAGGGTGTACAGGGCATCTCCGATCTGATCAGCGAATACGGACTGGTCAACGTAGACTTCGCGGACGTAAGGACCGTCATGGAGGGCAGAGGAATCGCTCACATGGGAGTTGGCGTAGGCGAAGGCGAGAACAGGATCGAGGACGCAGTCCAGACAGCTCTCAACAGCCCGCTGCTTGAGACATCCATCAGCGGCGCCAAGTCTATCCTGCTGTATGTTTCCGGCGGATATGACATGGGAATGCTCGATATCAACACTATTGCTGAGAAGGTACAGACTGAGGCAGATCCTGATGCCAACATCATCTTCGGCGCGGCTATCAGCGAAGAGATGAACGAGAGGATCTCCGTTACCATCATTGCTACAGACTTCGGCAATGTCAAGGCTGCAGGAGTCATGGGCGGAGAAGGCAACTTCACAGCTCCACAGGAGACTATCTCCAAGACAATGGGTCCAAGAGTCACCATCGACGGAATGGACGGATTCGAGGCTGATCTTGGCAATCTGCTCAAGGAAAGCGCTGCAGATACCGGTCATCAGGCAGGGGACTTCGATATCCCTGACTTCCTGAAATAATCCAGTCGAAGGCGGAACACGGCAGAGATGCTTACCAGAATCGAGTCTCAGAGCAACAGCCGGATCAGGCTGATCAGGAAGCTCGGTACACGCAAGGGCAGGACGGCAGAGGGCAAGTTCGTCATTGAAGGACTTAACCTCGTCAGACAGGCAGTCGGAGAGTCACTTGATATTGATTTTATAATGGTTCCGGATGACTATAATACCTCACCCGGAAGCGATATCAGCGGGCTTACGGCTTTTATCGAAGAGTGTGCCGGTTCTGTTGATCTGAACGTATGCACTGTGCCGCCGAAGATCTTCACAGATCTTACCGACGCCGGCACGGGGATAGGTATACTTGCCGTGCTCAGGATACCTGAGACAGATATTTCGGTAATAGACAGTCTTCCTTATAATGCCAATATCCTGATCCTTGACAGGATACAGGATCCCGGCAATACAGGGACTATGATCAGGACTGCGGCAGCTGCCGGATACGGAATGATCATCGCCGTCAAGGGTACGGCTGATATCTATTCTGCCAAAGTCCTGAGAGCCACTGCAGGGATGATATTCGAGATTCCTTTTGCGTACACTGACAACATTCCCGGACTGGTCCGGGCTCTGCACGAGTCAGGCAGGAGGATCGTCGTAACCGACCCTGCAGGCGGGAGACCATACTACGAAGAAGACCTCAGAGAGGGCATTGCGCTGGTCATCGGCAATGAAGGCAATGGTATCAGCGATGAATTGCTGGCCCTGGCTGATGTCAGAGTTACCTTACCTATGAAGGGCGGCATCGAATCACTCAATGCTGCTGCAGCGGCTGCAATACTCATGTATGAAGCCGTGAGACTATAAATAATAAGGGGTTAATTATGGATAAAAACAGAGCTGATGTTGTGATCTGCGAAACCAAATACGTTCTCTCCAGTGACAAGAGCGAAGAGCGTATCAAAGAGATCGCCAGGTATGTGGATGATGAACTGAGAGCTACAAGCAGAGCGCTCAACGTCAATCCGAATTACAAGGCTGCAGTTCTCACTGCGCTGAACATTACGGAAAAGCTCATGGACAACACCGACATGATCCTCAAGCTCCAGACTGAGAATTACCAGCTTGATAATGATGTCAAGCACTATATCCAGCTGTGGGAGCAGACCAAGAAACAGGTAACGGATCTCAAGGAGAAGATGTCCACCGAGGTAGACAGACAGTCACAGAATACTGAGGACCAGAAGAAGCTCCAGGAGAAACTCGTCGAGATGGAGAATGCTTACTTCGATCTGCAGATGGAGAATGTCAATCTCAAGAATGAGCTGAAGTCGATCAAGAGAATGAACAGCGACGATGAATTCTAAGATACTCGGACTTCTGGAATTTAACAAAATATTGGAACTGCTTGCCGAACAGGCCGGGTCGGAGCTGACGAGAGAACGTATCCATGAGCTCAGACCTATGACCAACCGGCACATGGTGCAGGACGCATTAACGGAAACTACTGAGGCGGTTTCCGTTATTCTGTATAAGGGAAATATTCCGGTCGGTGAGATCGGGGATATTGCCGGTATTCTTGGTATGGCGAGAAAAGGCCGGATCCTCAGCATGAGAGAACTGCTTCAGGTCAGAGTCAGTCTCAGCATCACAAGGACTGCCAAGGCGTTCCTGTCGGAAGATATGCCTGACGGACTTAAGATACTTCCTGAACTTTGCGGTCTCCTTGAACCTGTGCCTCGTCTGGAGCAGGATATAGGGGCGGCGATTCTCAGCGAAGATGAGATGGCGGACAGCGCTTCACCCGAACTCAGACGGATCAGAAGAGACATCCGCAATAAGAACGATCTCATCAAGTCCAGACTTCAGAAGATGGTAACGAGCGGATCAGCGAAGACTCATCTGCAGGATGCCATCGTCACCATGAGGAACGGCAGATACGTCATCCCGGTCAAGAGGGAATACATCAACCTTTTCCCGGGAATGGTGCATGATCAGTCTTCCACCGGAGCTACGCTTTTCGTAGAGCCGCAGGCAGTGGTCAATCTGAACAATGAACTTCGTCAGCTGGAGAATGACGAGCAGGCGGAGATCACAAGGATACTTGAAGCTTTCTCCGGCAGGGTCGCGGAGCATTACCATGCTCTTATGAACAATCAGAAGCTTCTGTCGGAGCTGGATTATATCGGAGCGAAGGGCAAGCTTTCGTGGATCATGGATGGGAGACAGCCGCGCCTCAATGAAGAGGGGCATATCGACATAAGACGGGGCAGACATCCGCTGCTGCCTGCGGACAAAGTCGTTCCGGTCGATGTTGAACTCGGGCGCAGCTGGACGACGCTGCTCATCACCGGTCCTAATACGGGAGGCAAGACCGTAACTCTCAAGACGATCGGACTGCTGTGCCTGATGGCGCAGAGCGGTCTTCATATACCCGCTGACGAAACCAGCGAACTTCCTGTTCTTAAGGAGATATTTGCCGACATCGGAGACGAGCAGAGCATAGAACAGAGCCTGTCGACTTTTTCTTCCCACATGAAGAATATAATCAGCATCTTTGAGTCTGCAGGCAAGGGTTGTCTGGTACTGCTCGATGAGCTTGGCGCCGGCACAGATCCTCTCGAAGGTGCCGCCCTCGGTATAGCCGAGCTTGAGACTCTCAGAGAGGCGGGAGCTCTTGTTGCTGCTACGACGCACTACACCGAGCTCAAGAAATATGCCCTGTCCACGCCGGGCGTCGAAAACGCTTCCATGGAGTTCAATGTCGAGACTTTGTCGCCGACATACAGGCTGAGAGTCGGTCTTCCGGGCAAGTCCAACGCGTTTGAGATCTCGAGAAAACTCGGGCTCAGCGAGGACATCATAGCCAGAGCGTCACAGCTTCTCGGAGAAGAACAGATGGAGTTTGAAGAGGCTGTTTCAAGAGTCGAGGCAGATCAGGCCGAGGCTGAGGAAGCTCTGCGTGAAGCGGGTGTGGCCAAGGCAGCTGCTGAGTCAGAGCGGGATGAAGCGGCAAAACAGCTTGAGAAAGCCAGAGCTGAGGCAGACAAGATCCTCGAAGATGCCAGAGCGCAGGCAAGGAATATGCTGCGTGAGGCGCAGGGCACGATAGACGATATCTCCGCGGAACTGAGGAGTATCAGCAAACGCAGGAAAAATGCCGGTTTTAACGAAGGACATATAGCGGGAGGCGCGGCTGAAAGCAGAAAAGCGCTGAGAGAAGCCGAATCCTCCTACAAGTCCAGGGAAATCAAAAAGCCTGAGTCAGTGCAGACGGGCAAAACTCCTCTTCCTGAACAGATCAGGACCGGTATGCGTGTAAAATACACGAAACTCGACCAGACAGGAGAGGTGGAGTCTCTGCCTGACAGCAAGGGCAATCTCGTCATCAGGCTCGGCGCGATCAAGATGACAGTCAATATCAAGGATCTGATAATAGCCGAGTCGGAAAACGCGGGCCACAAGGACAAGGTCAGAACAAAATACGGCAATATGTCTTTCGGCAAGACCAAGACGATCAAGACTGAGATCAACCTGATCGGGAAAAACCTTGACGAAGCGACTGACCTGATGAACAAATACATCGATGACGCTTTCCTTGCCGGACTCAAGACTGTGCATGTCATACACGGAAGGGGGGAAGGCATTCTCCGTAGCGGACTGAGGCAGGAGCTCAAACGCAACAAGCACGTCAAATCCTTCAGGTCTGCTCCGTATAATGACGGGGGCGAAGGCTGCACAATAGTAGAACTAAAAGACAGAAAGTAAGGTTTCCTTCCACGGTACAGCATTGCTGTAAGGAGGGAAACCTTCTTATTTATTTCATATGGCCATGAATTGGCGGCTAAGCTATAGCAAACAGCAGTTTTATCTGCTATAATTTTAGATTGGAGAAATATCGAAGGGATATCAGAATTTATGTATATTATCAGCAGATGCCTTCTGGGACATAACTGCAAATATAACGGGGGAAATAACCTCTGCGAGCCGCTGATCGAATTCTGCAGAACACATGATTATGTGACTGTATGTCCGGAGACAGCCGCCGGGCTGGAGACTCCGAGGGTTCCTTCAGAGATCACTGATATCAGTATCACTGACGGCAAAACAAGATTCACAGTAATGAGCAGAGACGGCAGGGATCTGAGTGATGCTTTTGACTACGGGGCAAAGCTTTCACTGGCATCCGTAATGTGTGAAGCCGGTAGCAGAACAGACCACCGGGGCATCATTGAAGGCGCTGTCCTCAAGGCCAACAGCCCGTCATGCGGCACAGGCATTGTCTACGACGGCACTTTCAGCGGAACCCTGACAAGAGGATTCGGAGTTTTCGCTGACAAGCTCATAGACGCCTGCATGGAGGAGAGAAACAATCCTTATCTCGAAGATGAGAACCGCGTCTTTGCAGAGACATTCAGGATCTGTGACGAAAACAATTTTGAAAAAGTATTCGGAGAGAAATAATGGTAGATTTTAAAGATATTATAGCTAATGAGATATATGATGAGGCTCTGGGCCTTTCTTCAGATGAGATCAGGAACCTCATAGAGATCCCGGCTGATGAGAAGATGGGGGATTATGCTTTTCCTTGTTTCAGGCTTGCAAAAGCTCTGCGCAAGGCTCCTCAGATGATCGCCGCGGATATAGCTGCCAGAGTCGCCGGTAATGAGGCTTTTGCCAAAGTAGAGAATGTCAACGCGTATGTCAACTTCTTCATTGACAGAGCGTTTTTTGCCGGCCAGGTGGTATCTGAAGTCAATGAGAAAGCAGGTGAATACGGCAGATCAGATGCGGGAGAGGGCCGCAAGGTCATCGTCGAGTATTCATCGCCGAATATCGCCAAGCCATTCCACATCGGTCACATCAGAAGCACTGTTATCGGCAACGCTATATACAAGCTCTATGACGCGACCGGATATGATGTGATCAGGATCAACCACCTCGGAGATTACGGCACACAGTTCGGCAAGATGATCGTCGCCTACAGAAAATGGGGCAGCGAAGAGGAACTCGCCAAGGATCCGATCAAGACTCTGCTGGGATATTATACGAGATTCCACCAGGAAGCCAAGGAAGATCCTTCACTCGAGGATGAAGCCAGGGAGGCTTTCGTCAGGCTGGAAGCCGGCGAGCCGGAGGAGGTAGCTCTGTGGAAGAAGTTCAGAGAACTCAGCCTTGCTGAATTCAACAGAGTTTACGATATGCTCGGTATCACTTTTGATTCTTATGCCGGAGAGAGCTTTTACTCTGACAAAATGCCAAGGTTCATTCAGGAACTCAAGGACAAGGGTCTCCTGATAGAGTCCCAGGGCGCTCAGATCGTAGATCTTGAAGAGTACGGCATGAGCCCTGCTATGATCACGAAGTCAGACGGTTCCAGCCTGTACGTAACCCGTGATATCGCGGCAGCCGTATACAGAAAAGAGACCTATGACTTTTACAAGTGCATATATGTCGTAGCTTCCCAGCAGAATCTCCACTTCAGACAGTGGAAGAAGGTGCTGGAACTGATGGGCTATGAATGGCAGAAAGACTGCATCCACGTGCCTTTCGGTCTGGTCAGCCTGTCAGACGGAGACGATATCAAGATGATGTCGACAAGAGAAGGGACAGTCGTCTTCCTCGAGGATGTTCTGAACACTGCGGTGGAGAAGACCGCGGACATCATGAGAGAGAAGAATGCTCAGGGAATTGACATTGACGAGGTATCCAGAGAAGTAGGTATCGGAGCTGTTATTTTCCAGGAGCTTTCCAACAACAGGATCAAAGACTATGTATTCTCGTGGGACAAAGTCCTGAACTTTGACGGTGAGACCGGACCATACGTACAGTATACTCATGCCAGAGCATCCAGTGTCCTGAGGAACGCTTCGGCCGAAGAAATGGCAGAAGTCGCGGCGGGCAGCTGTGACTGGAGCTATCTGACGAGCGACAGCGCATACGCGCTGATCAAGCTCCTGTACAGAGTACCTGAGGTCGTGCTGGAGGCTGCCGATAAGTATGAGCCTTCGATCCTTACCCGTCACCTTGTGGATATCGCTCAGGCTTTCAATAAGTTCTATCATGACGAACATATACTGGTAGACAACAGAGATGAGAGGATCGCGAAGCTCTCTCTCGTGGATGCTTCCAGAACAGTTATCGCTAATTGCCTCGGACTGCTGGGTATCAAGGCCCCTGAAAGGATGTGACGAAGATGAGGATGCTGCTGACTACCATCAAAACAGACTGCAAGTATACGGATTACGCAATGAGATATCTGTATTCCATCGTTGAGGGATCACCGCTGGATGTAGATATGAAGATCTACGGCAAATACGAACTCGATGGACGTATATATGAGGATATCATCACAGGACATTACAACCTTGTATACTTCCATTGCGATGCTCTTAATGAGAGACATATCACCAATGTTGCCGAGATGGTCAAGAAGGCGGCTCCGACAACAGCCGTGATCGCCGGAGGACCGGAGGTTTCCTTCGGGACCCGCAGATTCATGGAACTCAACCCTTGGGTCGACTATGTGATCAGGGGTGAAGGCGAGGCTGTACTGTATAATTTCCTGAATTCTGTATGCTCATATGAGTTTGATTTTGCGAATATACCGGGACTTGCCTATCGTGACGAGGAAGAGATTATCGTCAACAATTACGATGATCCGATCGAAATGGAAGATCTGCCGTTCCCGTATGATAATACAAGCCTCGAGGGCGATATTGCCTACTATGAATCCATGAGAGGCGATACTGCCATGGCTGCATATACACAGTATTATCCTGAAAACAAAGTCAGGACACTCAGTCTCGGCAGGATCTGCAGGGAGCTCAGGTATTTCATCGTCAAGGAAGTGAAGAGAGTCATATTCTTTGACAGATTCTTCAACTACAGCAACGAGAGAGCGTACAGGATCTTCGAATATCTGATGGATAACGATAACGGAGTGACGACTTTCGAGTTCAACATTGACGGTGAAAACCTCGATGATGAGACAGTAAGACTCCTCTCGGGCGCAAGGGAAGGTCTCTTCGAGTTCAACATAGATGTTGCCAGCACAAACGCGGAGGTTCTTGCATCCGTCGGGCGCAAGGAGAACATCTATCAGCTGATGTACAATGTTACCAAGCTGCTCCAGGGCGGCAAGGTCAGATGCAATATCCACATAATCGCTGGACTTCCTAATGAGACAGAAGCTCTATTCGGACGTTCGTTCAATAAAGCATACGGACTTGCTGAGGGATCACCGGTCAAGGTAGATTTCCTCCAGCTCTCCAAGGGGACAGAGCTCAGAAGCGAAGCAGACAGATACGGGTATCAGGCAACGACAGCTTCCCCTTATGATGTGATCTCCAATGACCATATGCCTGCCGCAGACCTGATCAGGATCAGATCCGTGGCCAGAGTCATAGACGTTTTCATCGGTGAAGGCGGATTCAAGGCTTCTGTTCCGAGGATCCTTTCCGATCTGAGCATGAGACCGTATGACCTGTTCGGCAAGCTCTGTGATTACATTCATCTGAATGAGCTTACAGGCAAAATAAACAAGCCTGAGAACGCGGCAAGGATCCTCTACGCATACGCTAAAGAGGCATACGGCATGTTTGATGATGACCTCAAGTTTGATGTTCTGACCGGCGCGATCCATGCGGATCTGGAGGCTATGGTGCCTGAGGAAGCGATCATCAGATTTGAGCGTGATGGCTGGGATATCGTCTGAACCGGTCAGCATAGCAATATGAAAACAGGGGGCACGGGCTGATGGCCCGTGCTCTTGAACACTTATGAGGAGAAGAGATTTGGAAACAGGCAAGAAGGACAGGATCAGCAAATACCTGATCAGATGCAATAAAGATATGGTTTTCGGGGAGCTCAGGGACAGTTTCCTTGACGCTATGGGAGCAAAGGGCCTGCTGAGCGGCATACCCGTTCCTATCAGTGAAGGGACCAACGGTCAGATCGCCGTGAGGGATATCGTTCTGGATATGGCGAGAGTGACAGGCGCGGATCCTGATTTTGTCTATGCTCCGCAGTATATGTCGTATATCAAAGCCGCTGCCGGAGATCAGGCAGAGCCGATGCTGGTCTCTGAAGCTGCCGCCCTTGCTGATGAGGGCAGATACGAAGAGTCCTGTATGCTCCTCAGAACTGCGCTTGCGATCGATCCGAAGTCCCGTGCGGCGCTGTATCTCTACGGAAGAGCATGCAAAGCATGCTATGAAGTTGCTTCGGAGGAGAACGCAGAGGGTGAAGGTACGGACAAGGGTGAAGAATACATCGGAGCTTTCAAGGCAGAGTCAACGGATATCTTTGAGGTGCTGACCATGATGCATCCGGAATTTGCCATGGGCTATTATTTCCTCGGATATTCATATCTCAACCTCGGGCTGTATCTCAAAGCCAAGCTGACATGGGATGATTTCATAAAATATTCGTCCTCCGCAGAACCGGAAGACAGCGGGATGGATGATGACCAGATGGAGGAACTGAGAAGGGAGATCTCCGGAATGCTGCTGGATCTCGAGGAGCCTGTCAGGATCGAGACCGGCTGCAATCAGATCATGGGAGGCGACTTTGCGGGAGGCAGGGACACTCTCAGTGAGTTCAAAGAGGGAAGATACGCGAACTGGTGGCCGCTGTGGTACTATCTTGCTGTAGCGGAGGCATCTCTGGGCAATGCTGCGGAAGCTATCAGCGATTACCGCAGAGTCCTGACGCTGACACCAAGCAATGTAGACGTGATGGAAGAACTCGCCGCCGTATACGAGGCAACGGGAGATATGGATAACGCTGCCAAGTACAGGACCAAGATCGAGATCGTCAGGCGCAACATCGCTGCTGAGAACAGTAATTGACAGCAACTTTGCAATAATTTAGAAACTTATACAAAATGGGGTGTTGACACGGACACCCCAATTGTCTATAATAAACAAGTCGCAACCGTGACAATTGACGCGCCTCGATAGCTCAATGGTAGAGCAACCGGCTGTTAACCGGTAGGTTGTAGGTTCGAGCCCTACTCGGGGCGCCATTTGTAACTTTTTCCATGCCGGAGTGGTGGAATAGGTAGACACCTGGGACTTAAAATCCTATGAGAAGCGATTCTCGTACCGGTTCGAGTCCGGTCTCCGGTACCACTTCACAATTCAATATGATGACGCGGGGTAGAGCAGTTGGTAGCTCGTCGGGCTCATAACCCGGAGGTCGGGGGTTCAAGTCCCCCTCCCGCAACCAGTTTCAGGGCTCTCGGAGAACATCCGGGAGCTTTTGATTTTACTGGGATTCCTTGAAATTTCAATGTTTTGAGCGATTTTCACAAACCTAGCCGGATATAGGTAAACCTGCCTCAAAAATGCAGATAAGGGGAAAAAACGGGGGACGTCCTTTCCATATGACCATACGTGA
>JBGUJM010000014.1:0-1957 GCA_045113935.1 Anaerovoracaceae bacterium
GCCTGCGCAGTCATCAAGGCAACGGAAGTAATGATCGGCAAAGGCGATCTGTGCCTCAGCGCACGTAATCAGTTCCCGGGAAAGATAGTTTCTGTCGAAGAGGGAGCGGTGAACGGAATAGTCAGGATTGAAGTCCTTGGCGGCAATATAATGACTTCTACTATTTCTATGGGAGCTATCAGGGAACTCGGCCTTGAGCCGGGAGTGGAAGCTAAGGCTGTAGTTAAAGCAACTTCTGTAATGGTTGGGATCTAGTGAACTTTTATGATGTGATCTGCGAACTGAATATAAATCTGGAAAACCGCATGTTCACGGTCTGTGACGGGGATCACGCCGGAGAAAAAATGATAGTCTCCGCAGGCAGGCCCGTATGGATGAGTGATGAGTCCGGATTCTTTTCAGTGCACGCATCGGAAGCTATAGCAGCTGAAGACGGAAGTCTGACGGCGATAGACGGAGAAAGAGTATTTGCGGAACTGCTGTGCAATGAAAAGAAGATGGTCATCTGCGGGGCGGGTCATGTTTCCATGCCGGTTATTGAGATAGCGAAGATGCTGGGATTTCACGTAACGGCAATCGATGACAGGGAGCAGTTCGTACAGAACGCTCTGGACCACGGCGCAGACGAGGGCATATGCAGCGGATTCGAAGAGGCTCTTGCAGATATCCCGGGAGATCCTGATACATTCTTCATAATTGTAACAAGAGGGCATATGTCAGACTCGGAATGCCTTCTGAGCACCGTGAACAAGCCTCATGCGTATATCGGCATGATAGGAAGCCGCCGCAAGGTGGGTCTGGTGAAACAGATGCTTGCTGACAACGGCATTCCTCAGGATGTTATAGATTCAGTTCATACCCCGATTGGTCTGGCTATAGGCGCTGAGACGCCTGAAGAAATCGCGGTCGCGATACTTGCCGAGATCATAGAAGTCAAGAACAAAACGAGAAAGAGCACCGGGATACCGGCGGATATTATGAAAGCTCTCATGTCTGATGAGAGGGGATCTGCCGTGCTCGCCACGATAATATCGAAGAAAGGTTCTTCGCCGAGAGCTGCAGGCACGCGCATGCTCGTAGAGGAGGGCGGAGCCATTACCGGCACTATCGGAGGAGGATGCGCCGAAGCAACAGTCATACTCTATGCTTCAGAAGTGATAAGAAATTACAAAGAAAAACACGAGGCCGGCGGCCCCGTGATAATGAACGTAGACATGACCGGAAAGGATGTTGCCGAATCCGGAATGATATGCGGAGGAGCGATAGAAGTTCTCCTTGAGATCGTCTGATTTTCAGGAAATTTACAGGCTGTCGATGTCCCTGACCTCATCTTCGCTCAAAGCTTCAACGAGAAAGATGTCATCCGCATGTGAGGCGATTATCTGACGCCCGCCTGTATCACCTGACAAAGCCATAAGTTCTTCCCTGTAACGGGATGAAAATATCTTGGGATTGCACATCTTTCCCTGCCACGCGAGGGAAACGATGCCGGCAGTTCCTTTTTTATATGCTTTGATGAGCCTTTCGAGGGTCGCTTTGGTGAGGCCGGGCTGGTCGCACACGCAGAACATGTATGCGTCAGCATCGCCTGCTGCCATGAGCCCGAGCTGCATGCTGCGTGAGATGCCGAGGTCCGGCCTGTCATTGATCACGACGTCAAAATCAGGAGCCATTGCAGCTACTTCATCGTATTGAGTGACTAGGATCTTCTTATATGCGTTTACTGAACGCGCGGCTTCCAGTATGGATGCTGCCATCGGACGTCCGTCGTCCATGATGTGGAGAAGCTTGTTGCTTCCGAATCTGCTGCTGTTGCCGGCAGCCTCCAGTATAACTGCGATCCCGGGTTCTTCAAGCAGTGAGCCCCATGCACTCTGTATACCCAGCACTGCAAATATCTGCTGCAGCCTGAACGCGGCAGCAAGCCTGTCGGTATCATCATCGACCTGATTCATGA
>JBGUJM010000015.1:0-11102 GCA_045113935.1 Anaerovoracaceae bacterium
ACGAGACACTTTTATGCAGCTCCGTGATGGGCACCTTTTCCATCACATAACTACTTATACATTCAACGAGCAGGGCTATCTGAGTGCGGCTGATTGCAACAGTTCTATCAACTCCGCCACCGAAAAAGCAGTCTTGTCCACTCCACTACCCCATTTTTTGAATATTCCACTCTACTATCACCTTTGACAGAACTTATCATAGTGGTATTTGACAGAATTTATCCAAGAATTGAATCCCGGGCCGAAACCCGGGAATCCTTTGAAATCAACGCATTTACGCCCTATCTCACTTAACCTTTGACATCAATACTACGCACTCCACATGTTTAGTCATCGGGAAGTTGTCATATGCTCTGATCGACTTTATCTCATATCCGTTGCTGCGGAAGCTATCGAGATTAATACATAGCGTCTTCGGATTGCAGGATACATAAACGATCTCGTCTATCCCGTATCTGCACAGCATGGCCACGGCTTTGTCGTGGATCCCTACTCTCGGAGGATCAACCACTATGACATCCGGTTTTACCGGGATCTCGTCAAGCTTCTCTTTGACATCACCGCATATGTAGTGGCAGTTGGTGATGCCATTAAGATCTGTGTTGGATCTTGCTGCAACGATCGAATCCTCAACTATATCTATCCCATATACATTCTTTGCTGCGCCCGCCATAAGCTGGGAAATCGTTCCGGTACCGCAATAGAGATCATATACCGTTTTTCCCGACACATCAGGCACGACCTTAAGGACATCACTGTACAGACGCTCCACAGCGTCAATGTTAGTCTGGAAAAAAGCGAAAGCCTTGACTTTGAACTTCAGACCCAGGATTTCCTCATTGTAGTAATCACGACCCCACAGTATCATGTGGCTCTCATCGATGACTGCATCAGCGACACTGTCATTGAAAGTTCGCATGATACCGACAATTTTCATTCCGGGCTCACCGCTTTCACGCTGCTCAGGTGTTCTCAGATCAAGTGCCAGCAGGAGTTCTCTGAATCTGTTCTCGTCGAATCCCGGTTCACTCGACGTTACTATGTTGACCAGGATCTCGCCAGTCCTGACTCCGCATCTGACTACCAGATTGCGGAGCAGTCCGAGATGTGTCTTGCGGTGATAAGGCACATACCCCTCAGAACGGCAGAATTCAAGCACAGAGCGGAGAATCATATTGAAAGGAGCAGGAACCAGCTGGCATTCATCCGTCGTTATAATCGACATAAAACGGCCTTTGAAGTGCATTCCGAGTTCCAGCTCGCCGCCCTTCTCAAGGTCTCCGAATGTGTATTCCATCTTGTTCCTGTATGCGCCTGTACATATAGCCGGTTCCATGCCGAGATAGACGGGCTCGTCGATCTTGTGTTTTTCTAGAAGCCGCCTTACAGACTTATCCTTCTGCCTGTACTGCTCTTCGTACGGCACGCCCTGATATATACATCCGCCGCAGTGTTCTGAAGCAGGACATAAACGGTCAGTATTAAGTATTTTTGTTTCCATTCTTCCCTTTCCGGCCGGAAATCAGCCACGCAGCTGAAAAAACTGTTCTTCTGATCCTTGTATCGCCGCCGTCACAGATATCAATAGGATCGGCATGCGCATTGATACGCGAAAGCCAGCGCTTGTTTTTGCTGAAATAGAAAGCCAGCGCGTGAAAATATATCTCCCGCGCCAGCTGTGCCTCGCTCAGATTTTCGAAAAGATGCTCTGAGAGGATCCTGCGAGCCTCTGCCCGGCACACATCTTTATTGAGAAATCTTCTTTCTACCGTGATCGTTAATGTCTTCATTCCGCAAGCAGTAATCCGGACAATGGCAGATCGATCCATTCATTCTTAGTTTTACTTGTAGTATTTTGAATAGAATTCTTCCTTGAATTCTGAAAATCTGTCTTCTTCGATCGACTTTCTTATCTCCTCTGACAGATGTGACAGGAACCTGAGGTTATGTTCTGTAAGCAGCATGTGTGACATCGTCTCGCCGGCTTTGAAGAGGTGTCTCAGATATGCCCTGCTGTACGTCCTGCAGGTATAGCAGTCGCATTCAGGATCCAGAGGGCCGAAGTCCCTCTCAAATCTTGCGTTCTTGATGCTGAGTCTGCCGTAGCTGGTCATAGCCATCCCATGTCTGGCTATCCTGGTAGGTTCCACGCAGTCGAACATATCCACTCCGTGCTCCACTGCTTCGAAAATATAGTCCGGAGTTCCGATCCCCATGACATAACGGGGTTTGTTCTCAGGAAGAAGTTTCGGCGCGTATTCAAGAACGCCGATGTATTCTTCTTTTGCTTCTCCGACAGAAATGCCTCCTATAGCGTATCCCGGAAGATCCAGATCTACGATAGCCCTGGCGCTCTTCTCACGCAGATCACGGAAAAACCCTCCCTGCATGATCCCGAACAGTGCCTGCCTGTCAGGATTCTTATGCGCTGCCGCGCAGCGTCTGAGCCATCTGGTTGTAAGTTCCTGTGACTTTTCTATGTAAGCCTTCGTAGCGTCAGGCGGCGCGCACTCATCAAAAGCCATAATGATATCTGATCCTAGGTCATTCTGGACTTCCATGGACCTCTCAGGGCTGAGCATCTGCCTGCTGCCATCGATATGTGAAGAGAACTGTACACCTTCTTCGGTTATCTTGTTCATGTGCCCGAGACTGAACACCTGAAAGCCGCCGCTGTCTGTCAGTATCGGGCGGTGCCAGTTCATGAATTCATGCAGGCCGCCCGCTTCTCTGACTATGTCACTTCCCGGTCTCAGCATGAGGTGGTATGTGTTCGCCAGAATGATCTGAGCGCCGGTCTTTTCAACATCTTCAGGCTTCATAGCCTTGACTGTGGCCTGCGTTCCTACAGGCATGAAAACAGGTGTTTCTATCGTTCCGTGCGGAGTAGTGATGCGCCCGCGTCTGGCTCCGGTCTTTTTGTCTGTATGTAAAAGTTCGTATTTGAGCGGTCCTTCCATGTGGCCTCCTAGTAGATAAGCATGGCATCCCCATAGCTGAAGAATCTGTACCGTTCCTGTACAGCCTGCGCATAAGCTTTCAATATTTCTTCCCTGTCATACAGCGCCGAGATCAGCATCAGAAGTGTTGATTTCGGCAGGTGGAAATTCGTGATCAGCGCATCAACGATCTTAAACTCATAGCCGGGATATATAAATATCCCTGTGGATTTGCTCCCCGGCACGATCCTGTATCCTCTGCCCTGAGGATCCGCCGCGGCCATACTTTCCAGAGTTCTTGTAGAGGTAGTTCCGACTGAAATGATCCTTCCGCCTTCTTCTATCGTTCTGTTGATTATGTCGGCATTGGCTTCGTCGATCGAGCACTCCTCGAAGTGCATCTTATGTTCTTCCACCACCTCGACTTTGACAGGCCTGAACGTTCCGATTCCGACATGAAGTGTCACATAAGCTATCCGGATACCCTTCCGCAAGGCTTTCTCAAGAAGTTCATGGGTAAAATGCAGTCCTGCTGTCGGAGCGGCGACTGATCCGTCTATACGGCTGTAGACAGTCTGGTACATTTCCTTGTCAGAGTCCTCGGCAGGTCTTGAAATGTACGGAGGCAGAGGCATCGATCCTATCTCCTCGAGTCTCTCCATGAAGATCCCGTCATATTCGAATTCAACCAGCCTTGTACCGTTTTCCCTGTCATGATACCCGAGGATATGGGCTTTGAATGGCTGTCTGATACCGTTCACAAGATATCCTTCTTCCATACTGCCTTCATATCCGGACGGGCATGTATCCGTCCGCCCTGCAAGAAGAACAGTATCGCCCTCGTGAAGTCTCTTGCCCGGCCTTACCATTGTCTCCCATTTATCGCCTTCTATACGCTTGATCAGAAGCATCTCGATATGCGCCCCCGTTCCCTCCTTGATGCCATACATCCTGGCAGGAATAACTCGTGAGTCATTGAGGACCAGACAATCGCCCGGATTGATGTAATCGAGAATATCGTAAAAATGACGGTGTTCCACCGTCTTCTTACTTCTGTCCAGCACCATCAGCCTGCAGCCGTCGCGCTGCTCCATCGGAGTCTGCGCGATCAGCTCTTCAGGCAGTTTATAATCAAAATCTTCTATTCTCATAATTCTCAGTATGATACGGAGAAGGCCGCTATTAATCTGTTATATGTCATCAAGGGTCAGCTGTCCGCTGCCGCCGGATGCGCCCCTTCGTGCCTTTCCGTTTTCTGTTACTTCTTTGCCGTTGTCATCAGGCTCAGTATAGAACCCCATCAGCCCCATATGTTCGTAGGCAGCCCTGGATGCGACCCGGCCTTTCTGTGTCCTGTAGAGCAGCCCTGCCTGGATCAGATAAGGTTCATTGGCATCTTCGATGGTGACCCGCTCCTCGCCGATAGCGCTGGCTATCGTCTCAATGCCGACAGGACCGCCGTTGAATCCCTTGATGATTGTAGTGAGTATGTCTCTGTCGAGTTTCTCAAGTCCAAGCTCATCGACACCGAGGGCGTCCAGAGCTTTTCTTGTGATGTCTATGCTGATATCGCCGTCGGCAATGACCGCAGAGAAATCTCTCACTCTCTTGATGAGCCTGTTGCCGATACGCGGCGTTCCTCTGGATCTTCTCGCCAGCTCATCCAGAGACTCGTCATCTATCTTCGTACCGAGTACGCTCGCGGTACGTCTGAGTATTTCGCGGATCTCTTCCGGAGTGTAAAACTCGAACTTTTCCACTATGCCGAAGCGGTCTCTCAGCGGACCTGAAAGACTTCCGGCTCTTGTCGTAGCGCCTATCAGAGTGAATCTGGCTATATCTATCCGAAGGGATCTGGCTGCAGGCCCCTTGCCTATGATGATATCCAGAGCAAAATCCTCCATCGCGGAATAGAGGACTTCCTCTACCGACCTGTTGAGTCTGTGGATCTCGTCGATGAAGAGGACGTCATTCTCATTGAGATTGGTCAGTATGGCGGCAAGATCTCCCGCTCTTCCGATCGCAGGCCCTGATGTCACCTTGATATCGACACCGAGCTCATTAGCGATGATCCCGGCAAGTGTCGTCTTGCCCAGTCCCGGCGGTCCGTAGAAAAGAACATGATCAAGAGACTCGCCTCTCATCTTGGCTGCTTCAATGTATATGGAGAGATTGTCCTTCGCTGCTGACTGGCCGCAGTACTCACTGAGGTACTGGGGTCTGAGTGTCAGCTCGCCTGCGAGTTCTCCCGGTGTTGCTTTGGTCTGTGTTACTCGTTCCATATATCTTCTTCCTGCAAAAGACTAATTGCTGTCGGAGCCTGAGTTCCTATAAAAGGAATTTGAGTGACTTCCTTACATATTCTTCCGTGCTGAGTCCTTCATCCGGGACCGATCCCACTGCCGCCTCAGCTTCTCGTTTGGTATATCCGAGAGTCGTGAGAGCCACGACAGCTTCGCCTCTCTCTCCGCTGCCCGGTACCGCTGCCGGCGCTAAGCCCTCAGGCTCGTTCATGTCAAGCGGCAGAACTGATACCTTATCCTTAAGTTCAAGAATGACTCTCTCAGCCGTCTTCCTGCCTATTCCCTGTGCCATCGATATCGACGCAGCGTCCCCTGCGGCTATGACACCCTTGATCTGATTGGGGGTCCCCAGTGACATGATGGCAAGGCCGGCCTTAGGCCCGACGCCCTTGACTGTGATAAGCTGTTCAAACAGTCCCAGCGCCTCTGCATCAGGAAATCCGTACAGCGCCATACCGTCCTCCTTGACCTGCAGGTAGGTATAGACAGACAGTTCATCACCCTCCGCTGCAGTAAGGAGGCTGCTCGTATCCGATACATATATCCTGAATCCTATGCCTCCGTCTGTCATGACGACGATAGCGCCGGATTCATAGTACAGGTATTCACCCTTGATAAATCTAATCATAATATTCTCTCTCTGTTGTTACTGACGGGGTATCCTGCTGCCTGCGTGATGCGCGTGGCAGATCGCGGCTGCCAGAGCATCAGCGGTATCGTCAGGCTTCGGTACCTGGGACAGTCCGAGGATCATTTTGACCATCGTCTGTACTTGCTTTTTGTCCGCGCGGCCGTATCCTGTCAGCGATGACTTGATCTGCAGCGGAGTGTACTCAGATATTCTGATGCCTCCCTGCGCACAAGCCAGAAGAGCCATTCCTCTTGCCTCCCCGACCATAATAGCCGTAGTAGCATTCGTATTATAGAAAAGTTCCTCTATCGCTGCCTCATCCGGCTGATACTCTTTGATGATACGGGTCAGTTCATTATACAGGGTCAGAAGTCTCTCTTCATTGGGTGTCTTAGCCTCTGTGGTTATTGAACCGTACTCGACGGGAGTGAACTTGTTCCCCTTGTAATCGAGTATTCCGTACCCCATGATAGCATACCCCGGGTCTATTCCCAAAATCCTCATTTTTCCACCTTTTTCAGCGTATTGTTACGCCTGCAATTCTATCACTATACAGGCATATTGTCCATGTTCGTTTTTTGTTCTTTTTTGCTGTTGCTTTGCAGATATGTCTTCTGAAAGAACCATTCTGTCATTTGTCCCCTGCATCCTTGTGGGCTGTAAATCCCTTATGTTAGAATACACACATGGCTTACAAGGATTTTGTTAATGACTACCGCAAAGAAATACTGAAGGATGTCCTCTTCTTCTACGGAGCCGAGGATTATCTGATGGACTGGGCCGTCAGTCAGATCATCAGCAGATATGTCGATGAAGAGTGGCGCAGTCTTGATGTTAAACATATTGACGGCGCAGATGCTGGGGCGTATGAAATCATGGGAGAAGCGCGGGCTTATTCCATGTTCTCGGATAAGCGTGTGATCATCGTACGGAACTATCTGCCGCTGTTCCGCAAGAGCGCGGATGCGGGCTGCGATGAGCTGCTTGATTTTGCATCCCGGAAACAGGATTCCTCTGTTCTCATATTCGTGCTTGAGAGCAGGTATGCCGGAGATATCACATCATACGGCAAAAAGTTGATCAAAGCTGCAGGGGCATATGAATTCGCCCGTCTGGAACGTGCGGATCTCAAGGCTTTCATCACCAAGCGCATCCATTCCGGAGGCAAAATGATAGCCCGCCGCGAGATGGATCTGCTGATCGACATCTCCGGATATTACAACCGTGACAGCACCTATACTCTGACCCAGCTGGACGCGGATACGGGCAAACTGGTCAGAGCATGCAGAGGCGATGAGATCACAGGAGACGTCATCGAAGACCTTCTCACAGGTGATAATGACCGGTTTGTGTTCAATCTGGTCGATGCCGTCGTAAGCGGCAACAGATCCCGCGCGCTGGAGATCGCCGAAACGATCATCCGTGAGGAAGACGGCTCCATGCAGATCATCGCCCTGCTTATCAGACAGATGGAGATCATGTATGACTCACTTGAATTGTCACGTGAGGGTCTGAGCGTTTCCCAGATGGCCCGGAAGACCGGGATCAATGAGTTCCGCTTCAAAAAAGCCTGGCAGGCTGCGGGTGCTTACAGCCCGGCCCGTCTGAGAAAACTTCTCACAGATCTGTACAATATAGACCGCGACATCAAGCGCGGAGATATAGATAAGGATACAGCTCTCGAACTGTTCGTCCTCTCTGCTGCTCCGGGAAGATAAAGAAGACATAATAATAAGGCTCCGGCGGGAGCCTTTTGTCATGCTTTTCAATTATGCAGACTGTGCCGCAGACAGGATGATGTAAATATATCATCTATGATGACGCTGCTTCTATAAGTTCTCTTGCCGCGTCAAGGGCACTCTCGCTGTCTGATGAACCGCTGAACAGTGTAGCTACCATCCTGACCTTGCCCTTCTCATCCAGATGCTCGATATCCGTGTGCGGTTTCTCATCTGCGATAGTCTTGGTAATAAGGTAATTATCATCGCCATAAGCCGCGATCTGCGGCAGATGGGTAACAGCGATGATCTGATGATGGTCCGCGATCTCACTCATCTTGCGTCCGACCACAAGAGCAGTTCTGCCGCTGATACCCGTGTCTATCTCGTCGAATATCATGGTTCCGACCATGTCACTGTCTCCGATTATATGCTTGAAAGCCAGCATGATCCTCGATATCTCGCCTCCCGAAGCGATCCTTGTAAGCGGCATCAGAGGTTCCCCCGGGTTGGTGGATATGAGAAACTCCACCTGATCATATCCCAGCGGGCTGATCTCATCAGCACGGTCTATTCTGATGCTGAATTCCGAGTTGGCAAAATCCAGATCCTGCAGTTCCTTGACCATAGCTGATTCAAGCTTTGACGCGATGATGTGCCTGATCTCGCTTACATGTCCGGCCTGATCTTCGAGCAGTACATATCTGCGCCGGGCGGTGTCTGCCAGACGTTTCTTTTCATCGTCAAAATTGCTGATCAGTTCCAGTTTTTCCCCGAGTTCTTTCTGATAGGAAATGATCTCTTCAGGGCTCCTTTGATACTTCCTCACTGCATCTTCGATTACAGCAAGACGTTCGGAAATGCGGTCAAGATCCTCATCAGTATATGTGAATGAATCCGTAAGTTCCCGGATCCCGGCTGAAACATCCTCGAGCTCGTAGTATGCGGCCTGAGCGCGTTCTGCCAGCGCTGCCAGTCTGTCGCTGTATTCTGTCACTGATGCCAGTTCATCGGATGCTCTGCTGAGACCTGAGAGAACAGACATATCTGACTCATGTATCAGATCATATGCCTTATGCACAGCAGCAGAAATACGGGCTCCGTTCCTTGCAATGCTGAGCAGTTCCCGCAGTTCCTCGTCCTCTCCTGACTTCAGATCAAGATTCCCTATGTAGTCATATTCGAACCTGTAAAAATCCTGCTGCCGCAGAGCTTCGGCTTCACTTTTCAGGAGGTCATCATATTCCTTCTGCGCTGCCTTGTATTCATAATAAATGGTTTCCAGCTTATCCAGCTCCGGTCCGATGGCCTCGCTGTGATACCTGTCTGTGATGCGGATATGATTATCCGGATCCAGTATCTGCTGATTGTCATACTGTCCGTGAATATCCACCCAGTCTGAGCAGAATTTCCTGATCTGCCCGAGGGTCACCATCTCTCCGTTCAGTTTGGATACAGACTTTCCCGAAGCCAGTATCTCTCTCGAAATAACTGCTTCTTCGCCGTTCTTATCGCCTGCTATCTGTATAAGAGCTCTGTCTGAACCCGTTCTGACCATAGCAGTATCAGCACGGTCCCCCAGAACAGTGCTGATGGCTGTGACCAGCACGGACTTGCCCGCTCCGGTCTCTCCTGTGATTATGTTCAGACCCTCACCGAGGTCGAACGATATATGCTTTATTGTCGCAAAATTGTCTATCGCAATCCGGTCTATCATAGTTGATTATTCTGAGTCACTCATTATCTTGCTGAATTTATCTGTGACCAGTTTTACATTCTCCTCGTTGTCCACTATTACCAGAAGAGTATTGTCTCCCGATATAGAGCCTACTACATGATCAAGGCTGAGGCAATCTATGGCTTCACCGGCAGCGCCTGAGCAGCCGGACAGAGTCTTGACAACGATAAGATTCTGAGCAGACTGCCAGGAAACGATAGTTTCCTTGAATATCCTTATGAATCTCTCGGAAATAGGCCGGTTGTCATAATTCCCGGATATATATTTATAGCGTCCGTCTCTTGTCTGACCTTTGACAAGCTGCAGCTCTCTTATGTCTCTTGATACCGTAGCCTGCGTTACGCTGTATCCTGCATTGCGGAGCAGGTTGAGCAGCTGGTCCTGAGTCTCAACCTCATTGGTCTTGATGATCTCGAGTATCTTGTTTTGTCTTGACAGTCTCATTTGTTGCCTCCGGACTTCATACTGTTATCATTCATGCTGAATCATTATAGCATAAAAATACGCAATCATGCATAAAAATATATCAATAGTCTCTCACGCAGCTCCTCATTACATCTGTTTTGATGCGTTTGCCGTTGAGGTCTATGCCGACTGCTCCGTTAAGGTCTGTCCTGTATATTTCAATTCCGCGCTCTTTAAGCCTTTCCAGAGTCTGGTCATGAGGATGTCCGTAGAAGTTGTTCTTCCCGACCTGGATCACCGCGATGGACGGGCTGACTACATCAAGGAATTCCTCACTCGAGCTTGACTTGCTGCCGTGATGGGCCACCTTGAGAATATCGCATTTCAGAGTATCGGTGCCCCGGTAATACCTGATCATCTCCAGTTCATCTTCTTCAAGAAGGTCGCCGGTCACCATCACTTTCACTCCTCTGCAATTGACGATATAGACCATGTTGTTCTCATTGGGATCTTCAATTTCCGTATCTCCATGCTTTCCGCTTGGAGGCCATACCGGGTCAATACATATATCATCGCTTATTTCTATCCTTGTTCCCGTCGTGATGAACCGGATATTCCTGCAGCTTCTGATCAGATCATCTGTATTTCCGCCCTCTTCATCGTCACGCTCTGTCTCATTGCCGCTTTCCTGCCGGGCGGAAGCTGTCTCTCCTGCCGCCCGGAGTTTTTCCACCGGCTTCCGGTAGTCTTCAGGTATTCCGATACATCCTGCCGGAAAGACTTCGGCAAGCTGCAGGAGCCCCAGACAGTGATCGGTGTGCAGATGGGTCACCAGTCCCATTTCGATCCTGTCGGCGCCGTTACCGAGCAGATAAGGCATCAGGGTATCCTTGCCCACATTACGCTCCGTGTTTCCGCCTCCGTCTATCAGGACATCACCATTTTCAGACCTGATGTGTGTACAGTCTCCCTGTCCGACAGAGACAAATACTACAGTATCATCAGCAAACACATTATATGAGGCGGCCCCGTAGCAGAGCGACATTGCTGCCATACAGATCACAGCAAGGAAGATGCTGCGGTATTCTTTCCTGATGAGTTTTATCCTGAACCATTCCGATGAGGCAAGAAACATGACAAGATATAAGAATATTAGCCAGCCCATGTTTCCGGATGTTATCTGATTTGAAAAATAACCGCCTGCCGCGGCCTTTTCATTGATCCTTATGATGAACTCTGACAGTCCTTCGATCAAGGTGACCGTAATACTCCCCGGCGTTCCTGCCGCCGTAGTAATAAGCAGCGCGGTCAGGCATACAGGAACAAGCAGAGAAGCAAGAAAGATCACCGGGATATTGATGAACAGAG